>JALONJ010000389.1 GCA_025455045.1 Microscillaceae bacterium | reverse complement strand
AAAATTTTAAATTAGAGGGTAAATTTCCCCTCGATTATCTGGCTGAAATTGTATTTTCCTATGTTTTCTATGTGCCTATGTGGTGCAAAAAATTAAAGTGCCAAAGTAGAATTAGGGATTAGAAATTATTTAATTGCCTGACCGTGTCCGCCTTTGGAGGATTTTCAATTCAATAGCTTAAACCCTTAGGGTTTGGGTAAGATAATATAGCCTATTTTTGCACAAGTAATTATCTCAAAATATTCACCTTAACTTACTTATGATGACAAAAAAACTGAGTTTTAGCCTATTCTTTGCCCTGGTTTGGAGCTTGAGTCTTGTGGCTCAGACCACAGTTGTAGGCGAATGGAAAACCATTGACGACGAAACCGGCAAAGAAAAATCGGTTATTCGTATTTTCAAAGCCACCAATGGCAAATATTATGGCAAAGTAGTAAAACTTTTGGATACCTCGAGCGGCGAAAATCCCCTTTGTACCAAATGTACTGATGACCGCAAAAACAAGCCGATTTTGGAAATGATATTGATTAAAGATATGGTACAAAGTGGCAATGAGTGGAAAAGCGGCAAAATCCTTGACCCCGAAAAAGGGCAGGAATATAGCTGTCGCTTGTGGGTCGAGAATGGCAAGCTCAAAGTAAGAGGGTATTGGGGAATTTTTTATCGTACCCAAACTTGGTATCGGGTATCGGAGTAGCGAGTACAAACAGTACTTCGTGCAAAAATTTCTCTCGTTTTAAAATTCAGGCTAAGTTATTGATAATCAGCGTATTAATGTTCCGCCGATTGCCATACATTGTGTATATTAAGCGTTGATTATCAAGAGTTTCAGATTCTTCGCTTCGCTCAGAATGACAAAGCGAGAGGGATTGCCAAAGGCAATTCCTGAAAAGTGGTGAAGAACCAGCTATTTTGATTAATTGCTTGATTTTCAGTTATTTAGCTAACAAATAGAAACTGCCCAAGCTAAAGGCTTATTTTCCATACAAGGCAAAAAACAGCAACCGCACACCAAATGCGCCCAAACCAATTCCGGCAAATTTGTCAATGCGTGCCAATACTTGCGCCGTAAGGTAGTTGGTGATTTGATTGGCAACATACACCTTTGCCAAGTCGGTAGCAAAAACTGTAGCAATTGTGCCTAAAAAGAAAATAAAGGCATCATAATCGGTATAATGGCGATGGATAATAACGGAGAGTGTGCCTACTGTGCCAATCCAAAAAATATACACAAACGGATTGAGCATATTGAGTAGCATACCTTCCAATACAAACCGAATACCGGGCGGTGTATTGATAATATGCTCCACTTCGGCGGCTTCGGCGGGCGAAAAACGCTTTTGTAGGCGCGATTTGATAAAAGGCATCAGTCCAAAACCTATCATCATTCCACCTCCCACCAAGCCCAAACCGGTTTGAAAAGTAGGGTGACTGGCAAATTGCGATACCCCAAAATACATCAAAAACAAGACAAAAGCATCGCTTAATGCAATACCGGCGGCTAAATACGCGCCCGACCTGAAACCTTTGTCAATGCTGGTACGAATGAGGGCAAAGAAAACCGGTCCGATTAACATTGCCAGTACCAAACCATACGCAATCCCTTTTAAAAATGTAAATAGCATTTTCGCTTCCCGATTTGCTTAGTTATACGATTAATTTAGAAGTGATTATTACTTAATGCTAGGTTATTTATTTAGTGTTTGTATTTTAATTTCAATGCTAAATACTTGATTATCAAGTATTTACAATTTTTAGCAATCAAATGAATAAAATTCATTGGGCTAATTAAAATCCAATTTCGCAAAGTTAGCGCAAAATATTTTTAAAAAAATATAACTTAAATTTATTTCTGGATTGATGAGCGAGTACTTTGGTTTGATCTTTTTGTAAAATATTGATTACCAGAATGTTATGAAATACAACTTGAAATAAGCTGAGCCAATAAATTTGAAAATCATTCACAGATTAATTGTTATTGATTTTTTGCCAAAAACTGCTTCCAGTCTTCGTATTGTTCTTTTTTCAAAACTCGCGGAAACTTGTGTTGCCCGCCCATTTTGCCTTTCATTTCCATCCATTTATAAAAGGTCTCGACCGGCAATACTTGGACGCTTACCTCTTTGAGGGCGGCGGTACGCTCAACGGCATAGTCGTCATTGAGAGCTTTGAGTTTTTCGTCTATTTTTTGGCTAAGTAGCTGATTATCAACCTTATCATCACTACCAATATACCACTCGTGAGCAAACAACGAGCCGTGAGGCACACCAGCTACGGCAAACTCGCGCACGGCAATATTCAACTCCTCCGACACCAACTCGATGGCTTTGTTCATATTGTCCACCGACAAATGCTCGCCGCACAAGCTCAAATAATGCTTGGTGCGTCCGGTGATGATGATTTCGGCGTTGGCTTTGTTGGTAAATTGAATCGTGTCGCCAATCATATACCGCCACGCGCCGGCACAGGAGGACATCAACAAAGCATAGTTTTTGTGTTCTTCCACTTCGTCAATCAACAGAGTTTGCGGGTTGCCTTTGAGTTGCCCATCTGCATCAAAATTTTCTTCGGTAAAAGGGATAAATTCAAAGAATAAGCCATTGTTTAAGACCAATTCCATATTTTTATTGGGCTTTTTTTGGTAAGCAATAAAGCCTTCCGAAGCCAAATAAGTCTCGATATAAGTAATCGGCTTGCCCAAAAGTTTTTCAAAACCCTTGCGGTAAGGCTCAAATGACACTCCGCCAAAGGCAAAAGCCATCAGATTGGGCCATACATCGTGAATGTTTTGCAAATTATGTTTTTGGATAATTTTTTCCATCATTATTTGCATCCAAGCCGGATTACCTGCCAAGTAGGCAATATTCCATTTGGGGGCTTGGGTAGCAATTTCGTCAATTTTTTCGTCCCAATTGTTGATTGCCGCAATGCGCTTGCCCGGTTTGTATAAATGTTGAAACCAAAAAGGGATTTTTCCGGCATTGATACCACTCAGGTCGCCTTCATAATAAGAGCCACGCCGATTGAGGTTGGTACTGCCGCCCAGCATCAAAATACCCTTGCCTACCAAATTGAATTGAATATGGTCAAAATTGAGCAAAGCCAAAAACTGGCGCAAGCTGGTACGGCGAATCGCCCGAATCATTGAGCCGGTAACGGGAATGTATTTACTTGTACTCGTCGAAGTACCCGAGCTGAGGGCGTAGTATTTCACTTTACCTTTCCAACACACGTCTCGCTCGCCGTTTTCGCGGTCGCGGTACCACCACTCGTGATACATCTTGTCATAATCATAAATGGGGATATTTTGGCTAAAAGTCCGATAAAAACTCTTATCCGAATTCGGTTGGCTTCTGATTTGGTCAATGACTTTTTCAAACTGAAATTTTTGTCCAAAAGCGGTATGCTTTGCGGTATTCAAAAGGCGCAAAAGTTGGCGTTTTTGTTGTTCAAACGGGCTTTTTCTATCTGACTGTAGGGTCTTTTGTAAGATATTGCCTTGCTTGAGTAATTGCCCCAATAATGTCATACTTTTCGTTTGTTTTGAAATAATTACAAGAGAGAATAATGCCTATTGTAGCATATATAGTGTGTGATGCACTTGGTTTCGTATTTACAAAATAAGTTATTATTAAGGTAAAGGTTTTGATTTTTAAGATTTATTTTTGAATAAAATTACAAAATGATAATAGTAGGTGGAATGGTGAGATGGTATAATTGGGAAATGATAAGGTTATAAAACAATTCAAACACATTACACCATCGCACCATTACACCATCAAGCACCAAAAAACCAATTTTATAAATGAGCATCGAGCATAACATTCAAAATCTACAAAATCGACTTCAAGCTACCTCGGCAAGATTGATAGCCGTAACCAAAACTCATCCGATTGAAACGCTCCAAATCGCTTATGATGCCGGACTGCGTGAGTTTGGCGAAAATCGCGTACAGGAGCTAGTTCCCAAAGCCCAAGCCCTGCCCCGCGATATTCGCTGGCATTTGATTGGTACTTTGCAAAGCAATAAAGTCAAATACATTGCCGATTTTGTGTATATGATTCATTCGGTGGATAAACCCGCCCTTTTGCAAGAAATCAATAAACAAGCCCAAAAACATAATCGAATGATTAACTGCTTGTTGCAGATTCATATTGCCCAAGAAGAATCCAAATTTGGCTTTGACTATGCCGAAGCCGAATCTTTTTTGAAATCAAAAGAAATTGCCGATTTGAAAAATGTAAAAATTATGGGCTTGATGGGTATGGCAACTTTTACCGACAACGAAGCCCAAATTCGCCAAGAATTTAGCGGATTAAAACAGTTTTTTGAAAAGCTGAAAAGTGAAATAAGTCAGCCCAATGTAGCATTTGGCGAGCTTTCGATGGGAATGAGTAGCGATTGGCACATTGCCGTTGAAGAAGGCAGTACAATGGTAAGGGTCGGGAGTGCTATTTTTGGGACAAGAACGTGAAATCGGTTTTGAGAAACCGATTTGACAAGAATACGGAGTTGGTTTCTCAAAAACCGATTTGGCGGTTATAACCCAAAATGTACGGGTGCATTTCAAATTTACGTTGTAAGACCTCACCCCTGCCCTCTCCTCTGAGAGAGGGAATCTAAGGAATAAATTTGAAATGCCCCCAAATATACTTATTTTAAGAAGTAATATTAGCAAATGTATAAATTGTATTTTTCAAAGAATTATCAGCGTTTTTTTGATTGTTTTTGCAGGCTTGAATTATAAATTTTTATCAGTAAAATACAAAGCGAAAACGTTATTAGAGGTATATTTATTGGAAAAGTACAATTTTAACTAGACAATTTTCTTTGTGGTCAAATTTTTAATTATTTTTTGTAAAAAAAGTCGCGCCAATCATCGATTATTGCGTCTTGAGCATTTACTTTGCTTGCAGAATAAACAACGTAAATCCCCTTACGATTATGAGTAATACAAAACAAATGTTGGAAGTATTGGTTGAGATACAATCAAAATCCATCGAAAACTTAATGGAAGTTTCGAAAAAATTGGGCGAAGTAATGGGCAAAGCCGATGCTTTGGACAAAAGTACCGACATCATCAAAGATTGGTATGGCAAACAAGAAGTGATTACCAAGGAATTGGTTTCATCGATGCGTGGACAGGTTATCAACGACAAAACGCCTTCTTTTATCAAAGAATTTATCGAAAATCAAGAAAAATTTGGCGAAAGCTGGATGAATACAATGAAAGACTTGATGTTCAATTTTTCGGGCGAAAAAGTGTTGGATACCTACAAAGACATCACCGGACAAGTATTTGGCTTGTGGAAAAAATCTTATGACCAATTTGCCGGTATGTTTACCACTTCTTTTGGTTTGCAAAACTACGACCCCTCTACCCAAGTAAAAGAAATGCACGACAACTTCATCGAGAGCGCGCGCAAATATGTGCAAATGCTTGATGAGCAAGTAGAATCTGCCAAAAAAAATATTCAAGCGGCAGTCATCAAATAGTATTTATTGCAATTAATTAGTAAAAGTTCGAGAACGGCAAGATACACTTATCTTGCCGTTTTTTTTATAATTATTTGATAACCAGATAGTTATGTATTTTTATTGATTGATTTCTCACAATCAAAGCAAACCCTTGCCTCTGTCAATAGTTCGAGTAGTTTCTAGTTCCAAGTTATTTACTAAGTATCTGATAATCAGCTAGTTATACAAAATACTTAAAATAGCATAACTTATTGATTATCAATCACTTACAAAAACTGTCCGAAATATTGTCTGTATATTTTGGGTCATTTGTAAGTGCCTGATTATCAAGCCATTACCAGTCCAACGACTTTATCCTAAAAATTGTGGCTTTTTTGCTTATTTTTGTCAAATTTTATGCTTGAGATAGCGATTTTTCATACTAAAATTACAATGTTTATGTATCAACTTTGGCAGTTATTGCAACGCAAAAATCGTTTGGCGATTTTGCTGGTCTTGGCTTTGTCGAGCGTATTCAGTTTGGCGGTTTTGGGCGTAAGAATGGTTTATACCGGCGAAATCACTTTTCGTTTCTTGGTTTGGAATCTGTTTTTGGCGTGGATTCCGTATTTTATCAGCCTTACGATTTATTTATGGGACGAACGCCTCAAGTCAGGCTTAATACTTGGTTTGTTGTTGAGCACTTGGCTTTTGTTTTTTCCCAACTCACCTTATATTGTTACTGATTTGTTACATTTTCGTCCCCGCTATGTCGTGCCTACGTGGTATGATTTGATTTTGATTTATTCATTTGCTTGGAATGGCATTTGGCTCGGCTTTTTGTCGCTGGTCGATTTGCACAATTGGGTCAAAAAACGTTTCAACGAATGGATAGGTTGGTTATTTGTCCTGATTTCTTTGAGTTTGGGAAGTTTTGGCATTTACTTGGGTAGGTACGAACGCTTCAATAGTTGGGATGTAGTTACCAATCCTTTGGCTTTGACTCGGGAGGTTTTGGAAAAACTGCTTCACCCTTTTTCATCGGCGGCGGTCGGGGCGGCTAGTATTACTTTGCTGTTTTCGGCGTTTTTGCTCATTACCTACCTCACCCTGCGGGTGGCGATTGCGAGTATGCAAAGCGAAAAATAAAGATTTATGGGGTGCATTTCAAATTTACGCATTTCTTTTGCCTCACCCTGCCCTCTCCGAAGCTAATCTCCCTACAGAATTTTAAAGTGCTGATAATCAACCACTTAACTATCATTATTTTTAATTGGTGTAGTAATTGATAATGCTCAATAATTAAATT
>JALONJ010000388.1 GCA_025455045.1 Microscillaceae bacterium | reverse complement strand
TGGGAATTGGTTTGGAGTGATGAATTTGACGGAGCGGCGGGTACTGCCCCCGATCCTACCAAATGGACTTATGACTTGGGAAACGGCGTAAATGGCTGGGGCAATGGGGAATTTCAGGTTTATACCAATAACTCTAACAATGTTTCCTTAGATGGCAATGGAAACTTGGTAATCACAGCTATTCGTACTCCGGGGCCAAACTACACCTCAGCCCGAGTAAAAACTCAAGGCTTATTTGCCCAAAAATACGGGCGTTTTGAAGCTCGAATCAAAACTCCCACCGGACCCGGTATCTGGCCGGCATTCTGGATGTTGGGCGAAAACATTACCACAACCCCGTGGCCACAATGCGGCGAAATTGACATTATGGAGCAAAGAGGGCAAGAATCTTTCATCACGCACGGGAGCGTACACGGTCCGGGTTACTCAGGCGGAAATGCCATTACCAAAATCTACGGGCTTACCAATGGACGTTTTGATGCTGGCTACTTTATCTACGCCGTAGAATGGGGCGAAGATTATATTGACTTTTTTGTCAATGACTTTTTATACAAAAGAGTAACTCCCGCCGATGTTACCGGCGAGTGGGTATTTAATCAACCGTTTTTTATGATTCTCAATATAGCCGTAGGTGGTAGTTTTGTGGGTTTTCCGACCGATAGTACCCCTTTTCCCCAATCAATGTCCATTGATTATGTAAAGGTCTATAAGCAAAGATAAAATTCCCTAGAGGCCCCCTAACTCCCGGAGGGGGAACAATCAAAAAAAACTCCCCCTCCGGGGGTTGGGGGGCTTTAAAAATATGAATACCTTAAAAAGCGTAGTGATAAACGGCGAGGTTTTTTTCAAAATTTCCGAAGTACAAACAATGCGCCCGTTTTTTATGAGCATCGTGAGCGATTCTAACCATTGGTTGTTTGTCTCGAGCAATGGCGGCATTAGTGCCGGTAGAAAGAATGCCGAGTTCGCTTTATTCCCTTATTATACCGATGACAAAATCACCGATACCGCCGAAATTACGGGCAGCAAAACCATTCTTCGGGTAGAGCAAAACGGGAAAAAAATTTTATGGGAGCCTTTTTCAATTCGCAGCGAAGGCAACTTTACCATCACGCGAAATCTTTACCAAAATCGGTTCAGCAACAAAGTTATTTTTGAAGAAATCAATCACAATCTTGATTTAAGTTTTCAATATGAATGGAGCACCAGCGAGCTGTATGGTTTTGTGAAGCAATCCAAATTGACCAACCTCTCTGCCCAAACTCTGGCAATTGAATTGCTTGATGGCTTGCAAAACATAATGCCTTATGGTGTACCAAGCGACTTGCAAACCAGAGTCAGCAATCTGGCAGATGCGTACAAAAGAACCGAATTGGTAACAGAAACAGGCTTAGGCTTATTTGCCCTGAGTGCGATTATCGTCGACAAAGCCGAACCCAGTGAAGCCCTCAAAACCAATGTAGCGTGGAGTCTAGGCTTAGAAAATCCGATTTATTTGCTTTCTTCCTTGCAACTCCAAAATTTTAGAAAAGGTGAAATCGTTAAGCAAGAGACCGATATAAAAGGCGAAAAAGGAGCTTATTTTGTGGCAAGCCATTGCACGCTCGAGGCAGGCAAGGAAAAAAGTTGGCAGATAATTGCCAATGTGAATCAAAATCACGCTTCGGTCATTGCTTTAAATGAGCAAATCAAAATTGATAAAGACTTGATAATCAAGGTTTTAGCAGATATAAATGCCGGAACAGAACGCCTCATCGCACTTACAGCAAGCTCCGATGCCTTGCAATACACCGCCGATGAATTGAAAGATACCCGCCATTTTTCCAATGTGCTATTCAACATTATGCGCGGTGGTATTTTTGATAACAATTACCAAATCGAAAAATGGGATTTCAATACTTACCTGCAAAAAGCCAATAAACAAGTTTTTGCAGAAGCGCAAGACACCCTCAATACCTTACCTACCATCTTTTCGCTTTTTGAATTAAAAAACACCATTCCCCCTCCGGGGGCTAGGGGGCTTGGGCTTGACTTTAAAAGGTTAGCCACCGAGTACCTGCCTTTAAAATTCAGTCGGCGACACGGCGACCCCAGCCGACCTTGGAATCAATTTTCCATCAATACCAATAGCGAAATAGATGGCTCAAAAATCTTGGATTATCAAGGCAATTGGCGCGATATATTTCAGAATTGGGAAGCTTTGGCATATTCTTATCCTGAGTTTATCGAGGGAATGATTTATAAATTTCTCAATGCCTCGACCTTTGATGGCTACAATCCCTATCGAGTTACCAAAGATGGCTTTGATTGGGAAACCGTTGAGCCGGATAATCCTTGGGCATATATCGGCTATTGGGGCGACCACCAAATTATCTATCTTTTGAAGTTCTTGGAATTTGCCGAACAAAAAGAAGCCGGGACAATTGAAAGGCTATTCAATCAAAATGATTTTGTTTATGCCAATGTGCCTTATCAAATCAAATCTTACGCAGATATTGTCAAAAATCCCAAAGATACGATTGTATTTGATAATGAGAATGAAAAGCAAATTCATCACCGAATCAAAACAATGGGGGCTGACGGCGCATTGCTCACCAATCAAACCCAAGAAATTCATCAAGTAAACTTTGTCGAGAAGATTTTAGCTACTTTGCTTGCCAAACTCTCCAATTTCATACCCGAAGGTGGAATTTGGATGAATACCCAAAGACCCGAATGGAATGATGCCAACAATGCTTTGGTGGGCAATGGCGTTTCGATGGTTACTTTATATTATTTAAGAAGATTTTTAAAGTTTTTTGAAGGGATTTTGCAAAATACTGATACCCAAAATTTTCAAATCTCAGCGGAGTTACAGCTACTTTTTACCCAAATAAAAGCGGTTTTTGTAAAACACGCGGAATTACTGGCTGCGCCAATTTCTGATGAAATCCGAAAACAAATCACTGATGAATTGGGCAATGCCGCCAGCGAATACCGAATGGGGATTTATCAAAAGGGCTTTAATGGCAAAAAACAAGCGGTGTTGGGGCAAGATTTAGTGGAATTGGTCAATATTTCGCTGAAATTTTTGGAACATTCTATCCAAGCCAATCAAAGGAAAGACCATTTGTATCACGCTTACAACTTGATGAGTTATGGCGAAAAAGGCATCAAAATCACCTATTTGAGCGAAATGTTGGAAGGGCAAGTGGGAGTTTTGAGTTCAGGTTATTTGTCGGCAGACGAAAGCCTGCAATTATTAGATGCTTTGCGACAAAGTAGCTTATACCGCGCCGACCAAAACAGTTATATTTTATATCCCAATAAAAATCTGAATGGTTTTTTGCAGAGAAACAACATTCCAAAAGCCTCATTTGAAAGCTCGGTATTATTAAAAAGTCTTTTGGCAGAAAACAATAAATCTATTGCCGAACAAGATATAAAAGGTAATTTCCACTTCAACGGAAATTTTAAAAATGCCGATGATTTAGGCAAAGCTTTAGACGGATTGGCAGACAAGTATCAAACTTTGGTAAAAACTGATAAGTCATTGATACTCAATATTTTTGAAGAAGTATTTAACCACAAAGAATTTACTGGTCGGTCAGGGACATTTTATGGCTACGAAGGCTTGGGGTCAATTTATTGGCACATGGTTTCCAAACATTTATTGGCAGTAGAAGAAACCTGTCACCGTGCCGTAGTCGAAAATACTGATAAAGCCACCCAAGATAAATTGAATAGCCATTTTCACGAAATCAATGAAGGAATTGGGGTGCATAAATCGCCGGAATTGTACGGGGCTTTTCCGATTACTCCTTATTCGCATACCCCATTCAACAAAGGCGCGCAACAACCCGGAATGACTGGGCAGGTAAAAGAAGATATTTTGAGTCGTTTTGGAGAATTGGGGATTCGCATCAAAGCCGGAAAATTGCATTTTGAACCATTTTTACTCCAAAATGAGGAGTTTGTAAGCGTGGAGAAAAGTATTTTTTACTTTGATGTAAATGGCAAAAAATGCGAAATGAATTTGCCCAAAAATTCTTTGTTTTTTACTATCTGTCAAGTTCCGGTGATTTATGAAATGGCAGAAGAAGCAAGTATTGAGGTTTTTGAAGCTGGTGGAAATTCAAAAAAATACAATCAAGCATTTCTCAATGCAGAAGACTCGCAAAGTATCTTTGAACGCAAGGGTAAAATAAGCTGGATGAAGGTAAAAGTGAATAAATAGTCCTAAAACCTGACAGGTTTACAAATACCTAAAACCTGTCAGGTTTTTAAAATCTAATGGTTTGTCCTAAAACCTGTCAGGTTTTTAAAACCTGACAGGTTTACAGTAAATTAGGTTTTAAAAACCTGACAGGTTTACAAATACGCTTAGGCAATTAGAAACCAATCAAATAATTAAACTAAAAAAATCAATGAATGAAAAATTTATTAAAAATAGTACTATTCTTTTCAATCATTGCCATTTCTTTAGCTTGTAAAACAATGAATCAAACAAGAAAAAGCTCAACGGCTGAACAAATCTTGGGAAACCCCGACTACCTTGCCATTTCTTATGGGGGGTATCGCACCCAAAGCCGAAGGGTGCAACCCACAGTTGCCCAATTGAAAGAAGATATGAAAATTCTTGCGGCAATGGGAGTCAAAATCATCAGAACCTATAACGTACATCTGCCCGAGGCAAATAACATTTTGAAAGCAATCGAGGAATTAAACAAAGAAATTTCAAATTTTGAAATGTATGTGATGTTGGGGGCTTGGATTGATTGCAAAAATGCATGGACAGGCTTCGAACCCAATCACAACGAAGAAAGCGAAAGAAACCCCACCGAGATAGAACACGCTGTAGAATTGGCAAAAAAATATCCCGAAATCATCAAAATCATTGCCGTGGGCAACGAGGCAATGGTCAAATGGGCAACCGCCTATTATGTGCAACCTTGGATAATTTTAAAATGGGTCAATCATTTGCAATTGTTAAAGAAAAAAGGCGAATTGCCCAAAGATTTATGGATTACCAGTTCCGATAATTTTGCTTCTTGGGGCGGTGGCTCGAATGAATACCACGTGGCAGATTTGAATGAACTCATCAAAGCCGTCGATTATATTTCTATGCACACCTATCCGATGCACGACACCCATTATAATCCGGTTTTTTGGGGAGTAAAAGAAAGCGAAAAGGGTAAATCCAAAGAAGAACAAATTGATTTGGCAATGGAGCGTTCTCTGCAATATGCCATTGCTCAATATGATTCCGTCAAAAAATATATGCAAAGTTTGGGCATCGAAAAACCCATTCACATCGGCGAAACCGGCTGGGCGAGTGCCGCCAACGAATTGTATGGCAAGGAAGGCTCAAAAGCCACTGATGAATATAAATCGGGTATTTTCTATCAAAAAATGCGAAAATGGACTGATAAAAATAAAATTGCTTGCTTTTATTTTGAGGCTTTTGACGAAATCTGGAAAGATGCTGCCAATCCGGGTGGCTCGGAAAATAATTTCGGGCTTTTTACCCTAGATGGCAAAGCCAAATGGGCGATTTGGGATTTGGTGGACCAAGGTATTTTTAAAAACCTGACTAGAGATGGCAATGCCATTCAAAAAACCTACGAAGGCAATTTCAAAAAACTCTTGGCTGAAGTAGAAATACCGCCCAGAAAAGAAATAGAAAAATCGGGAAATTGATGTTTGCACTTTTTCAGGAAAATTGTAACGCAGGCTGTCTAGCCTGCACGCGTAAGCGGCTTTAGACCGTATCTAAGCCAAATGACTCCTTTAAAAATGACAAGAACCTTGGGGATATGTAAATATCTGATTATCAGTACTTTACGCCTTGGCGTGAAAATCAAAAAAATCAGCGCGCCAAGAGGTTTTGAACGCAGATTGAGCGGATTATTAAGATTTTTTAAGATAAGTGCTATAAAAATTTTTATTGGAAAATATAAATTACTGATTATCAATACTTTGCGACTTTGCG
>JALONJ010000387.1 GCA_025455045.1 Microscillaceae bacterium | reverse complement strand
CTTCAAACCGAATTTTTGCGGCTTTCGTTCCAAAAATTCTAGGGTTTCGCTAAGGGCAATTTAATGAAAAAATACAGTTAAAATGCTGATTATCAATTATTTATGTATTTTGCTATTTTTATAAATATAAAAGTTAAAATATCAAACTTTTGTTCAATTATTTTACATTGGGAATTGCTGCACAAGCAACGGCTTAAAATATAAACAATTGATTATCAATTAGTTATACACATTTTTTAAAAATAAATTAATTGAAAATCAGGGATTGTAACTTGTCCGCCTCTGGCGGCTTAATACATTACGTGTTTTTATCATCAAAAAGGAAATTGCCAGATTTGCACTTGGCTCTCGCCCGAAGCAGTGAGGCTTACCACAAAAATATTTTGATATTCGTGGTCGGCAAGGGGAACAAAGTTTTTGGAATTGGTCAATAAATTGACTATTTCGGGTATGGTATTGGAGTGTCCTACTACCAAGGCTATTTTGCCGAGGTTTTCTTTTTTTAGTTTTTCAATCCATTCTCCGTTGGGTTTGGCTTCATACAGTTGCATTGTAAGGTTGAGGGCTTGGGCAATCGGTTCGGCAGTTTGTTGGGTTCGGCGAAACTCAGTGGCGTAGATTTGATGGATTTTTAGTTTGCCAAGCATATCTTTCAAAGCCGTTGCGCGTTTTTTGCCTTCGGGGCTTAGGTCGGGGTTGGGTGTGCCATCAGCTGCCTTTTCGGCGTGCCGCACCAACACAAATGTAGTGATTTGGGCTTGCCCATTGGTATAAAACAAGCCCCATTGGATAAGGGTAATAAAAATAATTCGTTTCATAAGTCCAAATTAGGAGGTTTTTTGTTGAATCTTGATTTTCAATAACATAACTCATTCATTATCAGTACATTAGCATATCTTATCCGCCTAGGGGCTAAATTAGCCCATTTACGTATCTCCACAAATTATACTTTGCGCTCATAACCGTCTTCATAACGAAATACGATTTTGGGGTCATATATCAACGAAACTTGGGCTTGGTCTTTATCGGCATAGTCTATTTGCGAAAGCACATAACGAATACTCTCAAGTCGGGCTTTTTGTTTGTTGTTGGCATCTACCAAAATCCAAGGATTGTAAACGGTATGGGTTTTACTCAACATCAGGCGAATGTAGCGGGTAAAATGATTCCATTTTTTTTGGGCTTTTTCGTCAATAGGGCTTATTTTCCATTGCTTGCGCGGGTCGTCTCGGCGGTCTTGAATACGCTCGGCTTGTTCTTTTTTATCAAGAACAAACCAAAATTTGATTAAAATAATGCCGTCTTGATAAAGCATATTCTCAAATTCGGGTACTTGTTGCATAAACTCTTTGTATTGATTCTCGGTACAAAAGCCCATTACGGGTTCTACCACTGCCCGATTGTACCAACTCCGGTCAAAAAACACCATTTCACCGGCACCGGGCAATTCTTTGATGTATCGTTGAAAATACCACTGCCCCACTTCGGTATCGCTGGGTTTGGGGAGGGCAACGATGCGCATTTGGCGGGGGCTTAGATGCTGGGTAAATCGCAAAATAGTCCCACCTTTGCCGGCGGCATCGCGCCCTTCAAAAATTATCAAAACTTTTTTCCGATTTTCGCGCACCCATTTATGCAATTTGACTAGCTCGATTTGCAGTTTTTCCAACTCTTCTTCATAATCCAGTTCATTCAATATTTTTTCAAAATTGATTTTTTTATGTTCGAGCATTTTTTTCAAGCCTTTGCGCGAGTTGAGCATAGCCAAATCTTCGGCTGTAAGTTGGTTATCTTCCATTTTGATTGCGTTTAATACCTTTAATGACTACACAATGAGCAAATGCCCCCAAGGTGAACCCACTCAGCGATTTGCTATGTGAGCTTTTGGGTTTATTTTGTAATCCTTGTTTAAGGAAAACGAAAATAGACATTTTCCCGAATTTTTAATAAAATAAATCAACAAAACGGATTGGCAATTTTCCATCAAACCAAAAAAAAGCCTTTAATTATTTTTTAAATACCTGATTATCAATGATTTGTATTTCATCTGTCATTCAAGGTGTCGGGGTTATGAGTTTAGATATTTTATCTATACGGCACACTATTCGCTATTAATCGTATATTTACAAAAAAATGCAAGCCATCTTATCGCCGGTTGTCTTGCGCAACGGGAGGAAAGTCCGGGCAACTCAGAGCATCCTACTTCTTAACGGGAAGGGCTTGGTTTTGCGAAGAACTAAGTACAGCAAGTGCCACAGAAAATATACCGCTCGCCGCAAGGCGAGTAAGGGTGAAAAGGTAGAGTAAGAGCCTACCGCTCAGTCGGCAACGGCTGAGGCAGGGTAAACCTTAGGAGTTGAAAGACCAAATAAGCCAACGTTTGAGGGTTGCTCGCCCGAGTTGGTGGGTAGGTCGATGGAGCTTTGGCGTGAGCCTCAGCCTAGATAAATGATAAGAACTCGCCACCGGCGAGGACAGAACCCGGCTTATCGGCTTGCATTTTATTTTAGTTTCTTGTTTGTTATTATTTTTACAACTAAATGACATTCAATGAGTTACAAAGAGATTAGCCATTAAATTATACACCCTATCACCTTTTGAATAATCAAGCAATGCCTCAAACTTATTTCATTTCTGACACCCATTTTTTAGATTTTCGTCAGGTGGACGTATTTGGCGAAAAAGTCCATTTATTTCTGCGTCCTTTTCAATCGGTTGAAGAACAAGATGAGTTGTTGGTAGCCCGTTGGAATGCGTTGGTCAAACCCGAAGATACCGTATGGCACTTGGGCGATTTTACGGTCAAAGAAATCGGGCTAAAATTTCGTGAACGTTTGAATGGCAAAATTCATTTGTTGAGAGGCAATAAAGAAGATAATTTTTCAGATGAGCTTTTGCTGGAGTACTTTGATTCAGTGCAAACGCAGGCTGTTTATACCCTCAAAACCGGCGAAGAAATCAATCTCGTGCATTATCCGGTTTTGGCAGTAGCCGACAAATTCAACCTCGTAGGGCACGTCCACAAGGCGTGGGCGATACAAGCCAATATGCTCAATTTGGGCGTAGATGTGTGGAATTGGCAGCCGGTGAGCGAAAGCCAGATTATTCATACCATCAATGCCATTCGAACTGCGTATGACCAAGATTGCTTTGCCGCCTACCTTCCGGCAAATCAAGATAATATTCACCAACTCAAAAAAATTCATACTTCTTATGCTTGGCGTGAGTTGGATTGATTTGGAAATGAGGAGTTGAGAATTAAGAATTAGGAATTAAGAATTAGGAATTATTTATAGCCTGTAAGATAATCGCTTTCTTTTTTGTAAGCAATTGATTATCAGTTGCTTATGAAAATAAATCTCGTGAAAGTTTATGAAACTGGACATCAAAACTGTCTAAAAATTGTACTTTTCTAATATTCTTAATTTTAAAATGCGTTTTGTTTTATGAAATATAGAAGAAGTTCAATTATATATTTTTTGTAAGTGCTTGATAATCAGCATTTGGCAATTGGTTTTCTAAAAGTCTATAATTGCCTGATTATCAATTAATTATGGTTTTAAAAATTTTACTTCATTTTGCATCTATTTCTAAAAAGCAGAAATAAGCAAAAGTATGATTTTTGATATTTGAAAAAATGTAAAAAATACCCCAATTCTTTGACTTTTTTTTGTAAATTTATTTTTTAATCTCGTTGTTCACTATGCAAACATTCCAATCATCTGCCAAAACTGCGCTACAGCGCAAACCCACCACTACTCAGCAAAGTGAACAATCGGGTTATAACCCTTTTTTGGGGAATAAAACCGCTTCGCAAAATCCGTTTTTGTCCAAATCCCCTATTCAAAAAGAAGAAAAATCTGCTGAAAAAAAAGATACTGCTACCACCGACGACAAACAAGCCGATTGGAACTTTGAAGAATGGCTCACCGGCAATGTCTATGATTTGATGAAAAAAGAACTCGGCGAAGATAAACTGAAGGCTTATTCGGGACAAATTGCCGAAAAAGTAAACGCAGTACTCAATGAGCAATTGAAAAATGTAAGTACGCCCGACAATACGCTCACGCCCGACCAAATCAAAGAAATTACCACCGCCCTCAACGCTGCCGTCAAAGATGGCGTAGCCGAATTATTGCTCTCGCCCGAAGGCAAAAAATTGAAGGAAACTTTGCTTGCCAAGACCAAATCAGACCCGGGTGTGGCTCTAGGAATGGCTTTGCTGGGTTTGGCGGCTTTTTACCTGAGCAATAGCGAAATCCCCAAAATTGACAAAAACTTCAAATTGGGCGATAAATCCAGCCTCGGAGTCAAAGCCGAATTGGGCAAAATTCAAACGCCCAAAGTCAAAAATCTGGGGGCAGTTTTCAAATACGCGGGCGAGAGGTTTCGCACCGAAGCCTCCGTTACTTACAAAGGCGGCGAAGACAAAAAAGAACAAGATTTGAGTGCCAAAGGCAAACTGTCGTGGGGTAAAAACGATACCAAAGATAAAAAATACACTCGCCTCGATACCGATTTGGCTTTTAATACCAACCTTGCCAATCGGTTTGGCTTGGGTATTAATCCTTACTTGCATACGCCCGACTTTGGCTTGGGTGTGGGCTTGGGCTACGACTATACCGGCGGCAAAAAAGAGGGTGAGGCGGCTGCCAATGCTTACACCGGCAGTTTGTTGTTTAATTCGGATAGATTTCGCCTCAGCTCCAAAAATATATTTACCGACCACGGCGACAAAGACAAAATGAGTGGCGAAAGCTCGCTCACTTTTGGCAAAGAAGACAAAGAGAAAGAGAAATTTGCGCGCTTTATCCTTGCTAGTAAATATGGTACTAATATGGGCAATGATTATAATTTTGCCATCAATCCAAAATTAATTCACCCCTCATTCAACTTGGGAGCCGGTTTTGCGATGGATTCCAAAGCGGGTAAAGAAGGGCAAGACAATACCTACACCGGCAATGTAGATTTGGGCATAGGCGAAACTTTCAAATTGAATAGCAAACTAATCTACTTGCCCAATGGTAGTTTGTCTTTGGATTTGAGCCAATTGATTCAATTTTCTAAGTTTTTATCCCTCCAAAACGGCTTTCAATGGAATGAAGACCCCAGCAAATGGGGTATTTCGGGTGGGCTTACCTTCGAAAACAAAGCTGGGGTTAATTTTGCCTCCACTTTTGGCTTCAATTCTGACGATACCCTCACCTTGGGGATTACGGGAGGCTACAAAAAAGACGGTTTCAATATTGGAGGTAGTGCGAATTACCAAAACCAGACCCCAAAAAAAGACAAGCCCAATGAATTTGACCCCTCCAAATTTACGGCAGGAATGAACTTGGGCTATGAGCGTACTTTTAACCAACGCCACCAATTCAACTTAGGACTTACCGGCAAAGGCGAAGCCTTGGGAGGCTCATTTGATACCGTTTCTTTGGGTTTGACGGCACAATATACCCTTTTGCGCCGCAAAAACAGTGCAGGTAAAGACGAGTTTGTACCACTTATCAGATTTAGTGCCAATGGCGATTACGACCTCAAGCCGTTTGAGAACAACGGAGTCGGACAAATTGGTCTGCCTACTGAGGAAGGCAAAATAATGAGTACATTTACGTGGTTTTTTCAAGGGCTTTGATGATGGACGTGCTTATTGAAAAATGCTTGATACTCACTGGTGCTTTGTAGCCTCGCTACACAAAGCACAATTTCACAAATCGCTAGACTATCCTACGCCAAAGCCAACATACTTTTTTATAAATTTAGCAAATAAAAATAAATAAGGAGTGAATAGTGAATAATGTAAAATGAATAATTTTGTAATTAACGTGAATATTTTAAAACATATTAAAAAAGTACAAAAAATGAAATATTTGAAAACAACCCAACTCATCTCCCCACTCGTCATCCTGCGTGGAACTTTGTTAAATTTTTACCTCTTAGATTTTTTCTGTAATTAATTGAAAATCAATAAATTATG
>JALONJ010000386.1 GCA_025455045.1 Microscillaceae bacterium | reverse complement strand
GCAGATTGAGCGGATTATTAAGATTTTTTAAGATAAGTGCTATAAAAATTTTTATTGGAAAATATAAATTACTGATTATCAATACTTTGCGACTTTGCGACTTTGCGTCTTGGCGTGAGAATTATAAACTTATGTAAAATCAATACTTTGCGACTTTGCGTCTTGGCGTGAGAATTATAAACTTATGTAAAATCAATACTTTGCGACTTTGCGTCTTGGCGCGAAAATCAAAAAAATCAACGTGCCAAGAAGTTTTGAACGCAGATTGAGCGGATTATTAAGATTTTTTAAGATAAGTGCTATAAAAGTTTTTATTGGAAAAATATAAATTACTGATTATCAATACTTTGTGCCTTGGCATCTTAGCGTGAGAATCATCAAAATCAATATTCTCTAAGATTCTGAATATCAACTAATTACAATACTTGACTAATTCTTTTCTCAAAAATATTACGCTTATTGGAATGAAATTAAAAATTAAAATTCTAATCCTAAGTTGCCTGATGATGAATTGTCAGCCTCAAAAAACGTGGAAAGTCGAGATATACGAAACCTCGGCAAAAGGTAATAAACTTACCAAAATCGAGGAAGCTCCCGCAAGCAAAAATTCCGTTAAAATCACCCTCAAACCCGAAGAAAAATTCCAAAAAATAATTGGTTTTGGCGGAGCTTTTACCGAAAGTTCGGCATATTTGCTCAACAAACTGAGCAAAGGCAATCGAGAAAAAATCTTGAAAGCTTATTTTAGCGAAGAAGGGGCAAATTATTCACTTACTCGCACCCACATCAATTCTTGCGATTTTTCTTTGAGCAATTATTCCTACGCACCTACGCCCGATGAAGAATTGAAAGATTTTAGCATCAAGGAAGATATGGACGACCTCATTCCAATGATAAAAGATGCCCAAAAAGTGTCTAAAGCTGGCTTCAAAATCATTGCTTCGCCTTGGACTGCCCCGCCTTGGATGAAGGACAATAATAAGTGGGTAGGTGGAAAACTATTGCCCAAATACAATGAAACTTGGGCTTTGTTTTTTTCCAAATATATGACCGAATACAAAAAACAAGGGATTGAGATGTGGGGAATCACCGTCGAAAACGAACCGCACGGCAACGGCAACAATTGGGAAAGTATGCTCTTTTCGCCCAAAGAAATGACCGATTTTGTGCAGGATTTTTTAGGTCCGAAATTGGAAAAAGATGGCTACGGAAATATCAAAATATTGGGCTATGACCAAAACCGCGCCGGTTTGAAGGAGTGGGTAGATGAAATGTTCCGCGATGAAAAATCTTCTAAATACTTTCACGGTACGGCAATTCATTGGTACGAAAGCACTTACGATTATTTTCCAACTGCCTTGCAATATGCCCATCAAAAAGCCCCTGAAAAACACCTGATTCAAACCGAAGCCTGCGTAGATGCCGAAGTACCTAAGTGGCAAGATGACGCTTGGTATTGGAAAAAAGAAGCCACCGATTGGGGCTGGGATTGGGCAAGCGAAAAAGAGAAATACTTGCACCCCAAATATGAGCCTACTTTCCGATATGCTAGGGATATTATTGGTTGCCTCAACAATTGGGTAGATGGCTGGGTGGATTGGAATATGGTTTTAGACAAACAAGGCGGTCCCAATTGGTTCAAAAACTGGTGTATAGCGCCGGTGATTGTCGACCCCGAAAAAGATGAAGTCTATTTTACTCCTCTGTATTATGTAATGGCACATTTTAGCAAATTTATTCGCCCTGATGCAGTGCGTATAGGCTTTGAGAACCCCGACAAAGATGTAATGGTTACGGCTGCCCAAAACCCTGATGGTTCGGTAGCAGTAGTGGTATTTAATCCCACCGAAGCCCAAAAATCATTTTCTATTACGCATCAAGAAAGTACTGTAAATGCCACCATTGCGCCCAAGGCAATCCAAACAATTTTATTGAAAAGTAAGAAGTGAGGAGTTAGAATTGCAATATACTGAAAATGAGGGAGTTACATTCTATTTGTTTAATTACAACACTTCGAATAATTTTTATAAGTGATTGATTGCGTTCTACCAAAGGCGAATAATCAATAGGATATTCCATTTAATACTACTGTACATTTTTTTAACCATTAAGAAGCTAAGGAAACTAAGCCATTGATTATCAGCACTTTGCGCCTTAGTGTCTTTGCGCGAAAATAGAATTGTATATAGTATTATTCTATTTTAAATATTTTATGTAACTATCTTATTATTAATTATTTAGTAAGAAAACTCGGAACTAGAAACTTAAAATTGCCCGAACTATTGTCAATAAATAAATTTTTGTTTTTAAGCAAGCGAAGCAATAAAGCCTATTAAACCATTTTTTAAATATGGAAAAAACGACTACACTTGAAAGCGTCAAAGTCCCCTTTGGGCAAAAAGTAGCATTTGGTTTAGGAATGTTGGCAAACCAAATGTTCCCCGCCATACTCGGTATATTTATGGTGGTCTTGATTCAAAATCTCGGCTTTCCGGGCTGGATGTTGGGCATTATTTACTTTCTACCCCGTGTTTTTGATGCAATCACCGACCCAATTATGGGTTTTATTTCCGACAATACCAAATCAAAATGGGGACGCAGAAGGCAATATGTTTTCATTGGGGCTATTCTTACCGGTATTTCCTTTGTAATGATGTGGCAACTTTTCAAAGAAAATAGTGTAGAGTTCAATTTTATTTACTTCTTGCTTTGGTCTTTTGTATTTTATTTGGGGATAACTATTTTTAGTGTGCCTTACGTGGCAATGGGCTACGAAATGAGCAATGATTTTCACGAGCGCACCAATATTATGGCAGTTTCGCAATGGATTGGGCAATGGGCTTGGGTGATTGCGCCTTGGTTTTGGGTAGTGATGTATGACCCCAAGTGGTTTCCAACTGCCGAAGCTGCCACTCGACAATTGGCTTTTTGGGTGGGTATTCCTTGTACGATATGTGCTATGGTACCGGCTATTTTTATCACGAGCAAGTCCACGTTGCACGAAAATTACTCTCCTTTGACTTTCAACGCGATAGGCAGTAGTCTCAAAGAAATTTTTATGGGTTTCAAAGAGGCTTTTCAATCCGCCCCTTTTCGCAAATTATGCTTTGCTACTTTCTTTATTTTCAATGCCTTCAATACCGTAGCGGCTTTTTCTTTTTTTATTGTTGTGCATTACCTATTTAACGGAAGTGCGGCGGCGGCAGGAATATGGACACCTATTTTTGGGAGTGTAGGTGCATTGGTTACTACTTTTGTCGTCATTCCTACTGTAGCGGCAATGTCAAAAAGTATGGGCAAGAAAAAAGCCTTTCTTATCTCGCAAGGCATTTCGATTATTGGTTATATCTTGCTCTGGTTCTTATTTATACCGGGTAAGCCTTATATGTTTATTTTTGCTTTGCCATTTTTCTCCTTCGGAATTGGAAGTTTGTTTACTTTGATGATGTCGATGACTTCTGATGTGATTGATTTAGACGAATTGCAATGTGGCAAACGCCGCGAAGGAGTTTTTGGGGCAATTTACTGGTGGATGGTTAAGTTTGGATTGGCAATTGCCGGAGCTTTGAGTGGAATTATTTTAGATGTAATTGGCTTTAATGCGGCAGTTAGCCCACAGAGCGAAGCCACGTTGATTGGATTAAGGCTTTTTTATTCAGGTGTACCTATCATTGGAACGCTGATTGCAATAATAGTGATGTGGAATTATGATGTCGACGAGGCGCGTGCCAAAGAGGTGAGTAACGAATTGGCAAGACGCAAGCAAAAGCCTCAGCCTACAAGTTCATCATCTTCTCAAACCGGAAAACTGGGCTTACTTACCCGCGAAGATTTGGCTGTAAATCACTTGGTTCTTACAGATTTTTCTAACCAAAGCGAGCAAGAAATACAGTCTATGTTTATCAAATCTTTGAACAGCCGCTTGCACGGCTTCTGTTTCAGCCCTTACTTGGAAGGGCAAACCATTGGCGACCTACTTAGCGAATCACAAATCCGCCAACGGATGGAGATTGTTCAGCCTTATACTCAATGGGTGCGCTCCTTTTCTTGCACCGAAGGCAATGAATTTATCCCCAAAATAGCCCGCGAAAGTGGATTAAAAACCATAGCTGGAGCTTGGATAAGCCGCGACAAAGTCAAAAATGAACAAGAAATCAAGAATTTAATTGCCCTTGCCCAAGCCGGGCAGGTGGATATTGCGGCGGTAGGTAATGAAGTATTGCTCCGAGGAGAACTTTCTCCGGCGGAGTTGATTGCCTATATTCAACAAGTAAAAAAAGAAATTCCAAACATCTCGGTAGGTTGTGTGGATACCTATTACCAATTTAGCCAACACCCCGAACTGGTGGATGCCTGTGATGTGATTTTGGCGAACTGTTATCCTTTCTGGGAGGGTTATGATATAGCCGAAGCCTCTATTTATTTACAAAAAATGTATTCCTTTGTAGAAAAAGTGTCAAAGGGCAAAAAAATTATCATTACGGAAACAGGCTGGCCCAGCCAAGGCAACCCGGTTCATCAGGCAGTACCTTCCTTAGTCAATGTAATGAGATACTTTATAGACCTAAACAATTGGAGCAAAAAGCAAGACATAGAAATATTTTACTTCTCTTCCTTTGACGAGGCTTGGAAAGTACACCACGAAGGAGATGTAGGACAACGTTGGGGCATTTGGAATGAAGATGAAGAATTAAAATACAAAGCCCAAATGACTAATGTTTGATGGCTTATTAACCATTATTTTTTAGAAATTATCAATTCCTTTATTTAAAAATTATATAAATATGTCACTCAATAAAGAAAAACTCCTTTCATTAAAGCCTGATACTCACCTTAGTTTTGTAGAAGGTGAGTCGGAGGAAGCCTTGAAAGACTTATTTGAGGAGATTCTCCAAAATGGTGTTCACGGCTTTTGTTTTAGTCTATACGAAGACGGGCAAAAACCCGGCGATATTATTTCGGAAGCCCAAGTAAGGCGGCGGATGGAAATACTCAAACCGCATACTCGTTGGATTCGCTCATTTTCTTGTACCGAAGGCAACGAGTTTATCCCGAAAGTAGCCAAAGAAATGGGTATCAAAACCTTGGTTGGAGCTTGGTTGGGCAAAGATGACGAAATCAATCAAAGAGAAATCGAGGGTTTGATAACATTGGCAAAAGAAGGCTATGTGGATATAGCGGCAGTGGGTAACGAAGTGCTTTATCGCAAAGATTTGACCGAAGACGAATTGCTTGATTTCATTGCTAAGGTAAAAGCCGAAATTCCTCATATTCCAGTAGGTTATGTAGATGCCTATTACGAATTTTCGGCTTGTCCGCGCATCACTGAGGTTTGTGATGTGATATTGTGCAATTGTTATCCTTTTTGGGAAGGTTGTGCCTTTGAAAACTCATTGGATTATATGAATCAAATGTACCAGCAGGCAAAAGCGGCAGGCAATGGCAAAGACGTTATCATTACCGAAACCGGCTGGCCCAGTCAAGGCGAAAACTTGGCAGGAGCTGTGCCTGCCCACCGAAGCGCGCGCGATTACTTCATCAATACTCAATTATGGTCGGCTAATGAGAATATTCCCGTGTTTTATTTCTCTTCTTTTGATGAATCGTGGAAAGTAGGTGCAGAAGGCATCGTAGGAGCGTATTGGGGCATTTGGGATAAAGATGAAAAACTGAAGTTTTGAGAAGGTAGTAATGAGTAGTGAATAATGAATAATGTAGCAGCAATTCCCACTGTATAAATTTTAAACGAATACTTAATTTTTTAGAATATTTAAAAATAGGCTTTCTGTAACTAATTGATAATGAGGTGATTATAAATACACCTTTTTTACAACTTTCTTTTTTCTTGATAAAAAAGAAACAACGACACCAAGCAATCCTACACTATCCTGAATTTTTGAACCAAAAGCCGAAAATTCGCTTAGTCGCTCGCTGAAGCTCGCTTCAAACCGAATTTTTGCGGCTTTCGTTCCAAAA
>JALONJ010000385.1 GCA_025455045.1 Microscillaceae bacterium | reverse complement strand
TTTAACAGCCTAAAGGCTGTTTTACAATGTATTACAGCCTCTAGGCTGTGGAATTTACCTTTAACAGCCTAAAGGCTGTTTTACAATGTATTACAGCCTGTTAGGCTGTCGCATTTATCTTTAACAGGCTGTTTTACAATGTATTACAGCCTGTTAGGCTGTAAAATAACAGTCTAACGGGCTGTTTTACAATTTTTACAAAAGTTCAAATTGCTCCAAATGATGGCTAAAATGCTTGGTATGAAAGCGTAATAAATCCTGAAACGTCATTTCTCCGGCTAAAATATGAAAAAAAGTATGCTCAGGATGGGCGGCAAAATAAGCCAAAAACTTACTGATTTCTTGGCTCAAATCGGCTTTGGCGGCTTCTAAATCAGGATTGCGGAGGGGCGGACGACCATCTTTGTACAAAGGGTTTTGCATATTGCGAGGGAAAGGTTGGTCATTGTAAAAGAAAGCTTTGTATTGCTTTTGTTTGTCCGAAACCTCTCGAGCTTTGTCCCAAGGTTTGATATAAGAAAAGCGTACCGAATCCGCCAAGTGTTCCAGCATTTCTTGGGCGGAGGCAGTTCCCCACGCGGGTTTTTGGTCAGATTGCAGTTTTGTAACTGCCTGATTTACAGACTCTTGCATAAATTGCTTGTCATCAGTTTTTGGTTTTTCGCCGCGATTTGCCGGAAACCAAGCCCACACAATTTCCGCTAGGAGTGGTTCGTTACCGGCATCGTCAGTAACTTTGACGGCTACTGTAATTTCCCCTTTTTCGGTGGTTTGTACTGCTTGAATTTGCTCAGGAGTCAGCGTGGCAAGAGCTTGCAAATTGCCTTTTGCCATTTTGACAAACTTGATATTCATTGATTTAGCCACCTGAATTTTATCATCGGGCATATTCATCGAAAGTACCATTCCGGTAGCAGTTTCGGCAAGCAAAGTCATTGCGGCGGCGTGTACCGTACCGATATGATTTTGCACTTTGGCTTGATTGACAATAGAACAAAGGGCTTGATCCGGCTCTAAAATATCAATTTTGACATCGGCAGTGCCTAAAAACTTGACCTGATTTTGGATAAAACTATTCAACATCGCCGGACGTTGGGCTTCGGGGAGGGCTTGCAACTGTTGCAAACCCATTCGCATACGATTGGTAAATGCCATTGGAGTTTTTGAATTTATAAATTTTGAAAATTATTGTTTTATTGAATGTTTAATAAAAATAAAGGTTTGAAGCTCCCTTCAATTCCTCCAAAGGGGGGGACTTATTAATGTACTGATAATCAGGTAGTTGTAAAATTGCGTTTCAAAGTAGAATTCAAGAAGTTCTTTGCCTATTTTCAGGAAATTATAGCTTTATGCTAAACCTAAACTCATTTGCGCGGGCAGGCTAGACAGCCTGCATTACAATTTTTCTGTAAAGGTGTGAACATTCGAAAATAAAAGATTTTGAAAAATCTATTTACCCTCCCCGCTTTTCGCTTCTAATACAAAATCATTTGCGTACAGCGAAACATTGCCATTTTTTTGCCGGTATCGGCGTGTTTTACCAGCACATCCCAGACTTGAGTTTGCTTGCCCAAATGTTCGGCAGTGGCAGTGGCTACTACTTTGCCTTCTTTGGCGGTACTCATAAAATTGGACTTTAACTCAATGGTAGTGAAGCCTTTAGCTCCTTCGGGCAGGTACGCTACACAAGCAAAACCGGCTAAAGTATCGGCCAAAGTTACTACACTTCCGGCGTGCAAAAAGCCATTGGGCGCAAACAAATCGCGCCGCACTTCAAAGCTGGCTTCAAAATGATTTTCGGCAATTTTATCAATGTGAATGCCCAATAATTCGGGCAAAAAACCTTGACTGATTTTATTAAAAAAGTCCTCGTTGCGTTCGGGGTGAAACATTTTTTTATATTTTGATTTTGGATTTATGATTTCGAATTCTCGATTTTGGATTTAATGTTCAATTAAGGAATAAATGTAAGTAATTGATAATCAATTATTTATGATTTTTGTTTTGCATTATAAATTTCCAATTTGTAAGAATTATCAATAACAGGCAATAACTAGAAACAAGAAACACGGAACTAGAAACTAGAGGCTTTTCTACCTTTTATAGTTCGCAAATCTTGGGGCAAATTTTTCCAATTCAATTCTTAAACCATTGGTAATCAAGGAGATAGTATGATAATAACCAATCAAAGCCAAAAGCTCCAAAACCTGCTCGTCCGAAAAATGTTGCTTGACTTTTGCCCACAACTCCTCGGAAATTTGCTTGGTCGCCAAAGTTTCGTCCGTCAGTTGAATCAAAATTTTTTCCGACTCGTCTTCCCAAACTGCGTCTGAGGCATCGCCAAAAGTCAGGCTTTGGATTTGGGCTTGGCTCAATTTTACTTTTTCGGCAAAAAAAGCCACGTGAACGCCCCATTCGTACTCTGAACCACACTGCGCCGTAACGCGGTCAATCACAATTTCGCGCTGGCGAAGTGTCAGGCTACCTCTATCCAATAAATTACCACCTTGAAACTTCCGCATTATGCGCGGGTTGACGGCAAATGTCTTAAACAAATAGAGGGGCGGGATACCGGGGGGCATCATTTTTGCCAATTCTTCGCCAATTTCGGTATCGGGGGCGACCTCCAATGGATGGATTCTGGGTTGCATATTGTATTTATTGAATGTTCATTCAAATATACGGAAAGAAAAATTAGAAAGACAAATTTTGGAAAATATTTTTTCAAAAAAAATTTCCATTTGCTTAAAATTGCCTTATTTTGAAGGCAAAATGGTTTTTCAAAATCTATTGCGTTAGTCATATTTTTTAGCTAAAAAATTGATTCTCCTCCCAAGGCGGACACAGTCAATTAGTTACAAGTCTATTCACTAAAAATGTATAATGGATACAAGCAGTCGTTTTTTTCAAGAGTTTTTTTACCCACCGGCTTATCCTACTCCACCGGCAGAGCTTCCTTTTTTGGAACAAGCCTACCTATACCAAATTGCCTACAAAGATGCCGAAATTCAGGTGTATGAATGGGGAGAGCGCAGTACCAAAACCGTTGTTTTGATGCACGGCTGGGCAGGGCGAGCTACTCAGCTAGGCTTTTTTATTGCGCCCTTATTGGAGCTGGGGTATCAAGTCATTGGCTTCGACGGCACCGCCCACGGGCAATCTACCAGCCCACTGAAGCCCACGATGCGGGTTTTAGAATTTGCCGAAATCATTTGCCAACTTCATCAGACCTATCAATTTAGCGGCGCAATTGCCCATTCAATGGGTTGTGGGGCGGTTATCATTGCCAATGGTTTGGGAGTTAGATTTCAAAAATCGGTATTTGTGGGTTGTCCTCGTCATTTTGCGTATCGTTTTCAATTGATTACCCAAAACTATGGTGTGCCGGAAAATGTCAAAGTTCAATTACAACAACAAATGCAAGATACGCTGGGCGAAGATATATGGCAAAAAGCCTCTAGTGAGTTTTACGCGCCCCAAGTAGTGGGCGAGGCTTTGTTTATTCATTCAGACGATGACCAAGAGATTCCCTACCCCGAAAGCGAATATATGGCAAGCCTTTGGGGAGGTAAGTCTAGCCTCAGCCTCAAGTCGGGTTTGGGGCATACCCGTATTTTGAAAGATTTAGCGGTAATCCGCGAGGCAGTAGATTTTATTCAATAGACTTGCTACCTACTGATTATCAGCTACTTAGCATACTCAAATTTTCTCAAAAATCGTCTGTGCCAAAGGTTTGACGATTTTTGAGAAAATCAGCTCTTTTCAGGAATCACTAAAAATTTTCATTTTTAGTGATTCCAATTATTGTCAAGTAAAATGAATATTTTGCGAAGATACCGAGCGAAGCTTTGAGGAATCTTAAATTTAGTCAGGCACAGCTAAGATTCCTCGCTTTGCTCGGAATGACAAATTCAATGGAATTGCCGAAGGTAATTCCGAAAAAAGTGCGAAGTACCAAAATATACTTCCGAAGGTTTGATTTTCAGTTACTTAACCTATTAAGAATTTTTTACAAAATAGTGTGATTAAAACTAACACCCTTGCCCCAACAATAAGTCCAAGTAAATTTTGATTTCGTTGGCTATGATGCCATCTTTGACCGAATTAAGTAGGTCGGCATTTTGGTAATTGATGCCCCAAAGTGTACGATCAAGGCTGATTTCGGCTTGAATACTCAATTGGTCTTGAGCTAATTTTTTAATATCTGCCACAAAACTTATATCTCGACTAATGCCTTTGAGCGTTAGTTTGCCTTCAATTTTAAATTTTTCTACTTTATCCAAATGATAGTGTGTGCCTAATTGCACTGCCGCCAAATGCTGGGTATTGAGATACGTAGCTTTTAACAGTTGAAAGTGAGCTTCGGGGTACTTAGCTACCGCAAAAAAATCTTGAGATTTGAGATGGGCTTCCAAATCTTTTTTGCCATCTTCGGACTTGAGGTCGGTGTTTTGCAAAGTGTGCATTGCTATCGCAAACTCGGCTTGGGTAATCTGGTTGGCGGCATTGATGCGCACCTTGCCGTCATTGAATCTCAATGTACCGCTATGCCCGCCTCCTGCTAAATACGCGGCTTGCCATTTGAGACTACTTTGCTGATTCCTTAAGAGGTATTCCATATCTTGCGCGTGAGGCAAAGCCCTTGTTAAGTCTTGGGTTTTGCACATATTGGCTGTGGTTAGGGGCGGCAAAGTTTGAAAATTTTGCACCAAACCTCCGGCGAGGCTCACCCCCAGCAGACCGGTCATTAAAATCAGTTTATTCATTGTCGAATATTTTTATGATTCAAAAACAAAAAAATAATTGTTTCAAACTTAGGCTCTCAGTCGGGCAAGTAAGTAAAAATGAAGTTAAAAAATGTAAATCAAATGTAAATTCTCCAAAAAGCCTTTTTTCGCAACTTGGATTGCTGTATTTTTAGGTTATGAAAACAAAAGTTTTATTGCTGGGCTTGCTTATTTTTAGCACTTTGTTGATTTCAGCCTCGAGTTTGTGGGTCAATCGGACCAATGAGGCGGATACCGACCGAATCCAAGTGGCGTTGCGGGCTATTGGCGACCAACTGCTCAAACAAATCGGCGATTCTACTTCCCGAGTATTGCCGATAAAACAACTCACTCCCTCTAGCTTTCAGCTCGAGTTTCGTCAGTCTTTTAGTTTTGTGCCGGATAGCTTGGTCAAGATCATTCATCATTATTTACACATTTATCAATTGACCAATCGCTACCGCGTAAAAATTTTGGATTGTGGACTGACAACAATGATTTATGGCTATGAAATGAACCCGGCAATTACAACCACCATTCCTTGTATGGGCAGAGAGCAAATCAAGGCTTGTTATATTTTAGAAATTAATTTTCTGAATGAAAAATCTAATAACTTGATTATCAATTACTTAGCAGTATTTTCATTGCTAATTACTTGGGCTTGGCTGTTTAAGGTTTGGCAACAAAAACCCAAGCCTGCCACATTGCCCACTGCGTATGACAATGACTTTGTATCGCTAGGCAAATTTGCTTTTTATACCCAACAAGGCAGACTACAAGATCAAGAATTGAGCATTGAATTGTCGGAAAAAGAATCACAATTGCTGTATTTGTTTGTTCAGCAACTTAATCAAACCATCTCGCGTGAGCAATTGATGCAAGAAGTTTGGGAAAAGCAAGGCGTTTTTGTCGGCTCGCGCACGCTAGATGTATTTGTTTCCAAATTGCGCAAAAAATTGCAAGGCGATAACCGCCTCAAAATCACCAATGTTCACGGCAAGGGTTATAAATTGGAGTTTTTGAACATCGAGGATTAGTAGCCTGAGCCTAAACCCGAGCTATATTTATATGTATTCACGCAAAGACGCTAAGGCGCAAAGTACTGATAATCAATAAATTGTGCCTTAGTGTCTTAGTGGCGAATTAAAAAATGTATAGTAGTATTCAGGACAATAATATTGCTATGCATAGATGATTCTCACGCAAAGACGCAAAACATTGATTATCAATAATTTAACGTGAATGTTTTAAATGGTTATTAGAAAAATACAAATTTTATTTATAAGTTTAAGGGCTATATTTTAGAAACAAAATAAAATTAAATATCTTTTTAGAACCTAATAAGGAATGAAATTTTACTTTCCGTATTTGAGATAAATACCTGATTATCAATTACTTACAACTAATGCTATCAAATTCATCACAAAGCTCACAAAGAAGCACTAAGGTCTTGGTGGACTTTGTGGGTATTTTCTTGGTGTTCAAATAGTTTATTCTTGCCTTAGCTTTTGCAAATAAAAGTTTTGTAAATAATTGATTATCAGATATTTATATCGCTTTCAATGACAACAACAGCAATTCCCACTATAAAAATTATGAGCAAATATTAAAAAACTAAAAATTTGTATTCAGTGCCTTTAGGCACGAAATCTTGGTAAAAAAAACTAAAATCCTCTCTAAAAGCCCCTTTAGGGCAATGCCGTTCAGCTAAGGGATTTAAAAATTGTAATTCATTGATAATCAAATAGTTATAAGATTTCATTTGACTGTATATTTTTGGTTATTTTGGTCGTGAAATTTCACTAGATTTACGTGAATATTTTAAAGTATATTAAAAAAGTACAAAAAATTAAAGTTTTAAAAAATAATTCAAAATC
>JALONJ010000033.1 GCA_025455045.1 Microscillaceae bacterium | reverse complement strand
GATAGCAAATTGCTCATTTTAGTAAGAAAATTGTATCGTAAATAACTCATAATCAATTACTTATGTAAATTAAAAAAGTTTTACAGAGTTTTCAATATATATTTATCTTTTGAAGTGAGAAGCCTAGCTTTTTAGCTTCTTTTTCTAATCTTTTTTGTCTTCTTGCTTGGTCTTTTTTTTCGTATTCTTCAGCTGTACTATTTTGGTAAGCCGTTTTATTTTTTAACATTGTATAAAAAATCACGGCTAATTTTCGGGCTACGGCTTGTATAGCGATACCGGAATTTTTGCGAATGCTCAATTTGCGATACAAAGCCCCCAAATGACATTTACTGCTATGTAAAGACCAAGCCGCTAATTTAAAGGCTTGATTCGCTCGGCTGGGGTGTTTTTACCGAAGATGTCCAATTACTTTATCGCCTGATTTTTGGGGTTTTGGGGATAGCCCTAACCAACTAGTAAAATGTTTGGCATTTTCCCAACGGCTCATATCTAGTCCGGTTTCACTCAAAATCGTCAAAAGGCTACTTTCGGATAAGCCTTTAATGGCTAATAAATCTACCGAGGTAATCGCTTGCAGATAGCCCCCGACCTCAAAACTATAATCATTTTGCCGAACTTGGGTAGTTTTAGCTTGGCTAACAAAATCTTTGGGACTGACTACTTCGCCAGTTTGCCATTTTTGTAAAATTTGCTCGATGGCTTGCTCACATTCCAAGATTTGCCCTTTGGCAAAATCGAAAGCGGCGAGAGCTTGCTTCAAGACAAAAAGATGTTCTGCCCGATAGTTGCCTTGCAAAGCGGCTTGGAAATCTGCCAAACTGACTTTCAGCGTGGAAGTATGAAATTTAGCCAATACCTCTACTTTTTGCTCCCCTTCGGCAATCGCCCGCACAATTTGCATCCCTACTTTACTATCCAAACGAGCAATTTTGTTTTGGATTTTGATATTCATTAATTGCAAAGCTTTCCCAATTCTTTGCAAGTCTTGGGCTTTTTGGACTACCAAAGCTCCCCGTTGGCTTACATAGGCGCGCAACTCCCGAACCGCCCCTTCAGGGATAAAAGAAGCTGGCAACAAACCATAACTATGCAATTGTTGCAACCACCGGCTATCCGAAACATCACGCTTGCGACCACTCACGTTTTTGGGGTAACGCGCATTTACCAAGAACACTTTAAACCCGCGGGCTTCTAAGACCTCAAAAGCATTTAACCAATAAATTCCCGTCGATTCCATCGCTACACTTTCTATCCCTAAGGAGAGAAGCCAATCAGCCATTGCTTCTAAATCGGCGGTAAATGTCCCAAACCGGCGCACATTATCCGCACACAAGCGAGGCGAAACGCTTACATAATGGGCATCATTGCCAATATCGATGCCAGCAACTTTTTCATTAAGCATTTTTAATTCCGCCTCCGTGGCTTGAAGGCTAGGGTTAGAGGTGACCTTTTTTTTCATCAGCTTAATTTGTTGAGTACCTTTGACCAAAGTAAAAACTAAGAATTTGACAAGCCGAAAATTCACCTAATATTCTTCCAAACGGAGTAAAATTTTGACAATTTTCTTCCAATAATAGACCGATGAAACGGCTCACCCTAGGCTAAGACACGAACTTAAAAAGTATCAAGAAAAAATCAGGGTTAGACAAATTCTCTTCCCAAAGGTAGGCAAAAGGTTCTTATCTTTGGGTAAAAGCCCCGCTTTTTGGGGGCTAAGACCAACAACGGCGGAAAGTGATTGAGAGTAAAATTCGCAAGCCATTGATAATCAATACATTAGCTCATCATCTAATTTTTTGCATCGGTGATGTCATCAACAATAAAGAGGTACTTGGCAGTATTGCCGTTTTCATCGCGGATGGCGGAGGCGCACACGCGCGTAAAGAGTTTGAGGTCGTTTTTGCCTTTGAGGTAGGCAAAGGCATTCCATTTGATGCCTTTGGTGAGTTTTACTTTGGCATCTTCAATTTTTTCGGTATCCAAAAACAAATAATCAATTGCCATTCCTTGCAAGTCGAGCGGGTCAAACCGAAGGCGCGTTTTGGTCAGGTCGTTTACATTTTTGATAGAAAACTTTTTATCGGTTTCAATCATAATATAGGTCACATTGAGGAGTTCTTCTTTTTCCTTGGCTTCGCGTTGCGAGCGTTCCAAAAACTCTTGAGTGGCTTGCAACTCCTCCATATTTTGGCGCATTTCTTCTTCTTGGTTGCGCATTTGGTCGGTAATCATCGTCGATTCCGAGAGCAGGCGTTGGGTGCGCTCATTAATTTTGACCGAAGCCACCGCCGAAGCAATACTTTCGGCAATTTTTTCTACAAAACTTACTTCGTGGGGCTTGAACACATTAAACGAAGCCAACTCTACTACCCCAAACACTTCTTCATTGAGCTTGAGCGGTACAATCAAAATACTGCTGGGGTTTGCCTCACCCAAGCCCGAAGTAATGCGAATATACCCATCAGGAATTTCGTTCATACAAATCGTGGCTTGCTCTTGCCACACCTGCCCTGCCAAGCCGTCACCCATATAAATTCGTTGTTTCAAATAGCTTTTGTCGGTATCCCAAGCATAGCAGGCATTCATCTCGAGGTAGAGTTCTTGTCCATTGGAGCTATCCGGCTCATCAGATACAATAAACAAAGCTCCTTGATTAGCCGATACATATTTGACTAATGTTGAGATGATGTTTTCGGATAATTTTTCGAGTTCGTTATTATTTTTTTTCAAAATTTCGCTAAACAATACCAAGCCCTCATTGGTCCAAGTACGAATACGCTCTTCTTCGGCTACTTTTGCCAAGTTGTTGCGCATATCCAGCAAGGCATTGCCCAAAATATCTTTGTCGCTCAAGGGCTGATAATCGGCTCGGTAGTTGCCTTTACCAATGTTTTCGGCAAACGCCGAAGTATTTTTGAGGCTATACACCAGCCGGTCGGCTGATTGCGCCATTTCGCCGATTTCATCTCGATTGAAGGGGTAGTGTTTGTCTTCGGGTAGTTCGCCTTCGCCCAACTTTACAAACACACTATTGATATACTTGATAGGGCGCACGATTTGGCGGCGTGTCCACCAGCTCACCACAAAACCCATAAAAACCAAGCCCAAACCCAAAATCAAAGTTACATTGGTCAGCCAATTAAATGACTCAAGCAAGCGGGTTTCGGTATTTTCGCGCTCTTTGATTTTTTGGTTGGATAAATTGGTAAGGCTTGCTTGAATTTTGCGAGTATCTTGCAAAATCCGTTGATTGAGGCTGCGTGCCAAAGCCATATTGGCAGGTGTATAGTCATCACGCTCCACCAATTTGTTCATAATTTCGGCTTGGCGTTTGCGCACTTCATCATAGTTGTTGAACGTCGAGTCCATTCTTAGAATCATATTTTGGTCTTTCCAGCCCTTCATCAGTTTGGTAAGTTCATCTTTGAACTCGGGATAGTCTTCGTGCATTTTTTTGAGGGCTTTGCGGTCTTCGGAGCGGATATTGATAGAGTCGTTTACCCAATTGTGAATATAAAACTGCGATTGCGCCAAACGCAAGCGAAACGCCTCAATCCTATCCAACGAAGGATTGACAACCTGTGATGACTCCGTGATTTTTCTTGAGCTTTGGTCGAGCGTAAACACGCTGATTGCCGCATTGACAATAAAAAGAATATAAATAAACAAAAAACCGGCTACGATTTTTTGGCTGATACTGCTAAATCGGAAAAAATTGAAGAAATTTCTTTTCATTTGGCGCAAACAATTAAATGGTTTTTTTAAAATTCAGCAATCTATTAAATTTTTATAAGTGTTTCATAATCAATCACTTACATCTTAATTAATTGCCAAATTAGCCAGGTGAGCCACTGCCCCCGAGCTTGGTTTTGATGTCAAGTATTTCAAAAATCAAAATTGATACCAATGCTATTCAATTTCAAATTTAATGGTTTATTATCAATAAATCAGCAGAAATGTGTTTGATATTTTTGTGGTCAAGTAATTGTTTGGTCAAGAAAAGTAAAAAAATCGAGGTCGGCAAGTTTTTATAATTCTGCCAATTAAGGGTTTTATAAATCACTTGAGGGCTAATATGCCCATCATTGCTCATTCAAAAACCAATACGCGGGCAGGCTAGACAGCCTGCGTTACAATTTTCCTGAAAAGTGGCGAAGATTCAATAAAAATAGCTAAGTAATTGATTATCAAATACTTAGCTGTTAAATTTTTTTTGAAAACAAAAATTAACTTAAATACGATTTTTGAATCACGGCAATCGTTTCGTTGATACCTTTGACGGCTATGGCATCGCCAATGGCTTTGAACTCCCAAGTTTGCCCTTGGCGTACCAATTTGCCCATAATCATTGATATTTTTCCGGCAAATGAAGCCTCAGCCGACAAGTTGAAAGTGGCAAAAACCTCCACTACATTGCGCCGACTCCCTTCAAAAATGCGGATTTTGGAGTACGGAATCGTCGAAAAACTTTGCCCTTTGTAAGAATTGAGATAAAACACGATTTGCGCTACATCATCGCGTACCAAGTTGAGGTTAATTTCAATCACTTCATTGTCTAAGTCATCATCTCCGGCAGAGTCGCCGATGCGGTCGTCGCCACTGTGTTTGATAGCCAGATCGTCTGATTGAAGTTTGCGATAATAAACCGTATCAATCATATTGCCTTGGCGGTCAAACATTGTAACACTGCCATCTAAATCTACGCTTTCGCGCTCTTTGAGCAAGCCAAAAAATTGCTTTTTTTCAATTATGCCCCAATTCAGCCCTATACACACTTGCTCAAGCTTTTTACCGCCTTTCTCGAGGGAGATTGAGCTACCTTTTTTGAGGTTGATTCCGGTTTTTTTGTCTAATGATATTGACATTTGAATTTTAAATTGTTTACTGATTTGATAATATGCTGATTAGTAATGAATAGTGAATAGTGAATAATGTAGAATGAATAGTGATTTAATTACTTGAAAGTCAATAGGTTATCAAAAAATATTGTACGCATTATTTGGGTGCATTTCAAATTTACTACCTATGACCCTCTCCTTTGGAGAGGGCTAGGGTGAGGCAATAGAAAAGCGTAAATTTGAAATGCACCCCATTATTTTTTTTTATTCCTTATGTTTTTTAAACTTCGGCAAAGTTTAAAACTTTGCCGAAGTGGGTCTAACCAATTTTTAAATGGAAAACCATTTTTGCTTAAGCCTGATACTTCAATACTTCGTGGGTATTTTATAACTCATTCATAATCAGGTAGTTATAAAATTCCAAATTTCTTAGTTAATTGCTTGACTTTCAATTACTTAGCTCCCAGCTAGAAACTTCACGAACTATTGATACATAAGCATTAAGCAAACGCATCAACAAAACCTTGCAAACCTTTGTTGGAACCTAAGCCACTGGCAACAAAATTCCAATCGCCATCAATCCTCTGCAACTTACCAAACTCAACATCAGTATTGGTCATAAACTCGGCATCTAGGTCGTAGCGCAATACTTCGCGCTTGGTTTCTACGTCCATAATGCGGATATAAGCCTCTTTGAGCATTCCGAAGTTGTGGCGGCGAATGTCGGCTTCGTGAATACTCACAATAAACAAAACTTCCTGCACGTTGGGGTGTACCAAAGGTAAGTTTGCGAGTATCATTTCATCATCGCCTTCGTCGGCACCCGTGCGATTGTCGCCGGTGTGTTGCACGCTTCCGTCCGGCGACTTCAAGTTATTGTAGAATACAAAAAACTCATCAGCCGGTAATTTACCATTGCCCCCCAGCATAAATACTGAGCAGTCGAGGTCGAGGCTTACCCCGGGTTTCATTTCCCAACCCAAGCCGACCATTATTTTTTTGAGGGCGGGTTCTTTTTTGGAGAGGTTGAACGTTCCTCCTTTTTTTAAGCTAATTGCCATAATTATATATTGGTTTATTGTTTGCTTTTTTTGAATTGTCAATCATTGAGAAAATAAATAAATGGGCAAATTAGCCTATTTGCTAATCCATTGACAATGAGTTAGTTATGTAAATTATAATACAAAACAATTTAATCTGCCGGTGGCAGGCGTTTGGGTTGGTGATTCACCTTTGGCATAATATAACGTGAATATTTTGAAACATATTGAAAGAGTACAAAAAATTAAAGTTTTAAAAAGACAATCCAAAATCTCCCCAAGCCGTCATCCTGCGTGGAACTTTGTTAAATTGTTATCTCTTAAAATTTTTCTGTAATCAATTGAATATCAATGAATTGTTCTTTTATTCAAAAGCGAAAAAAGTCCACAAAGTTCCACGCAGGATGACGTAGTTGTGTTATTTTTATTGATTCAGTTTTTCATTAACTAATTGGTTATCAGTATTTTATATATTTCTACAAAAATCATATTAAACATTTATTATATTAAAATAATACAATTTTATTTTTGAAACAATTGATTTTTGCCAGAAAAAGCGCATTTTTGTATCATAATTAGCTCATTATCAAATAGTTACTAAAATATTCACGTTAATATAGTGAGTTGATTATGAGCAACAAAGCTCCATTTTGAAAGTTCAAAAATTCAAAAATCAGAAAATCTAATTCGGGTTTTAATCTTTAAAAAAGTCGTCGATTTTTTGTTGTTTTTCATCTGCTTTAAAAAAGTCATTCATTAAGTCTTGTTGAGTGGAAGATTTCGTAACTGACTGATTATCAGCTCCTTGTGCAATATTTGGCATTTGATTAAAAAAATCAGCAAAATCTTTGGATTGAAGATTTTGAGGTTGGTTTTGACTTTGGATAAGTTCATTCAACAAAGTTTGTTTTTTGTGTTCGATAGATTGCTTTTTTTCTGCCAGTACTTTGGCTTCTTGGGTAGCATTTTGCCCAAATAATACATTTAATCGTTTGAGCTGTTGTTCTTCTTTACGAGATTGTTCTTCTAAATGTTTTTTTTCTATTTTTTTTTTTACGAACTCTACATTGTTTTGTGGCTCAAGTTGGTCAAATTCACGCTCAAGCGACAAAATATCATTGGTCAAATCGGCTTCCATTTGCATTTTAAGCACTTCTTCTTCAAATAAATTGAACTGCCCGCTTTCGTCCAGCTCTTTCAATGATTGTTGCAATTCTTTTTGGGTTTGGGCATTTTCGAGTTTGGCAGTCAAAATAGTTTCTTTGGTGCGAATCTCTTGTTTTTGCCAATTGAGTTTTTGGATTTGACTTTCCAATTGTTTGACGGTAGCCAGCACATTTTGCGACAATAGCTTATATTGGTCAATTTGAGCATCTAAGGTGGCTTTTTTGTGCAATATATTTTGAGCTATATCTTCGCGCCGGTTCTTTACAGCAAGGGTAGCCTCGTGATACAAAGCCTCGGCTTCGCTTTGCAATTGACTGATTTGCTGGGTGATTCCACTGAGATTTTCATTGGTTTTGGCAAGGGTAATTTGATTTTTTTGAATGGCTTGTTCAATTTCTTAGATTGCCAAATCCACAAATTGCGTAGCATTAGATGAAGATTTTTTTTCTTGTTTATTTTGAAAAATTGCCGAAAGATTTTTGCCAAGTTTTGACCACATCAGATAATTCAGGATTGAGAGTAAGGAATAAAGAACAGTCCGTAATTATTTGATTTTCAAATAATTACAGTTTTAAAACAATGTATTTACAACCAAATTACAAATTAAAAATGTTTGTTTTTGCGAGTCAATATTACATACATACTTTTTGAACTGAAAAGGTAATTTTTTTTTGTAAAAAATATTCTTTTTTTTTGATAACAATTTATAAGCAATTGACTATCAGATACTTACGAATTACCCAACGCCCTTTATCTGTCTTTAAGAAATGCTGGCTTGATGCTAAGCCTAAACTCATTTACGCGGGCAGGCTAGACAGCCTGCGTTACAATTTTGGTTCTTCCGACTTTTTAGCGCAAACTTGCCTGTGGGGACACAGGTAAGGGTTTATGAGCCGTTGCTTGTGTCCCCACAAGCAACTATTAGTCTTATTCAAGAGAATCTTATGTCAATAACTCATCGAGAGCCAAATCGAGATTGGGATAATTGAATTGAAACCCCGACTCAAGCAAGCGTGTAGGCAATACCCAACGGCTTTTGAGCAATAATTCGGCTTCGGAGCCTATGAGCCAAGCTCCTAGCCTCACCATCCAAGTTTCGGCGGGTAAGCCCAGCCAAAATTTGCCCTTTTGTCTTAGGCTTTGCATCAACATTTGGTTACTCACCGGATTGGGGCTAGATAAATTGAAAACTCCGCTAAGTGCTTCATTATCAATCAAATAATGAACAGCTCGGTTAAAATCCTCCAAATGAATCCAGCTAAACATTTGCTTGCCATTGCCCTGCCTACCGCCCCAACCCAAACGTACAATGTGTAACAAATAGGGAAATACACTGCCCGATTTGCCCAAGACAATGGCAGTACGCAAGATGACTTTGCGGGTGTGAGGCGTGGAAGCATTGTTAAATTCTGCTTCCCATTGTTGGCAAACATCTACCGAAAAACCGGTGCCGATTTCGCCCTTCGGTTCGTCCATTGGGCGGTCGAGGGCGTGGCGATAAATGGTGGCTGAACTAGAATTGAGCCAAACCAAAGGCGGATTTTGGCATTGCCCAATGGCTTCGCCCAAGATGCGCGTAGTGTGCAAGCGCGAGTCATATATTTGTCGCTTATTGGCTTCATTGTATCGGCAATTGACACTTTTGCCTGCCATATTTATCAAAGCGGTAGCATTTTCCAATTGTTTTGCCCAAGTGCTGAGGGTTTTGCCGTCCCATTGGGCATATTGGATTTTTTCGGAATATTGGGGGTTTTGGCGGGCAATAATCAGCACTTCGTAGCCTTTTGCCAAAAAGTATTTTGCCATAGCCTCGCCCAAAAAGCCACTTCCACCGGCAATTACGATTTTTTTGCGGGAATCCATTTTTTTTATATTTCAATCAATAAATATCTCGGCTAATATACTGATAAGGAATGGGGAATTAATAAGTAAGAGTTAGAAATTATTTAATTGCCTGATTTTCAATAGGCTAAACCAAAATTCACTTAGGCGGACCGGCTAGATAGCTTGTGCGGACAATTTTGCTGAAGATTGTGAAGATTCAGATTTATTTGCGCGCCGGATGGAAGCCGAATGGTAGAGACCCCGTGGGTGGGCAGGCGAGGGTGGGCTACGAAGCGCAGCGAAGTTGCGCGCCCTCGCCTGCCCACCCACGAGGCTCTAGCTTTGCCGAGAGCCGGAAATCGCGCCCAAAAAATCGCTTAATCTCAATTTTTTTGCTATTTACTGCTGAAAAATTGTATAGTTTAGACCTATTTGTAAAGAACTAATTTTTGATTGATAATCTTTTTGGTCGACTATGGCGGTTTGGAGAGGTTTATAAATGTTTTTTAGGTTGTGTCTATAGCTCAATTCGACTTTAAACTTGGGGCTAATCTGGTATTGGATTCCGCCGTCAATAGCCGGAATAAATGTGTTGAATCCATTATTTTTGGTATTTTTATCATCAAATGCCGGAAGATAAGTCAGGCTATTGCCTCGAAAAGCTACTGCCATTGATTGAAACTCGCGCCGCGAACTAAGCAGAAACTGCAAAGTAACTCCGGCAAATACATTCAACTTATTGTTCAAAAATGAATAATGTAGTAAAAGCGGTACATTTAATTGTCGGATATTCACCTTCATTTCATTTTTGGGTGGAGTCAAGTTTACATTTTCATAAAAATTGGTTGCCAAAGCTGATTGATTGGCTTCATCAATATAGTACATATAACCATATACTGAGCCAACCCCCCATAATGGCTCTTACTGGGTTATATCTTTGTGAATAACTCATTAAACTCCCTTCAATGCCCAAAGAAAAAGCCAGTTTTTTGGCTAGGTTGTAGCGGAATCTAAAACCTAGATTTCCTCCGATGCTCGCTTGTGCGCTTTCGGTAATTAGATAAGGCATTGTCATTCTTGCCGCAGTAATATTATTGACGAGAATGATAGGCTGATAGCCCACCAACAATTCTCTTTGATTGGCAAACGAAACATTGTTTTAATTGGCTTTTGTATAGACTTCCAAAGCTAGTTTTTGGGCTGGTGCGATAAACGGAATCCAACAGATTGCCAATGTGAATAGATAGATTTTCATAAGATTGATTTTAAGTTTTTGGAATATTCGTGCGCAAAAATATACCATTTTTTCCAAAAAGCCTTCATTTTCCCCTAGTCTTAGGCTGGCTAATATTATTTTGATAAGAGTGATTAATTCCAAGTTTTTCAGGAAAATTTGCCAAATTAAATCCCGATTTTCTATATTTGCTCCAAAATCAACTTTGAAAAATTATATTTTTTGAACTGAAGATGGAAACAATCTTGATAGACGGACTCAACCTAAGCCTAGCTGATGTGATTGCGGTGGCGTATCGCCGCGCCAAAATTGAAATCAAAGCTGAGGCTTTGGCAAAGGTACAAGCGGGTAGAGATTTTTTGGAAACTCAGGTACAAAGCGGCAAAGTAATTTATGGTATCAATACCGGATTTGGACTCAATGCCACCGAAATCATTGATAATGAGGCTACTGCCCAACTCCAGCGCAAGCTCCTGCTCTCGCACGCCTGTGGCGTGGGGGCAAATTTAGCTACCGAAATTGTGCGGGCTTTGATGCTCATTCGACTCAATACCCTGCTGGCTGGGTACTCGGGGATTCGCGTCAATACGGTGATTTTGCTCCAAGAACTGATTAATCGCCACATTCACCCCATTATTCCCGCGCAAGGCTCGGTGGGGGCAAGCGGAGATTTATGCCCGCTTTCGCACATGGCTTTGGCACTCATTGGTGAGGGCAAGGTGGAATATGAAGGCAATATCATAACTGCACATAAAGCCTTGATTATCAATGATTTACAAGCTATTACTCTGCAATACAAAGAAGGTATTGCTCTCAACAACGGCACGAGCCTGATGGCGGCTTTGGGGGTAGTAGGGGTTTATGAAAGCGAAAAATTGATGCAAAAAGCCATCTTGTCGGCTTGCCTAACCTTGGAAGGCTTGGGGGCGCGCAAGGCGGCATTTGACTCCAAAATTCACGCGGTACGCCGCCACTATGAACAAGCCGAGATAGCCCGGCAAATCCGCGAAGCCACCGAAAATTCACAACTATTTGATATTCAGGTAGTTACAATTTTGCAAAATTTCCCCTTGGCGATTCTCGAGAGCCTCCCCCTCCCCTATCGCCAAGATTTGGAAGCCCTGCGGCAAGGTACGCCGCGCCGGCTACCCAATGAGCTATACAAATACCTCCCCGACGAAGCCGGCGAACCGCGCTGGCGGCAATGGTCGGCTTTGCTCAAGCTTGCCGAAAAAAAAATAACCCCCCAAGATGCCTACTCTATTCGTTGCCTACCCCAAGTGCTGGGGGCGAGCCAACAAGCTATCAATCACGTGAAGCAGGTGATGGAAAACGAACTCAATGCGGTGGTGGATAATCCGCTTTTGTTTGCCGAAACCGAAGAAATACTTTCGGGGGGCAATTTTCACGGACAGCCTTTGGCACTGGCTTTGGATTATCTGAAGCTGGCGGTAGCCGAAATCGGCAATATATTGGAACGGCAAATCAACAAACTGGTCGATCCGGCAACCAACGATTTTTTACCGGCTTTTTTGGTCGAGAATCCGGGTTTGGATTCGGGCTTTATGATTCCACAGTACACTGCCGCCGCGTTGGTCTCCGAAAACAAGGTGCTGGTGCATCCGGCTTCGGCTGATTCTATTCCTACCTCTGCCAATCAGGAAGACCACGTAAGTATGGGACCCATCGCCGGACGACAAGCTCTTGAAATTATCCAAAATGTCAAAAAAATTGTCGCTATCCTAATGCTCACCGCCAGCCAAGCCATAGACCTGCGCCAAAAACAACTGCAAAAAGCGGGCATTGATGCCCGGCTAGGCAAGCAAACACACGGATTTTATGGTCAAATTCGCGCCTTTGTACCCTATATGCCTACCGACCGCCTGCTGTATGAGGATATAGCGAAGATTTTGGAAAATTGGGAGGGGATTGGGTAATTGTATAACTTTTTGATTATCAGGGGATTGTGTGGTTTTTGGGGATTAGTTTGGCTATCTCAAATTTTCAAACCACTTGTTTTTAGCTAATTTTTTTAAAATATGAGAGGTTTTGTTTAAATTTGTGGATTATAAACTATTTAAAGCTATAATAATTCGTAACTACTTAGCGTACTAAAAATACTTTTACTTGGTTTTTATTCAAAATACAAAACTTTAAATTGTTAAATATCAAAAAAACAAAATAATAAACGGTAATATTTTTAGCAATCAGTTTGCTTATTTTTTTCAATATTTTGTTTTGTTTTTAAAGGAAAATAAAAATAAAAATTTAAAATATATAAAAAAACTAGCATTTTATTTTAAAATACCCCTCTGAGTAGTTACCTGTCAACTTAACAAACCAAGAAGAATGAAGTATTTATTGAGAAATAAATTGCCCATTAATTATAAAAAAATACACCCATAATCCATTGATAATCAAATATTTAAGAGATCTTATTAAACCAAATTTGATAATCAAAATTTGTTTTCGCGTCTTTCATAATCAAGCCCAAATCTAGGTAAATAATCTCCTCAAATTATAGCCAAAAACGGGGGAAGAATTTAATCCGTTTGTACTGCTATATCAGATTATCAAATACTTACAAATTATCACTCAAATCAAACCCCTCCTCCGCCAATAATTGCGCCAATGAAAACTGAACGCCCAATACTTCTATGGTTTTGTCCCAGTTATCGATTGTCCAAGTTTGGTTTGGCGAGGCTTCCATCACTTTTTGCTGGGCTGAGGTAAACCATAGTACTTTTTTTACGCCAAAATCCAAGAGTTTTTGGGTTTTGACTTGAAAATAATCCATTCCCTTGATTTGATTTTCCTCAATCTTGATATCCACCTCAATCACCACTTCGGGGGCTATGGTGGCGTATTGTTGCAATAAAGACTTATTTTTTAAGTCTGCGCGTTTAAAAATGGCAATATCCGCACTCAAATTATTGTTTTTGTTCAAATGAACGCCTAGTTCGTTGCCAAGAACCATATACGATTTATCCAAATTTCGCATCAAAAACTCCGAAATCAAGGAAATCAAGATGGATTGCCAAAGTGAACTGCCCATAATATCTTCTAGTATTTTAGTGCCCTTGCTAACTGCTTGATAATCTTTGCGATACAAAGGTTTTCCATCTAAAACTTCAAAAATTAAAGCCTTCGAGATTTTAGGTTGTTTTGGCGTTTTTTCGATTGTAGTTTCCATTAGGCAAGACTTTTAGCTCAAACTTACAAAAAAAGTTACATTCTGACAATATTTATTCCCCAACACCCAAAAAAGTCGGCTCATCACCAGCTTTTATATAAGTACCTGATAATCAATTGGTTATGAATACAATTTGGTTCTCAGTACCTTTGAAGGAGTCATTTAACTTAGCTGTGGTCTAAAGCCCTCTGTTAATTACAGTTTTTGTCTATTAATTAATTTATCAATTCTTCTTTTATTTTCTTGTTGTAATAAAGATGGATATAAATTCAAAAAAATATTAGGAATCATTATTGTCAGACCATATAGTAAGTTTACCCTAAAACTAAAATAAATTGCCCATAGTGCCACAAACATAAATCCAACTAAATGACTAATTTCAGCAAGTGTCATTTCATTTCTTATATTTTTTAAATCATCATTTTTCTTTTCCAATTTTATTTTTTGATTCAAGAACTTAAAAAATGTGTTTTTCACCAACCACTTAAAGTATTTCATTCCAATATTTTTATTCAAAGATTTACTTTCAATAAAATTCAGATTTGATAATTTTTTGTAGAAATCAGTTTTTCCAAAAATACCATTAAATATAATCCCAATCATCCAAGAAACAATTGATATTGATGTTCCAAAAGTCAGGCCTAATATTATGCTTTTCATTATCATTTTAAAATTGGGGCTAATGGTTTACGTATGGGCGATAGTAGGGAAATAGTATTGCGTCTGCCCAAGTTGCACAAAAACGCTTGTTAGCGGTTCGTTTTTTGTCATTCATTTTCACAGTTTGCAAGATGGGCTATACAGGGGTGTATTGGGCGCATTTCAAATTTACGCATTTCTTTTGCCTCACCCAGCCCTCTCCGAAGGAGAGGGTGATAGGTAGTAAATTTGAAATACGCCCATTTACTTCTTGTTTTTCTATAATTTCAATGGCTCTTTTGTCACCCCTTGGATAAATTTTATCCAAAGCAAAAAGTGCTGAAACAACCCTATTTATTGCCCTGTCTATCACTTCGGCAAAGTTTAAAAATTGCCTAAAAACACTTACGCGCGCAGGCTGGAAGCCTGCGTTACATTTTTCCTAAAAACTGATAAAATGCTTCAAATTTTTACAATCAACTGATTATCAATTACTTATTTCATTTTTTCAAAAATAAAAAAGCAAGCAGTCTGGACTGCTTTTTTTGTAAGTATTTGATTATCAAGCAATTACATATTTATACTTATTCCCCCAAACTATACCAAACCGGCAAAGGCTGACAAGGTTTGGAGGATTTTTTACCCAATCATTGAAGCCAATCTACCTACACTTGCAAAGGTGCAATTTCTGCCAAAGATGCTTCTATTTCGGCAGCAGTTACTTCGTGGTCGACTAGTTTACCACTTAAATAAGCTTCATACGCCGTCATATCAAAGTTGCCGTGTCCGCAGAGGTTAAACAAAATGGTTTTGGACTTACCCTCTTGCTTGGCTTTTTCGGCTTCTTGAATTACCGTGGCAATGGCGTGATTTGCCTCGGGTGCAGGAATGATGCCTTCGGCTTTGGCAAACTTCATTCCGGCTTCGAATACTTCATTTTGATACTGCGATTGTGCCTCAATGAGTCCGTCTTTGAGCAATTGACTAATGATTGCGCCCGCCCCGTGATAGCGCAAACCGCCCGCGTGGATAGGCGAAGGTACAAAATTATGCCCAAGGGTGTACATAGGCAAAAGCGGAGTCATACCTACAGTATCGCCAAAATCGTACATAAATTTGCCTCGGGTCAATTTGGGGCAAGAGGCGGGTTCTACGGCAATACAACGGATTTTTTTGCCTTCGTCAAAGTTGAGGCGCAAAAACGGAAAGGCAATTCCGGCAAAGTTAGACCCTCCACCAAACGGCGCAACGACAATATCGGGCAAATCACCGACTTTTTCCAATTGTTTGATTGACTCTTGCCCAATGATGGTTTGGTGCATCAATACGTGGTTGAGTACACTGCCCAAGGCATATTTGGTGTCTTCATTCATTGCTGCTACTTCTACCGCCTCCGAGATGGCAATGCCCAAACTACCCGGCGAGTTGGGGTCTTGCGCCAAAATCTGTTTACCGGCTTCGGTCAAGTTGGTCGGCGAAGCGTGGACTTTTGCTCCATAAGTATTCATCAATATTTTGCGATAAGGTTTTTGGTTGTAGCTCACCTTCACCATAAATACCTCACATTCAATCCCAAATATTTGACAAGCAAACGATAAAGCACTGCCCCACTGCCCCGCGCCGGTTTCGGTCGTGATTTTTTTGACTCCTTCTTGGGCATTGTAGTAGGCTTGCGCAACAGCAGTGTTGGGCTTGTGCGAACCGGCCGGACTTACGCCTTCGTATTTGTAGTAGATTTTGGCGGGGGTATCCAAGAGTTTTTCCAAACCAACTGCCCGATACAAAGGGCTGGGTCGCCAAATTTTGTAAATTTCGCGCACAGCTTCGGGAATTGCCACCCATTTATCGGTGCTTACCTCTTGCTTGATAAGCTCCATCGGAAAAAGCGGGGCAAGCATTTCGGGTCCGATGGGTTCTTTGGTGCCGGGGTGCAAGGGCGGCAGGGGTTTGTTGGGCATATCTGCCATAATGTTGTACCAAAATTCGGGCATTTCAGCCTCAGATAGTAAGATTTTGCGTTCCATACGTTTTGTTAAAAATTAAGTCTTGATTTGAAATGGAAATTTACAAGAAATTCAATGATAAAAGGAATATTTTGTTTGGAAAAAATGTTTTAAATTACAATTTACTGATTATCAGATATTTACAAAAAAGTCTAAAGAATTATTCCCCTTCCTCAAAAATCATTTTTCTCAAACTTTGTTGTAAATTTGTGTAAATTATAAATAATGTTATGAAAGACCGTTATATTAATTTATTTACTGACTTTGGCTTCAAAAGATTGTTTGGTAGTGAGGAAAATAAAGACATTTTGATAGATTTTTTGAATACTTTATTGGTTGATAAACAAACCATTACCCACCTCAAATTTATGAATAGTGAAGTATTGGGCAAAACAATTCTCGACCGGCGAGCCATTTATGATTTATATTGTGAAAATGATAAAGGAGAAAAATTTATCGTCGAGCTACAAAGAGCTGAACAAGAGTTTTTTAAAGAGCGGAGTATTTTTTATGCCAGTCGAGCGATTGAAGAACAAGCCATCAAAGGTGAATGGAATTATAATTGGCAAGCCGTTTATACAATAGCGATTATGGATTTTACTTTTTCGGGAATGGCTCATACTAATGTAAAGTCTGATGTTGTTTTATTCGACCAAGAAAATCAATTAAAATTTAGCGATAAGCTCCGATTTATTTATTTAGAGATGCCTAAGTTCAACAAAACGCTAGAAGAACTCGATACTAACTATGACAAATGGTTGTATTTGCTCAAAAATATTTCCGCTTTGGATAATATTCCCCCCAAACTGCAAAAAGTTTTCTTTGAACGAGTATTTCAAATTGCCGAGGTGAGCAACTATACCCCTCAAGAAAGGCAACAATATGAAGAAAGTTTGAAATATTATCGAGATTTCCATAACTCAATGGAAACCAAATATCACAAAGGTAAAAAAGACGCACTCTTCGCAACCGCTAGGAATATGAAAAATGATGGTATTGACCTAGATATTATTGTCAAATATACCGGCTTAAGTCAAAAGGAAATCATAGAGTTGTAATCTTATAAAACCCATAAAATGCTGATTATCAATGATTTATAATTTATTTTATCTTTTAAATCCAAAAAAATGGAAACTAAGACTGAAGTCAAAAACCCGCAAAAAACCAATCGTTTTATTTTATTTGTAGCTTTCTTTTCTTTGTTGTTGGCTATCTATTTTTTCTTTAGCCCCAGCCCTACGGGCAAAGTATCGGCTTTTTTATATCTAGTAATCTTTGGATTATGGATATTAAACTATTATTTAAAAAAACATAACTAATTGATTATCAATTAGTTAATTAATAAAAGAAATTCAAAATCTGTAATTTTTAATACTATATGAAACTCATCAAAGTCGGGGCGGCAGTGCTTAATCAAACTCCTTTGGACTGGAGTGGCAATCAACGCAATATTATCCAAGCGATTCAATCGGCTCGTAATCAAGGAGTTACCTTACTTTGCTTGCCCGAATTGTGTATTACGGGCTATGGTTGCGAAGATGCTTTCTACGCGCCCTTTGTCCACGAAACGGCTTTAGAAATTCTGAAAAATATTGCCCCCGAAACCCGCGGAATGATTGTTTCGGTAGGTTTGCCAGTTATTATTCAAAATAAACTGTTCAATACGGCTTGTTTGTTGGTCAATGGCGAAATCATTGGCTTTGTGGCTAAACGCTTCTTAGCCGGAGATGGCATTCATTACGAACCGCGCTGGTTTATGCCCTGGAAGCAAGGCGAGCGCACCCACCTAACAATTGATGGCGAAAAATACCCGCTTGGCGATTATTATTTTGAAGTGGGTGGCGTAAAAATCGGCTTCGAGATTTGCGAAGATGCTTGGGTGGCAAATCGCCCCGGGCGTTATTTGTACGAATCAGGCATTGAAATTATTTTGAATCCGAGTGCTTCGCATTTTGCTTTTGGTAAATTAAATGTCCGCAAACGCTTTGTTTTGGAAGGTTCGCGTTCTTTTGGGGTTACGTATTTGTATGCCAATTTACTAGGCAATGAAGCCGGGCGTGCCATTTATGACGGCGGAGCTTTGATTGCTTCTAATGGCGAATTGTTGGCAGTAGGTGAGCGTTTGGGCTTTCAAGACCATTTGGTTACAACGGCAGTGATTGATGTGGACATCAATAAAATTTCGCAAATCCAAAACCGTGCGCCTTTTCAAAGGGTTTCGCCCGAAGAAAATTGCATTTTTGTCGATTTTGATTACCCAGAACGCAAACCCGAACCCCGCCAATTGCAAGAACCAACTTGGGAAAAAAGCGAATTTATCAAAGAAGAAGAATTTACGCGCGCGCTCACCTTGGGCTTGTACGATTATATGCGAAAAAGTCGCTCTACGGGCTTTGTGGTGTCATTGAGCGGGGGAGCAGATTCATCGGCGGTAGCTTGTTTGTGCAGACTAATGATTGACTTGGGGGTAAAAAATATTGGTTGGGAGGCTTTTACAGCTAAACTTACTTATATCAAAAACTTGCCCGCCATTCAAACCATTCCCCAACTTGCCAAACATTTATTGACTTGTGCCTACCAAGCCAGCCAAAACTCCGGCGACGTAACCCGCAATGCTGCCGAACAATTGGCTAAAGCCTTGAATGCGAGCTACTTCTTCTTGTTTATTGGCGATATTGTCAAAGATTATGAAAGCATTGTGTCTGAATCTCTAGGTCGCCCGCTTACTTGGGAGCAAGACGATGTAACCTTGCAAAACATTCAGGCACGGGTGCGCGCGCCGAGTATTTGGATGTTTGCCAATATCAAAAACGCGCTTTTGCTCTCGACTTCCAATCGCTCGGAGGCGGCGGTGGGCTATGCCACGATGGACGGCGATACTTCGGGCGGCTTAAGCCCGATTGCGGGAATTGATAAGGCATTTTTGCGCCAATGGCTGCGCTGGCTCGAAAAAGAAGGCGTAGAAGGCACGCTGGTCGTTCCTGAACTCAAATGGGTCAATGACCAACAACCCACCGCCGAACTGCGCCCCCAAGAATCGAAACAAACCGATGAAAGTGATTTGATGCCTTATGATTTATTAGATGAAATTGAGGAATACGCCATTAGAGATAAAAAACCACCTTTAGAATGTTATTTGCTTTTGCAGGCCAAATACCCCCAATATTCGAATGAACAATTAAAAATTTGGACGGATAAATTTTTCAAACTTTGGTGTCGTAATCAATGGAAACGCGAACGCTACGCGCCTTCTTTCCACGTGGACGACAAAAACCTCGACCCTAAAACTTGGTGTCGCTTCCCGATTTTATCCGGCGGTTTTGAAAGAGAATTGAAGGAGTTGTGGGCGTATGGGGAGTAGGTGCGTTTGGAAACGTGCAAGTAGTAAGTCCTATGTTTAGAAACATAGGACAGTGAGGGTTGAAAACTATAAACTCCTGATTCCTCGTTAGAAATGAGGGCTATTGAAGAAAATCATCAAAACATTATAAAGGTTAACTTATTGATTATCAGTATTTTATAATTCATAAAAATTTTGGTGCGTTTGATCTAGTGATTATTTAAAATTTAAAAACTATGAAAATATTTTCTTATAATATAACTTCAGATAGTGGGTTTGCTCCAAATCCATTCTGGAGTTATTGTACTTTAGCTTGCTGTAAGCCTAATATTAGAAAAGATGCTGTAGCTGGTGATTGGATAGTGGGTATAAGAAGTCAAACTTTATATAATAAAACTCGAGTAGCTAAAAATGTGAATAAAGATGTAAAAAAAATCATTTATGCAATGCAAGTAAATGAAAAAATTACTTTTTATGATTATTGGAAAGATCTTAGATTTCAAACTAAAAAACCAAAGTGGGATGCTAATAATATGGTAGAAAAATTTGGAGATAATATTTATCAATCTATGAAAGGGGACATATATCTACTGCATCACTCTGCACATTCTCAATATGGAAGAACTATTTGCAAAAAAGAAAATGGTAAATACAAATATTCTCCTGAGAAATCTGAAATAAAATTAGGAATAGGTTGCGATGATGACCAATGCCACGATTTAAATAGTGAATTTGTTTTAATATCAGAAAAAGATAATTTTTACTATTTTGGAGCAAATCCGATAGATATACCCTCTGAAATTGACAACAAAGATTTTATACAGGGTGTGAAGAATGATATGCATCGTAATCATTTATTAATTGATGATAGAGATGTCATAAACAAGTTTATGGATTATATTCAATCTTTTCCAAAAGGTGTAAATTCTCCACCTACTGAGTGGCCAAAAGGTAATAATGATTGGCAAAAATTTAAATTGGAACATTAGCTCAAAATGAATAATCAAGGAAAAACCTCTAATAAACCTTATGCCGTTGTTGGTCTTAGAAAAATGCTGACGAATTTTAGCTAATCGCTGAATGTTTAATCCAGCACCTCAATGTGCTAGGTTTCCAACCTCAATGTGCTAGGTTTCCAACCTAGCACGACCTACTTGCGCGTTTCCAACGCGCCTAGCGCAAATACAAGTCAGCTTATAAAATAGTTGGTCTTAGCCCCCAAAAATCGGGGCTTTTGCCTAAAAGCAAGAACCTATAAATGCTTGAAAATCAGACGATTACAAAATCGGTTCTTGGAAGCCCCCAAAAATCGGGGCTTTTGCCTAAAAGCAAGAACCTATAAATGCTTGAAAATCAGACGATTACAAAATCGGTTCTTGGAAGAAAAATGCTGAATCCTTAAGTTTAGTAGTTTTCTTAACATCACCAGCGTTTTTCTTTCAAAAACTTATTTCATAATTACCTGATTATCAATCACTTATAGATTGTTGCTTTGAAACAAAAGCCCCGATTTTTGGTGGCTAAGACCAACAACGGAGAAAATTAGTTTATACAAATCTTAGAAGCTGTGTTAAAATCATTTTAAAGCATTTTTTGAATTTGAAATTTTCAAAAAAATATATTTTCGCAAAAAACAAAACAAACATAACTACTTGATTATCAATTAGTTATAAAAATTAAAATAATTTAGACTCCCATAAAAATTCAAAATACCAAATTTTGAAAATTGCCGTTAATACTATTTTAAGACAGTTTTTTATGAGGTTTTGAAAACCTTGTAAGATTTAATTAATTGATTATCAGCTAGTTATATTTAATTCAAAATAATATAAACTAAATATGTTCAAGCACTTATTTTGCTTAAATTTATTCAATTGTTAATATAGAATTAAACAAGACTTCATACCCAACCTCTACCTTTGCATCATTGAAAATAATTTTTAATCAGCCTGCCTTATTATAAAATAATGGTTCATCTTACTTTTTGGCGCAAACCAGCCTATGGGACAGGCAAGGGCGTTGAGCTGTTGCTTGTTCCCTCACAAACAATCATTACTGAGCAATGCGTTAAAATGGCTGAAGCACCAAAATAATCTTTACAATGAAAATTATTTAAAATAAAATAGTAAAATTCCGTGATTTTTAGCACGATTCGCAATAAATTATTACTATCCTTTATCATATTCTCGATAATTTCTGCTTTTATCGCCTTTATCAATTATTGGTTTAATCAAAAGAGAGAGGAGGCACAAGCCATTCTTGATGTTTTGCTACAAATCAATAAAGACCGTCAAACTGCCAAAATCAATGAAAAAGATTTTTTTATTGATGAAACTATCAACCCAACTTTTTACCAAACCAGCCGTAGCCAATATCTGGAAAAACGCCGCAAGCTCAACCAACAAATTATTCGAAATTTTCGCTTGCTGAAGACCAAACCTCAACTGCGACAAGCTGTTCAGCAGTCGGAGATTGATACCTTAGTGGTGTATTTTACCAAGTATGACCAAAAGTTTGAAGTTTTGGTGCAATTATCTATCCAACGAGGTTTTAAAGATTATGGATTGGAAGGTAAATTGCGACAATGTATCCATACACTGGAGTCAGAAGTAGATAATCTGGATTTAGATATGGCAAAATTGCTTACCATTCGTCGCCACGAAAAAGACTTTATGCTTCGCAAAGACTTACGCTACGTACAAGCCAATGTGGAAGCCATCGCCAAATTTGCCCAAGAAATCGAGCGTAAAACTCCCAAATTTCGTAAAAATGACTTGCAAAACCTATTGAACCTTTACAAGCAAACATTTTTGGAATTGGTGAGTATGGAACAAAGTATCGGATTGACCGAAAAAGCCGGATTAAGACAAGAACTTTTAAAAACCTCTTACCAAATTGAGCGTTTACTAGAAACCCTCGACCAAGAAGTGCATCAACAAATCAACCTCTTGAACAATCAAAATTATCGGGCTAGTACCGGGCTTATTATTATTTGTTTGCTACTGAATGTTTTGTTGGCAATTTATATTACACAAATTCTCAGTAAACCCATTCAAAAACTCTCAAAATCGATTCACGCCGTCATTCGTAGTAATTTTGATGCCGATGTGATGATTGAAAGCAGCAAAAGCCGAGATGAGATTGGGCGTTTATCGCGCGATTTTGCCATTATGCTGACCAAAGTACAAAATAGCCTTGATGAAATTCAACAAAAAAATTTAAAAATCGAGCAAAAACAACAAATTTTGCAGGACAGCCTCAATTATGCCCACAAAATGCAAAAAGCGGTGTTGCCTACCGAAACAGAGTTGAAGCGTTTTTTTGAGGATTACCTTTTGATTTATTTGCCTATGCACACTGTATCGGGCGATTTTTACTGGCTGGCTGAGGTTGATAATTGTGTGTTTGTAGCAGTAGTAGATTGTACCGGACACGGCGTTCCCGGGGCGTTTTTGGGGATGGTTGCCAATACATTGTTGAGCGAGATTGTAGAAGCTAAAAAAGTCAAATCACCCAGCCTCATTTTGGAAATCCTCGATATGGAAATCCGAAAAGCCCTCAAACAAGAACAAAGCGGCAACAATGATGGAATGGAACTCGGAATTTGCAAAATAGAAGGGCTGTTGGAAGGCGAAGAATTTTTGAATATAACTTTTGCCGGTGCCAAGGGCAAAATCTTTTATCAGGAAGACGAGCAGTTTATCAAATACAAAGGAAATAAACGAGCGATTGGTGGCAAAAATAAAAAAGAGGAATACCGGAGCGAAGCCTTTGAAGAACATCAATTCAAATTGCGCCGAGGCGCGTCCATTTATTTGATTTCTGACGGCTTGATTGACCAGCCCAATATTATGCGGAAAAAATTTGGCAACAAACGGTTTGTAAGTCTTATTAATCAAAATATAAATCTTTCAATGGAAGAGCAACAGACCATACTTCTGCAAGAATTAAATCAGTTTTCTTTTCAAGATGGGGTTGAACAGCGAGATGACATTACCATCTTGGGCTTAAAATTACAGTAATTGAATCAATAGCTCGGGCAATTAATTCCTAGTATCAAGTTATTCCATAGACTTACTACCGCTTGATTATCAAATTTTTTAAAGATTTTCAATTTAATCTCTAACCCTAAGAAGCTGTGTTAAAATCATTTTAAAGCATTTTTTGAATTTAAAATTTTCAAAAAAATATATTTTCGCAAAAAACAAAACAAACATAACTACCTGATTATCAATGAGTTATAAAATAAAATTCGAGCTTACAACTTCGGCAAAGTTTTAAACTTTGCCGAAGTTCAAATTCACTATTTTTTTCGTAAATACTTGATTATCAATAAGTTATAAGTTTTTCGCGCCGAAAGTTTGCCGAGTTTGGGTTTTTTCGTAAATACTTGATTATCAATGAGTTATAAAATAAAATTCGAGCTTACAACTTCGGCAAAGTTTTAAACTTTGCCGAAGTTCAAATTCACTATTTTTTTCGTAAAGACTTGATTATCAATAAGTTATAAATTTTTCGCGCCGAAAGTTTGCCGAGTTTGTTTTTTTTTGTAATTAGCTGATAATCAGCGTTTTAGATTTATTAAGGTTTTTCTACTAATTGCCCTTAACGTTTTGCAGCTTGGCGAAGTGGCGGAATTTGAAGCACTTACTTTCATTTTAGCACTAAACTTCTTTTGAAAAACAAATGTTCAATTTAGCACTAATGCCGCCATTTTGCCAAACTGCTGTTAGTGGCTGTTTTTATTTTGTCCAACCGACATTTCTTTTCCACTCTTCAATTTCTTGTTTCCTGTTTTCAATGTCTGTCGGTGGCGATTGATTTTCATTTTTTGCTTGTCTTCTTATTATTTCTGTTTGTTCTTCAAGTGTGATAAGGCCTATAGATTTCCTTCTTTCATTTACGTTGGTTAAGTCGTCAAAAGGATTTGGGCTTAAATTTCCGTGTTCGTCCCAATCAAATTGAGTTCCGTAAAGTTGTGGCTTACCTTCAAGAACTGCTATTCGGTCAGTTAGATACGCTAAACTTTTCGGGTTTGCTTTGTTTTCACTAACAGCTTTTTCCAACAGTTTTGCACATTTTTTCATAAATTCAGGTTGTCCGATAGAATGTTGTATTACCAACCAAGCCGCTTCGTTAGCCTCTTTACCAACTTTGTCTATTGTCGGATAACCAATTGTGTCTATTATGTCGCTTAGTATTTTAGCATTTCTGTTGTGCAGCTCCTTCATTTCTTCGTTATACCCTTCGCTGAGTTGTCCGTTTTGAACAAGTTTGTTCCTTAATGCTAAGTCTGAGTTTTTCAAGTCAATTATATTTTCTGCAATGCTTTTATAGTCCATTCTTTTGAAGTCGTTTTATTCTTGCGAAGTATCGTCCTAAAATTGCCGCTAACGACCCGCGTGTTGGCGCACTTCTTGCTTGTGAGCGCAGCGAACAGAAGCGAGAAGGCATTGCGCCAACACGCCGTTGGGTGTGGTTGGCGGTGGCGGAGCACCGCCGACCGCGCCCAACGGCGTGGTACACGCGGGTCGTTGGAGTGCGATAGGCGCGCGAAGCGTGCCTATCGCACTCCAACGGAAAAGGCTTGGCGCAGTGGGGGATTAAAAGCACAAAGTTTCAATTTAGCACAAAAGTTCAATAGAATTACAAATGTTAAATTTACCACTTCTGCCCCCATTGCGTTCAAACCCCTGTTACCTGCTGTCCTTCTTGTTGTCATTTAGTTTCTACTTTATTTTTGTTATTTGTTGTCATTAAACCAAACATCATCACTAATGCTGTCAAGATTATTACCTGTATTACTAATGATTTGTTTGCTACGTCAATACTTTGTGAAACAGGAATTGTCAGGAATAGTAAGATTGTAATAAGCCCACGTGGTGCAATAAAAAGAATTGGTTTCATAGGCTGTTTAAATAATTTTAGAAACAATAGCCGTATTAAGAAAATTGCAACGGTTATACTTAACGCCCACCCAATAGTTTCTACGTTCATCAATTCAGATGCTTGTATTAGATACCCAAACAAGAGAAAAAAAAGTGACCGAACTAAAAATGCGATTTCTGTTGTGAGTTCTTTGAACTTATGAACTTCTCCATTAAGAATATCTGGTTTTAGTCTTTGAACGAATTTAATATGTTTGATTTCATCAAGATTTCCAAGAAAAATTCCGAACAACAAAATAAATATTAATGCGGGCAAATGATATATTTTTGAAACTGCATAAATCAAAACTACTGTTAAAATAATTGGTGCAAATTTTATGTGGTGTTTTATCTTACTTAAAAGAAATGCAAGTGCGACTGTTGAAATAAAAGATATGAGAAGAATAACAAATATTTCCAATAAAAAATGTCCAACCGATTTTGTACCAATATTGTCATTTAGAGTTATGAAATTAAAAAATATCACACCAAAAATATCAGAAAGACTACTTTCATAGGTAATAAATTCTTTGTCTCTGGAAATTAGGTTTTGAGCACTTGGTATTGCTATAGCACTACTAATAATCGCAAATGGTATTGCGTTTGCAAGTCCGATTTTAAATGTTGTATTTCCAAAGTATTGAAAAGCAAATGCAAGTCCAAAGCTAAAAAGTAGCATTGGCAGAAAGGATATTAATGATGTTTTACGAACAAAAGAAAATTTTGATTTATTAAGTTCCAATTCTAACGAGCCTTCTAAAACAATGAGGATTAATCCTATTGTACCCAGTATGGGTAAAATAGGATTTAAATTTGGGACAGTAATAGTTAAATTGTCTGTTATAAGTTTTGCAACAAATCCTAAAAGCAATAGTAAAATTACAGAAGGAATTTTTGTTTTAGAAGCCGTTATGTCAAAAACATAGGCTAATAAAAGTAATATTGAAAGTGCTATTATTATTAATATAGTCATAAATTGTCAAATATTTTGAATACTAATTTTAGATTGCATATTTAAGCAAGCGTGTCCAAGTTGTCTTGGTTTTCTCAAACTCATCAAAATGTTTTTTTACATTCTTTCTATATTTACTAAACTCAATTAAAATATTATTAAAATCTTCAGTTTCAAAGTAGGCACACAATTTAGGAATAGAATATTTTAAATTTTCATCCATAGTTTTCATTGTTTCTTCAAAATTACTTCTATCTGTAATATAAACTAATAACGGCTTATACCGTATCCAACCTATTGTAGCATTAACGAATCGCATTAAAATTTCAATACTCGTATTTTCTATTGGTTTCAACTCAACAGGTAATACGCCATTCAATAAATTATTATACATAGAAAATCCATCGTGAAAAGTATAGCACGGTACTTTTACAACTTTTAAATCAGTTAAAGCTGTACTCATAAAAGTATCTTCGCCCCTTGCACCTGGTGGATTATAAAATGGCGGGAATTTCTTGTAATCTTTTAAATTAAAACAAAGGTTTGCACCCGAAATGAATTTCATACCATTAATTTCGTTTACTTCGTAAGAAACGGAATTGTTAACAACAGCTTCATTGGCATAAGTTACCCCTTTTTGATTGATAATAATTTGTTTCATTTTATCCCAAGTAATAATATCATTACTCAAGGCTTCAATGAATAATTTGAAATCATTTTCAGTAAGTATGTCGTTAAATTCTAAATAAGGAATAGGTGAAATATAACCACAATGCAAACCGTGTGTAATATCGGCATTATCATTAAATTTTAAATGGGTGCTTAAAATACTTTGCCCCATCCATAATAAATTATTATTTTGGTTCTGGAAAGCGGCTAATGGATATTCATCATCATCAATAAATAATAATTTATCCATTTTTTGTTTTATGGCAAAATAGGTTACTATGTTTCTTTTTTTTGCATAACCTTCTCCAAATAGCAAAAGACAATCATCTCTATCAATTGTATTATCTGTTTTAGATAGAATCTCTATTTCTTCATTCACTTCATTTACACCATAAAAATGTATTGAATCTACCATTTCTTGTAGTTCTTTAGGCACTTTTTTGTAATCGTTGGTATTTGTATTTTTATATCGTAAATCGTAGGAAACGAAAATATGTATTTTTACATTTTCATTCTCTATCAAACGGGTGTGATTTTAATATGATGTAAATTTTTGGAAATTAAAAGCCTTTCTAGAAGTTATGATTTTATTATTGCTTTAAAAAAAGTATCTTAGCCCTTGT
>JALONJ010000384.1 GCA_025455045.1 Microscillaceae bacterium | reverse complement strand
ACAATTTTATTTTAAATATAATTTATAATTTACCGAAAAAATGTATTTTTTACATTATAATTAGTTGATTATCAATTAGTTATAAAAATATTCACGTTAACCTATTGACGTGTCCGCCTCTGGTGGATTTTCAGGTAATTATAAAATTATTCATTTTACATTATTCACTATTCATTCCTAAGCTTGAGTATATAATTTTCAATTTTTTCGGCTAATCAAGCAATTTCTTTCGTAACTTTTTAGGCAAACCGACACTATGAATGGAATGAGAAAAAATTTTAAATAATTTTTTTTCTGGTTTTGTCATTTTGAGGCGTGAAAAGCATTTTATCAATAATTGGTTTTCAAAAAAATAATCATTTATTCATAAAAAAATAGCTAAATGACTGATAATCAGATACTTGAAGGTTTGAAATCGGACGATGAAAAACTACGCAACCAAGCCGGAAAAGTCTTGAAAAAGCAAACTTTCGCGCAAATTTTGATTACCGCCGAAAACAAACGCGAAATTGCCCAAGAGCTTTTTACCGAAAGCTATTTGGCTTTGATGCTTCAATTGCAAAAAGAAGATTGGCAATTGAAAAGCTCTTTGGTAGCTTGGTTTTGTCAAACTGCCCGATTCATTTTTTGGAAAATGCGCCGTACTGCTCGAAAAACCGGCTGGGTGGATTGGGGAAAAATTGAAAACTCCGAACTGCCGCCCAATGGCTTGGAAATAAACCCCGAAAACGACCCGAATACCGATGATTGTGACTTTATTTGTCGACAAATGGCTTGGGAAGATTTGGGCAAAGAGTGTAAAAAACTCTTGTTTGAGAAATATCAATACATCATCGATGCCCAAAAACCCAAAAGCACTTGGCGCGATTTGATGCAAATGTTTGGCATCAGCGAAAATGCCCTCAAAAAACGCGCTTTCGACTGCCGTGAAAAACTGCAAAAATTATTTGAAAACTTTAAAAAACAATGTAACCCGCAAATGATATAAAAATACATAACGTACTGATTACTAAACATTTAGACAATGAAAATTGATGACGAAAATAAATATGATTGGATTGAACGCTACCTTGACAATGAACTGAACGAAGCGGAGTTGAAGTTTTTTGAACAAGCCCGAATCAATCACCCGGCGTTTGCCGAAGAAGTAAATCGACAAGTAGAAGCCCAAAAAACCCTCGAGAATATTTTGTTCGAAAACCAAATTCGCCAAGAAGCTCGGGCTTTGTGGCAAGAAGATGACGAAACCGTTGAGCGTACGCCGTTTGCCAACAATTCGCGGCAGGTTGCTCTCCGTCCGAGCAAAATCACGAGCCGTTATTGGCAATTGGCGGCGGTTTTGGTGGGTATATTGGCTATCAGTTGGGGAGTACTTTATTACAATGATTGGTTTGAACCAAAAATAGTTGCCAATCCGCTGGATAGTTTGAAAGAAAAAATAGTCAAACAAGAACCTCAAAAAACTCCGCAAGACTCTGGTAAATCAATCATTGAACCTAAGCCCAATAATCAGCAAATTGTTGATAATCAGAAAGTTATGGAGAAAAAAACTGCCCAAATTTTACAAATCGAGGAACTAATTATTAAAACAACTAGGGGCTATTCGGGCAATTTAAAACCCGAAAAAACCCAACGACCTTTGCTGATTCTTGATAAATCGCCGATGGACTCAAATGTCGAAAAATATATCATTTATCGCCTCGCCGATACCCTCAAAATTTATGGTATTGCCGATGCCCAAAAAATGCAACTCCTGTACCGCGAGGAACTGGCAAAGTATTATTTAATTGTCGAGAAGGACACTTTTCCTTTGAATTATCGGACGCGCAAATGGCAATTTTTGAAAAAAAATGAAGGAAAAAATTGAAATCTCTAGGTGGTTTGCGAGCTTGCAAACCACTTCCTAATATTTATAACACATTGATAATCAATGTGTTATGAAAAATACAGGATTCTTTACCCATTTTGAGGAAATTCTGGCTTTATTCTAAGCCTAAACTCATTTACGCGGGCAGGCTAGACAGCCTGCGTTACAATTTTTTACTTCTCACTCCTCACTTCTCACTTCTCGCTCCTCATTCCTCACTCTTCATTCCTCACTCCTAGCTCCCAAATAATCGCAACAATTTGAATTTCAATGAGTTATAGATTTTTATGAATTTTAAATCTTATCAAACCTTGAAATAATATGGAATTAAGAAGTTCAGTAGCCTTGATTAGCGGCGGAGCCTCGGGCTTGGGCGAAGCCTGTGTACGAAGATTTGTCGCTCAAGGAGCTAAAGTTGTGATTGTTGATTTGAACGAAGCTCGCGGACAAGCCTTGGCACAAGAACTAGGGGAAGCCACTCGCTATGTCCAAGCCAATGTTGCCGATGAAGCCGATATTCAAAAAGCCGTTGATACAGCTATTGCTACTTTTGGCAGTTTGCAAATTGCTATCAACTGTGCCGGAATCGGTTCGGCAATCAAGACCGTAGGCAAAGAAGGACCGCACCCTTTAGATGTTTTTCAAAAAGTCATTCAAGTCAATTTAATCGGTACTTTCAATGTCATTCGTTTGGCGGCTTGGGCAATGGACAAAAATAACCCCAATGCCGAAGGCGAGCGCGGAGTCATCATCAATACAGCTTCGGTAGCGGCTTTTGACGGGCAAATCGGGCAAGCCGCTTACTCGGCTTCCAAAGGTGGCGTAGTGGGTATGACTTTGCCCATTGCCCGCGACCTATCGCGCAACGGAATCAGGGTTGTAACCATTGCCCCCGGATTGTTCAAAACCCCACTATTGGCAAGTCTTCCCGAAGAAGCCATCGATTCTTTGGGCAAGCAAGTACCTTTTCCGCCCCGTTTGGGCAACCCTACCGAATATGCACATTTAGCCCAAAGTATTGTCGAGAATATAATGCTCAATGGCGAAGTGATTCGTTTGGACGGGGCGATTCGAATGGCTCCGAAATAAAAATGGCTTGTAGGGTTTCGGGTTTCGAGTTTCGGGTTTCGAGTTTCGGGTTTCGAGTTTCGGGTTTCGAGTTTCGGGTTTCGAGTTTCGGGTTTCGAGTTTCGGGTTTCGAGTTTCGAGTTTCGGGTTTCGAGTTTCGGGTTTCGAGTTTCGGGTTTCGAGTTTCGGGTTTCGGGTTTCGAGTTTCGGGTTTCGAGTTTCGGGTTTCGAGTTTCGGGTTTCGAGTTTCGGGTTTCGAGTTTCGGGTTTCGAGTTCCGATCTCCGAAATAAGTAATTGATAATCAATGTATTGTACCAACACATTTTATTATCAACTCATTACTTACGCCGCGCTTCTGACAAATAATTCGCCTTTCACAAAACACATCTACCAGAGACAAGATACATTCAATGGTTTGTAAAAATTTCTTGAAGGGTTAAAATATGAAATAATAGTCGTCCTTATGATAATCAGTGCAATCTTTTGGTTTTTCGCAGTTTTTTTAATCGATTTAGCTGAATAATTCGTTAATTTGAAAACTTAATTTAATTTTTAATTAATCTTAGCAAATGAATCTTAAACATTGTTTAGTCGCGGGCTGGCTGATACTTCCGGCAACTTTGGCCACCGCCCAAGATAAAGTTTTGGAAAAAGCCCCCGAAAATTGGTTTAATTTAGATTTTTCTGATAATAATGTTCGGGGAGTAAGTACCGAAAAAGCCTATAAAACCTTGTTGAAAGGCAAAAAATCACAAACCGTGGTGGTTGGAGTGATTGACTCAGGTATTGAAATTGACCACGAAGATTTGAAAGATAAAATTTGGGTCAATGAAAAAGAAAAAAACGGCAAGCCCGGCGTTGATGACGACGGCAACGGCTATATTGATGACATCAATGGTTGGGATTTTCTGGGCGGCAAAGATGGCAAAGACATTAGCCAAGATTCGTATGAAGCTACTCGAGAATACAAACGCCTCAAAGCCAAATATGAAGACAAAAATATGGAACAAATCGCCGAAGCCGACAAAAAAGAATTTGCTTATTACGAAGAAGTCAAAAAACATTTTGAAAGCAAATCCAATCGTTTTCGCCAAGAAATGCCCCAAATCAAAGGAATTTATGATAAACTGCAACAATCTAAAACGGTTTTGAAAGAGCATCTCAAAAAAGATGATTTTACGATGGACGATGTCAAATCCATTAAATCAAATGATGACAAAGTAACCGAAGCCAAAAATTTTTATAATTATCTGGCTATGTTGGGTATTCCCGCCAAAGATTTGGAAGAATATTATGAATACCTCAAAAAGAGCTTGGACTACGGCTATAATCTAGACTTCGACCCCCGAAGCATTGTAGGTGATGATTACCAAAACACCACCGAAAAAGGCTATGGCAACAACGAAGTAGAAGGACCCGATGCTGAACACGGTACGCACGTAGCCGGAATCATTGGGGCTGACCGCAACAACGGCAAAGGAATGACCGGCGTAGCCGACAATGTCAAAATTATGGTCTTGAGAGCCGTTCCCGATGGCGACGAGCGCGACAAAGACATCGCCAACGCCATTCGCTATGCCGTGGACAACGGAGCAAAAGTAATCAATATGAGTTTTGGCAAAGATTTTTCGCCCGAGAAAAAAGCCGTTGATGAAGCCGTAAAATATGCCGAGAAAAAAGGCGTTTTGTTGGTTCACGCCGCCGGTAATGATGGCGAAGACATTGACATCAATCGCAACTTCCCCACCAAAAATTTATTAGATGGTACGCAACCCAAAAATTGGATTGAAGTAGGAGCTTCGGATTGGGGTAAAAATGGCAATTTTGTAGCTGATTTTTCTAATTATGGACAAAAAACGGTCGATGTGTTTGCCCCCGGGGTTGATTTATACTCGGCTATTCCCGACCAAAAATACAAAGACAATAGTGGTACCAGTATGGCTGCTCCGGTAGTTTCGGGTGTGGCGGCTTTGCTTATGTCATACTACCCCAACTTGACGGCGGAAGATGTAAAAGACATTATTTTGAAATCATCGGTCAAATATGCCGACCGCAAAGTAAACCGTCCGGGTACTGACCCCAACAACCCCGAAGCCGAACCCACGATTGAGTTTGGCAAATTGAGCAATACCGGCGGAATTGTCAATGCCTTCGAAGCCCTCAAAATGGCTGAACAAGTTAGCAAAAAGAAAAAGAAATAAAATTTATTAGGATATATTCCATCAAAAATGCGAATCGTTTACAAAAACGATTCGCATTTTTATTATAAGTAATTGCTAATCAAGCATTTATAATTTATTGATTTGAATCAAAGGCTATTATTAAAAAAAATAACAACCTTTGTGAAAAAAATTATGCTTACCGAAATCCACCCAAAATTGCCGATGCGCAATCCGGCAATTACCAAACAATTTTATATCAATCAATTGGGCTTCGAGCAATTTGGCGATGATTATGAAGGTTATTTGATGCTCGAAAAAGACCAAATTGAAATTCATTTTTTTGAATTTAAAGATCTTGACCCCCAGCAAAATTACGGACAAGTGTATATTCGCACCAACGATATTGATGGTTTTTATCAGTCTTTGTTGGCAAAAAACGTGGAAATTCACCCCAACGCCCCTTTGCAGGTCAAACCTTGGGGGCAAAAAGAATTCTCGATTCTTGACCCCGACCTCAATTTATTGACTTTTGGGCAAAGTGTTTGATTTTTTTAAGTTGTTGTTATCAAATCATAATTAATTCATTGATAATCAATTACTTATATGATAATTATTTTGCAAAAGGGTTGGCAGAAAACGCCTATACCCGTATAAAATTGGGTGTTTTAGCAAATTATTTAAAATGATTTGGATTGGTAAATATTGGGGTAGGTGATTGACTACGTCTCGCCTCTGGCGGATTATCAAGTATTCATAAAATTGTAACCCAGCCTTTAGGCTGCTAATCTCCCTACAGAAAAAAAGTTGGGAAACGCTTGTATAAGTACAAATAAATACAGTATCAAATTTTACTTGTTCATTTTAAGAATTTGCCTTTTAAGTTACCAAATATTATTTTGAAATTTTCTAAATGCTATTT
>JALONJ010000383.1 GCA_025455045.1 Microscillaceae bacterium | reverse complement strand
TTATTTTTAAAATAATTGATGATTTGTCAAAAAAAGCGTATTTTTACATCATAATTAGCTCATTATCAAATAGTTACTAAAATATTCACGTTATTTTATGTCTATTCCTTAGTAAAAAATATTCGTTATTTTAATTTTTCATTGCCGAGCGAATCATAAAATCCAAACCAATGTCATTGAAAGTCCAGACTTTGCCAATATAATTTTCTTTCCAGCTTACAGATTTGATAATTTGCCCAACTCCCAAACCTTGATTTTGCAATACTTTTACTTTGCCATAAAAATCCTCAAGATGCTGAAGTTTGGCGGCTAGATACGATTTACCCTTGCTCAGTTTGGGATTATGTGCGCAAAACAATACTTCAAAATCATAAGTCAATAATCGTTTCAAAGACTCAATCATCTGCTTTATATTTTCTTCGGGGCGCATCATTCTGATATTACCCAAATAAATATCACCCGCAAACAAGCAACCTCTGGCTTGGTCTAAAAACGCAAAATGGTCAGCCGAATGTCCCGGGCTGGGTATAGGCAAGAGCCTAAAGTCCTGATTTTCAATCAAATCGGGCAAAGGAGTCGCTTCTTTTACGGGTTTCACGCGCCCAAAGCTGTAAATTTGGTACAGTTTGAGTGGTATTTTGGTGCTGATTTTTTGAATGGTCAATGGACTTGCCAATACTTGGGCTTGGTGGGCTTGGCGCAACACTTCGGCATTGCCCGAGTGGTCTTCGTGGTAGTGAGTAAGTACAATTTTTTGAATTGGGCGCGCACTAAAAAGCTCCAAAACTCCTTTTTGCAGATTGCTTTGCCCACTATCTATCAAAATACCCTTCAAATAATAGCAATATACCCTTACCATAGGCTTGCCATACCAAGCATACCCTAGCTCAAAATACGTAATATCGTCATATTGATGAATTTTGATAAGACTCATAACCCTTTATTTTTTTAAACCAAGGAACTATTTTTGCGAAAATTATAGTCCAAACAATCATTTTTTTGCGAAAAAAAACAAAAAAAATATCGAGTATTTTGTCTTTCAAAAAAAAACTTCATCTTTGAGTTCTATAAAAACTAAAATTTTATGCCCAAAAATTATTTTCAAATCTTGCAAATGCTGTGGCTGGTATTATCTTTCACCCCCATCATCGTTTTGGTGGTGATGGTAGTAGTGGCTCAAAACACCGCGCCCCAAGCCGATTTTAAAGGCTTATTCGACTATTTGGCGGCTGTTTTGTCGGTGGCTGGCGTATCGAGTAGCGGAATAGTGTATAATCAAATTCTAAGCCCCTACAAAAGCGGCGATTTGACCCAAAAACTTTTTGGTTTTCGGAGTGCCACCATTGTCAAAGCCGCCATATTGGAAGGAAGCAGCTTCTTTTGTGCCATTGCCTATTTTTTGACCCAATCAACTTGGCTTTTGCCCATACCGATTGCGATTATGGTTTGGATGTTTATGCAACGCCCCAGTCGCCAAAAATTTGCCGCCGAAATGGAAGTTTCGGAAAGTGATATTCAGCACTTGAGCTAGGATAAACGCGGTTGGTTTTATCAAACCAGCTCTACTCCTACTACAGCCACGTCATCTCTCAATTCAGCCGTTTTTTGATGGGCTTGTAATTGCTCAAGCAAAAATTGTGATTGCTTGGGCAATGAATCCGACTGGCAAGCCTGCAATATTTCTTTAAATCTAGCTTCGCTCAGAGCCTTGCGTTGGGGGTTGGGTGTATCAAAAAAACCATCGGTACTCATATACACCCTTTGCCCGGATTTTATTTGCATAATTTGGGTTTGAAAATCTCTTTTTTCTTTGAGCATCCCTCCTATTGAGTTACGCTCACCTTTAAAAACTATAAGCTCTTGATTATCAAATAGATACAAATTCTGTTTTGAACCGGCAAAAACCAACTCATAGGCTTGTTTCCCAATTTTTTCGATACGTATCAGCCCAATCGTCAAGCCATCTTGATTATTGGTTTCAGACTGTCGTAGTCCATTTTGAATTTCATCGTGTAATTGATTCAAAATATTTGCCGGACATTCTACTTGATTTTTAGCCACAATACTATCCAAGAAGCCTTTGGTGATTAAAGTCATAAACGCTCCGGCTACCCCGTGTCCGGTACAATCGGCAACTGCCAAATAGGTATATTGGGGCGTTTGAAAAAACCAATAAAAATCGCCCGAAACTATATCTTTGGGCAAATAAATTACAAAATATTGGGCAAATGCACCTTGCAAAGTCTTGGCTTCGGGCAAAATAATTTTTTGAATAGTTTGGGCATATTGTAAACTTTGGGTCAAAAAATGGTCTTTTTTCTGAAGTTGCTGATACAGGCTTTCGGCGTAGTCGCGCTGGGCTGCTATTTCTTCGCGTTGTTGATAAAGTTCTTCGTTTTGGGTAATCAATTCATTTTGTTGTTCGTTTAAAACCTGATTTTGCGAAGTAATTTTTTTCTCAAAAGTATCATTAATTTGCAATAAAAAAATAAACAAAGCCAACACAAAAGCTGCCCACACATAAAACACAATTTTATTATTGATATAAGACGCTGCTTCATAACTCAACTGCTCAGGTGAAGCTCCCAAAGCTATAAAAAGGTAATCTTGAAACAAAAATATCAACAATAGAGGTAAAAGCAAAGCCAGCATATTGCGCCGTTCTTTGAACCCAAAAGCAATTACCGCCAAAATAATGTATAAGAGTTTAAAACTTCGCAAAGAATAAAAGCCATTAATATCCCAACCCGAAGTTAAGATAAAAAAAATCTCCAACGCATATAATAAGCCAAAACCAGCTACGACCAGCACAAATCTAGCCGCCACAATCATTCCTTTAGCATTCAAATACAAGTAAATAACCGTAATCAACAAAGTAAGCCCCCAAGCCGGTAGCATTGAAGTAGCAAACAAAGCCCAGCCTTGAATAGGTAAATGCGCCCAATACGTAAATGTTGAAAAAATAAAAGTGCTAAGAGCAATCCGATTCAATAAAACCAGTATTTTTTGGGTATAAATAGGTAATGTGTCATTTACACCTAAGAAGGATAACTTGTGCCAAATTTTTTGCATTGTGATTAGTTAAAAAAAATCTAAATTTTCAATTGCTCTACACACAGCCTAAACATTTTGGGGTGAAATTTAACAAAAAATGTACTAAATTAAATAAATACTTATGTTATTATAAAAATTATTTTTAAAAAAATTTATTAAATTATAAAAATTTAACCTAGCCCATTTTTTGTTTTACTCAATAAGCGGCTAATTGCTAATTTATTTTTTTATCTATACTTTAGTTTAATACTTTATATATATTTTATAACTTATTGATTATCAGGCAATTACAAATATGATTACAAATCTAAACGCCGACGAATGGTATATGGCGCGGGCTTTGCAACTTGCCGAAATCGGGCGCGGGCAAGTTGCGCCCAACCCGATGGTAGGCTGTGTAATCGTTCACGAGGGCAAAATTATCGGCGAAGGTTGGCATCAAAAATACGGCGAAGCTCACGCCGAAGTCAATGCGGTCAATTCGGTAGCTGATAAGTCAATCCTCTCACAATCAACGGTTTACGTAAGTTTAGAGCCTTGCGCTCACTTTGGCAAAACACCGCCTTGCGCCGATTTGTTGGTAAGTTTACACCCCAAAAAAGTAGTCGTTTGTAATCTTGACCCCAATCCAATGGTAGCCGGTAAAGGGCTAGAAAAATTGCAAAGTGCTGGTATTGAGGTAGTTACTGATGTTTTGAAGGAGGCTGGCTGGGAACTCAATCGGCGATTTTTCACTTTTATGACTCAAAAACGCCCTTACATTATTTTGAAATGGGCTGAAACGGCGGACGGCTTCATCGCCCGTGCCAATTACGACTCGAAGTGGATTAGCAATTCGCTCGCTCGACAAAGGGTGCATCAATGGCGAACCGAAGAAAGTGCCATAATGGTAGGAACTAATACCGCTCAATATGATAATCCGCAATTGACTGCCCGCGATTGGACTGGTAATCAGCCACTTAGGGTGGTCATCGACCGCCATTTAAGGCTGGCAGACACTTTACATTTATTTGACCAATCCACCCCAACGCTGTGTTATAATCAAATCCTAGACCGCCAAGAACCCAATCTTAGCTGGGTAAAACTCTCGGAAACAGATTTTATCCCCTTGCTTTTCCCAGACTTGTATGAGCGCAAGGTGCAATCAATCATTGTAGAGGGGGGGAGTTTTTTGTTAAATTCCTTGTTGCAAAAAAACTTATGGGACGAAATTCGCCTCTTCAAAAGCCCTCAATGTTTTGGGACGGGCATTACCGCTCCGCCGATACGCGGAAAACTAATAAAGACGCAAAAAATTTTGACTGATAATTATTTTGAGTACCGAAATGAATGATTTTTGTTAATTTTTTTAATAAATTTGCTAAAAAAATGATTAACGATTTCTCATTTAGCGTTGCTTGATTGGTGGGCGCAATCTGAAGGCAATTTTTATTACATCAATTTTTGAATTAACTATTTGATTATCAAAAGATTACAAATTTAAAAATTCGAAAATTCAAAAATTCGAAAATTACTTATGAAAGATTATTTAAAAGGCGATAAAAGTGGATTGTCGGAATCGGAGCAAGTCGTAGAGCGGGCTTTGCGCCCTTTGAGTTTTGCCGATTTTACGGGGCAAGAAAAAATCGTCGAGAATTTGAAAGTATTTGTCCTTGCCGCCAAGCAACGCCAAGAAGCCCTTGACCACGTGCTTTTGCACGGACCGCCCGGGCTGGGCAAAACTACGCTCTCCAACATCATTGCCAATGAATTGAACGCCCAACTTAAGCTCACTTCGGGTCCGGTATTGGACAAGCCCAGCGACTTGGCGGGTTTGCTTACGGGTTTGGAGGCCAATGATGTGTTGTTTATCGACGAAATTCACCGCCTCAACCCCATTGTCGAGGAGTATCTTTATTCGGCGATGGAAGATTATAAAATTGATATAATGCTTGATTCGGGTCCCAATGCCCGCACCATTCAAATTTCTTTGAACCCCTTTACCTTGATTGGCGCAACCACCCGTGCCGGATTGCTTACTTCGCCCCTGCGCGCGCGATTTGGTATCAATGCCCGTTTGGAGTATTATGATGCTGAGTTGCTAACCTCCATCGTCAAACGCTCGGCACAAATTTTACAAACTCCCATCGATGACCAAGCCGCCTACGAAATCGCCAGCCGAAGTCGGGGTACACCCCGAATTGCCAACAATCTACTGCGCCGTACCCGCGACTTTGCGCAAGTAAAAGGCAAAGGAACGATCACCTTAGCCATTGCAAAAATGGCTTTAGATGCGCTCGAGGTGGACCAAAACGGCTTAGATGAAATGGACAATCGCATTTTATCAACCATCATCGAGAAGTTTAAGGGTGGACCGGTGGGTATATCCACCATTGCTACGGCTTGCGGCGAAGAAGGCGAAACTATTGAAGAAGTATATGAACCTTTTTTGATCAAGGAAGGCTATATCAAACGCACTTCGCGGGGGCGTGAGGCTACCGAAAAGGCTTACAAACACCTAGGCTTGAGTTTTAAAAATTCACAAACCGGCTTGTTTGAGGGTAATTGAATGATGAATCAATCCACCAGAAGCGGATAAGTTGTAACAGACTGATTTTCAATTAATTATGTTTTTAAAAAGAATATTCAGCACTTCTCAGAAATCATCTTTCTGAAAAGTGCTGAAGAACCATATTAACGAGCTAAATGATTGATTTTCAGCATATTATGATATTATTTAACGTGAATATTTTAAAACATATTAAAAAAGTACAAAAAATAAATCTTTAAAAAACAATCTAAAATCCCCCCAAGCTGTCATCCTGCGTGGAACTTTGTTAAATTGCTATGTCTTAAAATATTTCTGTAATTAATTGAAAATCAACAAACTATAATTTCACCCCTCCTTCGGAGGGGCAGGGGGAGGCTGAAAAAAGTCCACAAAGTTCCACGCAGGATGACGTAGTTGTGTTATTTTTATTGGTTTAA
>JALONJ010000382.1 GCA_025455045.1 Microscillaceae bacterium | reverse complement strand
CAATTTTATTTTAAATATAATTTATAATTTACCGAAAAAATGTATTTTTTACATTATAATTATTTGATTATCAATTAGTTATAAAAATATTCACGTTAAACTAATCAATCTTCATTTTTGACTTCCTTCATATCGGCAAAAAACTTTTGCGCATAAAATTTACCTGTCGATTGAAAAACCTCTAAGCGGGTGCGATAAGGCGAGGTGTTTTTGGCTTCAATGATTTCTTTATCCAACAACAAATTGATGCACAAACCATTCTCAAAATAAGCTCTAAACTCTCGGTAAGGATAGGTAGCAGAGTCGTTTTGTTTTTCGTAGCAAAAAATTAATTTCCCATCATTATCAAACAAATATTCGGCATAATAATTTTTATCATTTACTTTGGCAACTATCGTTACTAAGCGCAAAACCGGGGTATCATCACCGACAAAGCTGTAAAAATATTGTTGAGTGCTTTGAAACTTGCTCAATTCAAGCCAAGGTAAGTTGGTAGTATTTACTCGAGATTCATTGATATAATATTGATTACGGTTAATTTTGTCTTGCACATATTGATAAATGTCTTTGATGTAGCGCGTTGTGCTGGGTTCGCGCACAAATCCCGAGTCTTGTGCCAACAAAACAAATGGAAAAAGACTAAATATTAAGATAAATATTTTTAAGAATATAAATTTCATTTGATAAATTCTACAATCTAAGGAATGAATTTAAAATAAAGCGTCGTTTTTAAAAATGTAATTAATTGGAAATCAGGCATTTATATAATTCCTAATTCCCAATTCCTAATTGATTAATAATCAGGTTTTTACAAAGTTTTTGCTTACTAATAGTTCTCTTTCTATTACTGCAATTTTTTTGCTAATTTTAAAAAAATGAATACAATCTTATCTTGCTTCTTTAAAAAACGAATTTTAGGGGTTTTTATTGGTATTTTTTTAGGGTTTGATTTGGTAGCCCAAGATAGCCCTTCTTATTGGCGAACCCTTGCCGATGTGAGTTTCAAAACTAAAGTCGAGGGCAAATATAAAGTGGAATATCCGGTTTTTGGCAAACAAGTGCAGGCTATCAATGGCAAAGTCATTAGTTTGCGAGGTTATGTACTACCGGTTGAAGTCAGTCAGCCCAATCAGTTTATTTTTTCTTTGTATCCCTACAGTAGCTGTTATTTTTGTGGCGGAGCCGGACTTGAAACTGTAGTCGAGGTCAATGCCAAAACCAAAATCCCCTACTCCAGCAAGCCCGTAACCATTCGCGGTAAGTTTCGCCTCAACGAACGGAGCTATGACCAAATGATGTATATTTTAGATGAGGCAGAGTTGGAATGAGCAATTAAAAATTTGTATAAATGCCTCAAGCCGGTAAACGTAAGCTAAAAGTAGTACCTTGTCCGGGCTGGCTTTTTACTTGTAAGTTGCTCGACAGCAATTGCGCAAATTCATAACAAAGCGACAAACCTATACCAATGCCTTTTTCGCCCCGCAAGCCGGCGGAGTTCTTCTCGGCATTGAGCCTAAAGATAGATTGGGCTTTTTCGCTACTCATTCCAATTCCGCTATCGTTGACCTGCAAATCATACCCGCTTGAATGGGCTAAGGGTTTGGCTTGAATGTTGATCTTGCCACCTTCGGGCGTAAATTTGAGGGCATTGCTCAACAAATTTCTGATGATTGTACTCAAGGCATTGGGGTCGGTATAAACGAGGCAATTTTCGGGAACTAAATTTTCTAGGATAATTTGGTGAACTTGGGCGGCTGTGTAAAAAGCTTTCAAATTATCATCAATCAAATTTTTCAAATCTATTTTTTGCTTGTGCAAAAGCCAAGAATTGCGCTGCAAAACTGCCCAATTGAGCAGATTGTCTAACAAATGATTCAAATTTTGGGCTGATTTGGCAATCAATTCGCGGAGCTGGTGGATACGCTCGGGTTTGTTTTTTTCTAAAAAATAACTGATTTGTTCTGATATTCCTTGAAAGGAAGTAATCGGCGAGCGCAAATCGTGGGCAATGATAGCAAACAAGCGGTCTTTGAGTTGATTGGTCTTTTTGAGGCGGTCGTTCTGCCGATAAATCAATAATCCGGCAAACGAAACAATCGCCAAAACCAACAATGCCCCAAGCAAATACAACCGTTGCTCACCCAAGCGTTGGGTATTGATTAAATCTTTTTGTTTTTGCGCATTGAGAATTTTGGTTTGCTCGGCTTTGAAATTGCTTTCAGCTTCGACTTGGTCTATTTTGAGGGCATTTTGATTAATCAACAAAGAATCGGATATATTTTTAAACAATTGATGCGAAGCCAAGGCTTGCGGATAGTTTTGCTGGGCTAAATAAATCTTGTATTGCAATTCATACACTTCCTTGAGGGCGTTTTTATGCCCAAATTTTTGATAATTTTGGCGAGCGACTTCGCTTTCGCGCAGAGCCAACTCATAATTTTGGGCTTTGAAAGCAGTTTCGGCAAGCCCTTTGGTAACGCCAAACAAATCATCATAGCCGGTAGGAATCGCTTTTTTGGCTTGTTGATAGGATTGCAAAGCTTGAGCTAAGTTACGGTTTTGGACATACAAATCGCCCATCAAGGCATAAATTTGAGGCTTAAATTTGGCATCTAAATCGCTTTGGGCAAACTGTTGCAAGGTTGTTTGATAACAAGCCAATGCTTCGGCAAACTTGCCTTGCCGGGCATAAATTCGACAAATATTTTTTTGGGCATTGTACTTTAGTTCGGGGTGTCCGTTTTTTTGGACTCGCTGCTTCAGCTCGAGGACGTATTCCAAAGCTTGTTCGTATTTTTGCGTACCATTGAGCAAGATTTCGTTATATACATCATACAATTCGGCTAGTTGCGCAAGGGTTTTCCAATCATTGCGCTTGATTTTCCGCCCGGCTTCGATGGCGGCGCGCGCGTATTGTTCGGCTTTGGCATAGTTGCCGGCGGCTTGATACAAAGAGGCAATATTTGCCAAAACTGCCACTACGCCTACTTCATTGCCACGCGCTTGGCGGGCATAGTCCAACTCTTGCAAACGATACAAAAGAGCCTTGCCCAGTGCTTGATTTTTTTCGTAATAAAATGCCAAAAAAAAGTTTGCTTCTGCCAAATTTTGAAAATCTTGTTTTTTTTCGGCAAGATCAATGATTTGTTGGGCATAGTCAAACAGTTTGGGGTTATTTTGATTGCCATAAATCATACATAAATCTTTGAGCAAAGCCAATCTTTTGCTGCTCAGATGGTAGCGAGCATCTAAAATAAGGGCTTTTTTGAGCCATTTGACGGCACTATCGGGCTGATACCATTGATATTGTAAACCATAAGACTTGAGGGTATTCAAATAATTTGTATCTTTTTCGTAGCCTTTGGTTTGCTCAAAACTCGCCAAAACTTGTCGCAGACTATCCAAAGTTTGGGGCAAATTTTGGGCTTCAAGTCTGGATAAGAAATTTAATATAAAGAAAGTAATTAGCAATATATTTTTCATTGATAAGGCGTGAGTATTGAGGGGTGAGGAGTGAGAATGTCTTTAATTCAAACTCAATTATACCACTTAAGTATTATGGCTGAAAATTTTATAAACATTTGGTTATCAAGTAGTTACAAACAAAACTCATTATCTTACTGAGCAATTGCCCTTAAATATGATGCTAGTTTAAAGAAAGATGTTAAAACTTGCAATTTTTTGATTTTGTCACATCTCAAAATATTTTTGTCAAGAAGCCGTAGAAATATTATAAAGCAAGATGGGTACATTTCAAATTTACGCGTTTCTATTGCCTCACCCTAGCCCTCTCCAAAGGAGAGGGTTATAGGTAGTAAATTTGAAATGCACCCAGCAAGATTTTGAACTTTTTGTTCGCCTGGGTTGTTTTCCTAGTTTGCAAAAAAGCAACATTCTGACTAAAATTGTCGGTTAATTTTTTACTAAGCTATCTATTAATTTATTTAAGTATGATTTACATTCCATTCAATCTCTTGAATAATTATCATTAAATTTTAGATTAATCTCATCACTTATCAACAAATTAGGAATAGATACAAAATAAAGTAAGACTTTTTAAAATACAACTAATTGATAATTCGCCTTCGGCGGAACACGGTCAGATAGTTGTATAATTCCTAATTCCTAATTCCTAATTATTAATTCCTAATTTAGATGGAGTATATTTTAAATACCCTCAAAGTTCCCCTGACTTGGTTCAAAAAACGAAATAATCAGCTTCATTCTCGCGCCCCTCTTTGGTGGATTAAATGGACTCAATACGAATATTGGGATTGGTATATTTTTTATTTACCAATTTTGCCTTATTGGTTGTATCTGGCGATTCGGGCGCGCTCTTTGACCTATTTTACGGCAGGCAACCCCGGGATTGAAATGGGCGGTTTTTTTGGTGAATCCAAAAAAGATATTTTGAACAAAATCCCCACTCAATACCTACCCAAAAGTGCTTTTATCAGCCAAAATCAAACTTGGGAAGATATAGATAATCAATTGAAAATCAATGATTTACAATTTCCTTTGATTGCCAAACCCAATGTGGGCGAGCGCGGCAATGCTGTAGTCAAGCTTGAATCTATCGAAACCTTGAAAACCTATTGGCAACAACATCAAGTTGATTTTATTTTGCAAGAATTTATTGAATATCCGATTGAATTGGGCGTTTTGTTCTACAGACTACCCAATGAGGCAAGCGGTCAGGTAAGTTCTATTACTTTGAAAAATTTTTTGACTGCTACCGGCGATGGCAAATCGAGCCTACAAGAATTGCTGGCACAGAATACCCGCGCGCGTTTTCAATTGAAAAGACTCAAAAATGAACTAGGAACAGCAATGCAAACGGTTTTGGCAAATGGTGAAAAACGCCTACTCGAGCCTATTGGCAATCATTGTCGCGGTACGGAGTTTATCAATGCTAACCACCTGATTAACAGCCAATTGCATCAAATATTTAGCGAAATCGCTCTGGGTATTGACGGATTTTATTATGGTAGATTCGATTTAAAAGTCAAGAGCTATGAAGACCTCGCGCAAGGCAAAAACATCAAAATAATGGAGTTAAACGGCATTAGTTCCGAACCCGGACACGTGTATGATACCCGCTATACGCTATGGCAAGCCTACCGAGATATAATGCAACATTGGTATATCATTTGGAAAATAAGCCGACAAAATCACGCGCTTGGTGTACCTTACACCTCTATTTGGGAGATTTTGCAAGTAATCAAACAACACTTTTTCACAAAAAAGAAGACGTAATGGTGAAATGGTGTGATGGCGAGATGTTGAAATGGTTTTATTTTGTAAATCATAACAAATCAACAAATTAACAATTAATTCAATGCTCTTTTCCGTTATTATTCCTTTTTTATTGGCTTTTGTGGCTAGTTTTTTGGGTTCGTTGCAACCCGGGTCGGTCAATGTGAGTGTATTTGAAACGGCATTAAGGCGCAATTTTCGGACGGCGGTTTGGTTGGGCTTGGGCGGAGCCTTGCCCGAAGTAATTTATGGAATGTTGGCTTTTTATAGCCTTGAGAATTTGAATACAATCCAAGGATTTAGCTTTTATTTCAATATTTTGAGCTTGCTGATTTTTGCCGGAGTGATTATTAATTTATTTATCCCCAAAAAGAAATCAAATAAAGCTCCTCAAAATCCCGAATTACCCATTAAAAACACCCAAAACGTTTTTTGGTACGGCTTTTTGTTGGGTTTATTTAATCCGATTTTATTGGTTTTTTGGATATTGACAATTCAATATTTCTATCAATTTGGTTGGATTGAGGTAGAGAGTTGGGTGGTGCAAATCAGCTTTTCTCTGGGGGCAGTGTTTGGGGCTTGGGTTTTGTTGATTTTAGTAGCTTATTTGGCTGATAATAAGCACTTTAGCATAAATAATTGGCGAATTTTTCGTTTTTTGCAATCGGCTAAATCTTGATTGTAATAAGGTTCTTCACCACTTTTCAGGAGTGAAAATCTTTTTTCTGAAATTTATCAATTTCAGTGATTCTGAGCATTAATGAACCAAGCGATAGCTTGGTGAA
>JALONJ010000381.1 GCA_025455045.1 Microscillaceae bacterium | reverse complement strand
AGCTCCTTGGGCAAGATGGTGCAGCAAAGAAGGCAATGTTTTGAAAACCGGTGCTGAACGAACTTTTGAGCTATCAGCTCAAAATTCCGAACTCTCGAACCAAAACTCCGAACTCTCGAATCAAAACTCCGAACTCTCGAACCAAAACTCCGAACTCTCGAATCAAAACTCCGAACTCTCGAATCAAAACTCCGAACTCTCGAATCAAAACTCCGAGCTTGCCGAGCAATTGGCAAAAGAACAACTGGAAAAAGCTCAAGAACAACAGAGAGTTGAAAAACTGATGGCTCAATTGGCGGCTTTAGGGTTAAAACCTGATGCTTGATTGTGGTAAGCCTACACTCGACATTATTTCTATAAAAAAAGTCAAACTTGGCTGAGTTTGGCTTTTTATTGCATTGCTGGGGTAGTGAACATTATTGGGCTAGAATATTCGGTTTTTGAAAATGAAATCAGATTTCAGCCCCAATTTTTTAGCACCAGCTAAAATTATTTTACTTAACTCACTATTAATCATTTAACAACCGAAATTATGTTGATTTCTGCCCAAAATATCACCAAATCTTACGGAAGTCTGCAAGTTTTGAAAGGCATTGATTTTGCGGTGCAAGCCCAAGAAATTGTGTCTATTGTAGGAGCTTCGGGCGCAGGCAAAAGTACACTTTTGCATATTTTGGGAACTCTCGATACTGCCGACTCGGGCGAGGTTGTCATCAACAATCAAAATCTCAATGGCTTGAAAAGCAATAAATTAGCCCAATTTCGCAATCAATCCATTGGATTTGTGTTTCAATTTCATAATTTATTGCCTGAATTTACGGCTCTCGAGAATGTATGTATGCCCGCTTATTTAGCCGGTACTGCCCCCAAAACCGCCGAAGCCAAAGCAATGGAGCTACTCGAACTATTGGGGGTTGCCCAACGCCACAAACATTTGCCCTCGGAAATGTCGGGCGGCGAACAACAAAGAACCGCCATTGCCCGAGCTTTGATTAACTCGCCTTTGGTGGTTTTTGCCGATGAACCAAGTGGCAATCTCGACTCCAAAAATTCGGAAGAATTGCATAAATTATTTCTCAAACTTCGCCAAGATTTAAAACAAACATTTGTGATTGTTACGCACAACAAAGAACTAGCTGCGATGTCGGACCGGCGTGTTGAGATGCGAGACGGTTATTTGGTTGAATAAATGTTTTTGCCACTCGCTACGCTTTGTAAATCATTGATAATCAATTAGTTATAAAAAAAGCCATCAATTGATTGATGGCTTTTTCGTTAGTTTATTCCAATTAGTTTTTATTCACTCTTACGCGGTTTTGGCGGTCGCGGACATTTTCTTTTCTATCTCTTACATTTTCACGGCGGTCGCGGACATTTTCTCTTTTATCTTTTACATCTTCTTTTCTATCTCTTACATCTTCGCGGTTGTCACGTTTGTCTTCACGGTTATCTCTCACGTCTTCGCGGGCATCGCGTTTGTCTTCGCGGGCATCACGGCGGTCTTCAATTTTGTCGCGTTTGCCGCCTTCTTTTTGGGCATCTCTTACATCTTCACGGGCATCGCGGATGTCTTCGCGGGCATCGCGCTTGTCTTCGCGTACATCGCGGCGGTCTTCGCGGTTGTCTCTTACATCTTCGCGGCGGTCGCGTCCGTTTTCACGGCGGTCGCGGACATTTTCGCGGCGGTCGAGGCGATTTTCTTTGCGATCAATTACGTTTTCTTTGCGGTCTTTGGGTTTTACATCTGCTTTTTTGTCGGTATTTTGTGCCGATGCTTCAAAATTGTGGGCAAAAAACACAAAAGAACCAACCAATAAAGCATTGCGAAGTTTAGATTTCAAATTTTCCATTGTGAATTAAAGTTTAATTAACTATTTTGTTGTTTTCTAAATTTTGATTCTTTGACTACAAACTCCAGCAATGGTTTAATGAATTTTTAAAAAAAATTATTTTTTTTAGTATAAAAAATCTTTAATTGTTAAATACTTGATAATCAACACATTACAATATTTACTCCTCAATTCTCACTCCTCAATTCCCTGATTATCGATGCTTTATCATTTTGAAGCAAATATTGCATACTTATTTTATCTTCGGGACGATTGCAAAAAAGATATAAAATCAGCAAAAAAAACCATTCCAAAGGCTTCATAAGAATATAAATCAAACTACACACCCAAGTAGTTTGAATACTGCGATGCGTTTGAATAATGTGTAAACCAATAAAATCATACACTTGCCTAATTTTCCGATGCAGACTTGGGAAGTTTTCTGCCAATAAATCTTCAAAGGCATTGGCAACCAACAATTGGCGATTGACCGCTATCCAACGCCCGCGCCGATAGCCCGCCCGAATCGGTTTTACCAAACGGCTATGCCCGCGTGAGGCTACCGTACATAAGTAATGCTCATCAGGGTTACATTCCATTGTGCAAGGTAATTGTGAAAAAGTATGTTTGTAAGTATCGGTAAAAGCTGTAATGACCGCTTGAGGCTTTTGCCCAAAAAGCAATAAAATACTGATTATCAACAACATAAGGGGAAATATCAGCACAATTGCCAGTGGCATTTTTTGCCAAAAACCCAATTTCAAAAATCTCCAAAGCCATTTTTCCCAAAGGCGATTACTACCAATGTTTTGAGAAGCAAGCACTTGTAATACTTGTTTGTGGTTTTCTAACATTCGAATACTGTATAGGCAAAAAACCGGCACATTGCCCAAAATAATAAAAATGCCACCATCGGACTTTTTGATTAATTGAATGGCAATGATAATGTTGAGTATAAAGCCCATCACCAACCCAATTTGAATGATTACTTCGGTCAAAGGCGGCAGTAAGCGGCGCACGAATTTGCTTATGATGTAACAACCCAACGAAAAAACCACCAAAGTTACTATAGTTGGGCGTGAGGCTATTGCCAAAACCGAAGTATCGCCCAAGTTGCAACAGACCGGCAAAAGGTCTTTGCTCACCAAAGCCATAAAAAACATACTCGGATTGACTATCAGGCTGACAAACTCTAAACCCAGATAAAATATGCGCATATTGCGCTTAACTTCTACCTCGCGTAGTACCAAATAGCCCAACCACATCAAGGGTACAATCAAGGCATTCAAAAAAATAGCTAAAACCAATAATTGCCCAAAAAACTCTGACATACAATTAATTTTAAAATAGATAATACCCAGAGTACTCTACTCAGGAACAAATATTACCAAACTAGCCGAAAATCAAACAAAAATTGGGTTTGGAAGAAACTATTTACTTAATTGTCAATAGTTCGGGCAGTTTCTAGTTTCTAGTTCCGAGTTATTTATTAAGTATTTGATAATCCGCCAGAGGCGGACAAGTTCCTCCAAAGGCGGACACAGTCAATTACTTATAAAAACTGTCCGAAGTATTGTGCAATTTGGGGAGGTATGAATAAAAAAATCATTAACTTGTTGATTATTAGATACTTATCATTTTAAAAATCGCTATTCAGCAACTCGATTTTCCAAATGTAAATCTTTGGCAAGGTGTATTTTTTAGAGAAATAAATCTTACACCAAAAAATTCTACCCTCAATATTTGCCTCAACTCACTCTAATCCCAATAATCAATATGTCATCTACCTGAAAATTTGAGCCTTTCCACTCTTCAAAAGTATCGGCTAAGATTTGCTCCTGATACACCATAGGTTCTTGATGAATTTGCAAAAACAACTCTTTGAGCTTGCTACGCATAAATTTTTTGGTTTTGGGTCCACCAAATTGGTCTTGATAACCATCGGAATAAATATAAAAAGTAGTGGTAGCTTCGGCATAGCTGATGGTTTGACTGCTAAATATCCTTTCTGATTCTTCGCCTTCGTCCCAACCGCCCACCGAGTACATTTCGGCTTTGATTTCCTTGAGTTCTTGATTTTGCAGATATACCAAGGGGTTTTTGGCTCCGGCAAATTGAATGTTTTTTTTGTCCAAATCAATCACACACAAAGCCATATCCATTCCATCGCGGTTATGCGTTTCGCCTTGCGACAAAGCCACTCGCACGCCTTTGTGCAATTCATTCAAAATCAGGTGAGCTTCCGATATGTTTTTGTCAATCACAATCTGATTGAGGAGTGAATCGCCAATCATACTCATAAATGCCCCCGGCACGCCGTGTCCGGTACAATCAATTGCCGAGATGATAGCTTTGCCTTTGCCGCCATTTTCGGACGGAAGATGATAAAACCAATAAAAATCACCGCTTACTACATCGCGCGGGCGATAAAAAATAAAATTGGTTGCCAAAATTGCATCAATTAAATGTTGCTTGGGCAAAATAGCTTGTTGAATCGTGAGGGCATAATTGATGCTACTTTCAATGTTGAGGTTTTTTTCGGTAATTTCGCGGTTTTTTTGCTCAATTTCGTGCAATTGTTCTTCTATCAAATCGCGTTGGGCAGTGATTTCTTCTTTTTGTTGATTGATTTCGGCATTTTGGAGTTGCAAAAGCTGATTATCGCGCTTTTTTCGAGCATTGGCTTGGTACAATACATAAGCCAAGGCAAACAATAAAATCAAACCCAAGCTCGAGGCATAAATAATAATCAATTGATTGCGGTTGCGTTGGTGGGCTAAATCAACTTCGGTTTGTTTTTTCTCAAGTTCATAAGAGGTTTGCAAAGCCTCAATTTTTTTGGCATTTTCTTCGCTAAAAGCCAAATCTTGAATAATTTGATACTCTGCCTGAAATCCAAAAGCCTTTTCATAATCACCCAGCAAAGAGTGAATATCCGCTAATATTAAACATACTTCGGCTTTTTCGCGCTCTAAACCGATGCGTTCGGCACTTTCATAGCCTTTGGTCGCATAGTACAAAGCACTGTCAATTTTTTCAATTTTGAGATACGTATTGGCAATATTGATGTCGGTGGACGAAATACTTGCCTGATTGCCCAGCTTGGTATCCAAAGCCAAAGAATTGAAAAAATTACGCAAAGCCGCCAAATAATCGTTTTGCACATAATGTACCAATCCAATGTTTTTGAGGCTTACGGCTATACCGGCTTCATCGCGCATTTGTTGACGAATTTGCAAAGACTTTTCATAATACGCTGAGGCTTGGGTGTATTGGTCTTGTTGATAATATATATCACCCAAATTGTTTAGTGTGCTGGCTTGCCCTTTGAGGTCGCGGGTTTGTTCATCTATTTTCAAAACCCTTTCATAATACTGGCGGGCTTTCTCATATTTTTTTTGTTGCTGATAAATAATCCCCACATTGTTGAGGGTCTGGGCGATGCCTACTGAGTTTTGTAGTTTTTCATACATACGCAAAGCATTCAAAAAATATTGTAAGGCTTGAGATTGATTGCCCTGCATTTGATAAATAATGCCCACATTTTTGAGAGCGTGAGCTTGCCCAGCTTCAAAATCTAAATCTTGTGCCAGTTCAATGGCTTCTTGGGCATAATTGCGGGCTTTGACCGGCTGCGAATTTGCCATAGCTTCGGCAAGTTGGTTTAATACATTGACTTTGGCTTTGCCCGAGGCTTGTTTGAGTTGCGACAAAAGGTTATTAGTCAGTTGCCCATTTCTTTTTTCGGGAGAGGTTTGAGCAACTAAATGTTGAATTAAAATATTGGTAATCAATATGATACAAAATACTAACCTTTGCATTTTGAAGGGTTTAGTCTGCAAATAACGTTGATAATCAGACAATTGCCAAAATCAGTCGATTAAAATTTAAAAAGCCCCTAGCCCCCGAAGGGAGAATTTAATATATTGATTTGGAGATTGGTTGATTTTTGATGACTCAATGACCCCAAAAATAATATGGCTTTTCCTATACCTTTGGCGGGTCAAAGTGGCAAAATCGCAAGCCCTATTTTCACTATCTCACCATTCCACTATAAAATCATTTCACTATCTCACCATTTCACCATAAAACCATTCCACCATTTTACCATCTCACTATTTTAACGTGAATATTTTGAAATATATTAAAAAAGTACAAAAAATTAAATTTTTAAAAAAACAATCCAAAATCCCCCAAGTCGTCATCCTGCGTGG
>JALONJ010000380.1 GCA_025455045.1 Microscillaceae bacterium | reverse complement strand
GAAATATATAAAATACTGATAATCAATTAGTTAATGAAAAACTGAATCAATAAAAATAACACAACTACGTCATCCTGCGTGGAACTTTGTGGACTTTTTTCAGCCTCCCCCCAACCCCCTCCGAAAGAGGGGGAGAAATACAATTTATTGACCGTGTCCGCCTTTGGAGGATATTCAATTGATTACAGAAAAATCCTAAGAGGTAACAATTTAACAAAGTTCCTTACAGGATTGACGGCTTGGGGAGATTTTGGGTTCTCTTTTTAAAACTTTAATTATTTGTACTTTTTCAATATTTTTCAAAATATTCACGTTACAATATTATTAATACTTGATAATCAACCACTTATAAAAACTGCTTGAGGGATTGATAAGGTGAATTAAAGAAAAAGTTTAAACACTTGATAATCAATGCTTTAAGATGCAATATTGATTTTTGAAATAATTTTTTTGTGCAAAATGTAATGTTTGGTTTTTGACCTCGTCTAGCTATTAGAAACGCTTCAAAGATGGATTTGCAGACTTTTAAACTAAATGTGTTACCGGCACGCAACAAACTCCACCGATTTGCCACGCGGCTACTCGGGAGTGCCGAAGAAGCCGAAGATACGGTACAAGACGTATTTTTGCGGATGTGGAATATGCGCGAAAAGCTTGATGCTTACCACAGTGTTGAGGCTTTGGCAATGCGCATCACCAAAAATATTTGCCTCGATAAGCAAAAATCGCGGCGAAATCAGGTACTGTCTTTAGACAATTATTCTCATCAGGCGGTTTCATCGGTCGCAAATCCCGAACGGAAAATGGAAATGAGCAACACCCGTAGTTTGATTGAACAAGCCATCAGTCAACTACCCGAAACCCAAAAAATGATTATTCAATTGCGCGATATTGAAGAATATGAATTTGAAGAGATTGCCGACATTATGCAAGCAGATGTCAATTACATTCGGGTCAATTTGTCGCGCGCCCGCAAAAAAATTCGTGAAATATTAACCAATACCGAAAATTATGGAACTGGAAAAAATTGAGGCTTTATTGGAAAAATATTGGGAAGGTGAAACCACTTTGGCAGAAGAACGCCAATTGAAAGCCTTTTTCAATCAAGCCGAAGTACCGGCTCACCTGCACATATTTCAAAGCCAATTTCGCTTTTTTGGCGAAGCCTCCCAAGAAAAAACCCTTGATAATCAGGCTTTTGAACAAAATTTGGACGATTCAATTTTGGCAGTGTTTCCTGCGCCTCAAGTAGTCAAAATGACCCCGCAAAAGCCAGCCCACTCGCGCTCAATGTATAGCCGTTGGGCAATGGGAGTAGCGGCAAGTGTGGCTTTGTTGGTCATAGGATTCTACGCCGGAAAAAACACGCAATCGTCTGACAATCAAGCGATTGCCAAAGATGTAAAAGACCTCAAAACGACCGTAGAAATGCTCGCCAAACTCAAAGAGGAGTCGGCAAGTGAGCGTATCAAAGCCGTAAGCATAGCCTCCGAAATCAAAAAACAAGGCGAAGGGAGCGAGCAGGCAATTGAGGCTTTGATTCAAACCCTCAATAATGACGAAAATACCAACGTAAGACTTGCCGCGCTCAATGCCCTCTTTACTTATAAAGATATGCCCAAGGTGCGCGCGGCTTTGATTGAGTCAATGCAAGTGCAGGAAGACCCAGCTATCAAAATTGCACTAATTAATATGATGATTGCCCTCAAAGAGAAAAAAGCCAAAAAAGCCATTGAAGATTTTATTGCCAAAGAGCCAATTCCTGAACAAATCAAGGCAAACATCCGCAAAGAGTTGCAAGAGCTTTAAAAAAGATGTTTAAGTGATAACTATTTGATTATCAATTAATTTCCACTTCGGCAAAGTTTTAAAAATTTGCCCAAGTTCAAAACTCAATTTAGGAATAGATACAAAATAAAGTAAAATTTTTAAAACCATAATTGATCGAATATAAGGTAATTAAATCATTCCTAATTCCCAATTATTAATTCCTAATTCCTTCCTTGATTTTAAGGACTGTGCATTTAATTTTACCATATAACCATCAATTTTTCATTTAACCCTTTTAAATTTTATTGAATATGAAAACGCTTAAAACCATTTATTTAGTTGCTATTTTTGGATTGATAGGGCTGAGTTTTGCCCAAGCCCAAGAGTATCGTTATACTCCCAAAGGCAATAAACTCAAAATATTGACCAATTCCGGTTCTTTTACCATCGAGGGGCATAGCGGTAAAGAGATTGTATTGTCGGGACCTAGTGCCAAAGTTCCCGAAGAAGCCGAAGGGCTCAAACTCATCACCGGCGGCGCAAACGACAATACCGGTACCGGCTTAAATATTGAAGAATATGATGGGGCAGTAGTCATCAAAAATGCTGCGCGAAGCGGTAACTTTAGAATTTTAGTTCCCGAAAAAATGAATATGATTCTCAACGCCAAAACGTACAACTGTGGCAAAATCACTATCAGCAACTTCAAAGCCGAGTTGGAAATCAAGAGCGAGTACGGCTCGGTTTACCTCGACAATGTAACCGGACCCGTAGTATGCAATGCCACTTATGGTAAAGTGAAAGCGGTTTTTGACCAAGTAAACCAAAGCAAACCCATCTCGATTGTGGCTACTTATAGCAATGTAGATGTAAGCCTGCCCGAAAGCACCAAAGCTGATGTAAAACTGGAATCTAGTTATGGCAACATCTACTCTGATATTGCTTTGCTGCAAGAAAAAAACAGTGATAGTGATGACTGGGGGCAATGGGGTGGCAAAACCATCAATGGCAAAATGAATGGCGGAGGCGTAGAAATCTACCTCAAATCACCATACAGCAATATTTATTTGCGCAAAAAGAAGTAATTTTTAAAATAGGATTGCTCGATTGTTTTGTTAAGTAATATGCTGATTATCAATGTATTATGTCTAAATTAATTAAAAAACAATAACAATCGACCAATCTTACCATCTCACCATATAACCATAAAGCTCTTATGAAAAATTTAATTATGCTTACTTTGACCATTGTTTTGAGTCAAACTGCCTTTGCCCAAAAAAAAATTGAGAAAAATATTGCTGTGCAAAGCACTGAAACTATTTTTTTGAATCTCAAATTTGCTTCCAATATTGTCATCAAAACTTGGGACAAAAGCGAAGTAGGCATTAGCACTACGGTTAATATCAATGACAACGCCCACAACGACAACTTTGAGATCGAAATCAAAAAAGAAGACAACCAGCTCAAAATCACCTCAATCATCAAAGGTTTGAACAAAATCTCCGATGGCAAAACTATCATCAGTACCCAAAAAAAACACCAATATCAATATGGCAACAACTACGGTTTTTGGGATGAGGACAGCAAAGTGTATGTCAATGTGTACTCGCACAACGACCGCCAAATCACTGCCGATATTGACTACGAAATCTACATTCCCCAAGCCAATGCCCTGAAAATCAAGACTATATCGGGCAATATCAAAACCGAAGCAGAGATAAAAAAACTCAGCCTTAAGTCGATTAGTGGCGACATAGACATCAATATTGCCGAAAATCAAAAAAAATCTTTCCGACTCAAAACTATTTCGGGCGATGTGTACTCTAATATACAATTGGACACCGGCAACAAAGACAAAGATGAGGACGGCTTGCCTCGAATCGGTGGGGGCTATGGCTCTGATTTAGTTGCCAAAATGAATGGCGGGGGCGATGAAGTGCAGTTGGAGACGATTAGTGGCAATATTTTTATTCGTAAGAAGAAATAGTGCCGAATGTATGATGATTGATTAATTAATTAATTGATTATCAATAAGTTAAATCTAAAATAAAAAAAAATGAAAATCGAAAATTAAAAGATATTCAATAACCTATCCGTTATTTCAAAAAGGTCGAGCAACTTTGTTCGGCTTTTTTTTTGAATAAATGATGCTTGAACCTAAAATATTTTCTAGCACAATCGGAGGAATAAACGCAAAATAAAGCAATATTTATGAAAATATAATTAATTGATAATCAGCTATTTATGTGATTTTTATTTCCAAATCAGCAATTCCTACTTTCAAAGATGCAACCTTTGCCCCCGTTTTGGTATCATTAAGAATAGCGAAGCTACTTGCTTCTATCATCAAAAAATTAAATCATCAAGCCCCATAAAACCCCAAAATATGAAAAGAATCAATGTTTATCTCAAACTAAGTGCGGTACTTTTATATCTTCTATTGTTGCCAATGGCAATATTTGCCCAAAGTGTACTCAATATTCGCCGCAATGTGGCGAGTTTTAATCAAATCAAAGCATCTTCTATCGTCAATGTGTATATTCAGCAAGGTGAAAAAGAGGACTTGCGCGTCGAGACCCGCGAAGATTTGCACAAATTTGTCAAAACCGAAGTCAATCAAAACGAACTGCTCATCACCACCGAAAACTTCCCCAAAAACTGGAATTGGCGCGAAGAAAACAACATTTACATCAAAGTATATGTTACAGTCCGAGATTTGCAAAAAATTGAAGCTTCCGGATCGAGCGACATTTTTTTTGATAACCAGCTCATTACCAAGCGATTAGAGCTACACTTACACGGTTCATCTGATGCTCGCGTCAATATCAAATGTTATACCTTGATTTGTAATATTCACGGCTCGTCCGATGCCGTCATCAATGGCAGTGCCGAAGAACTCAACGCCAAAATTCACGGTTCGTCCGACCTCAAAGCCTATAATTTACAAGTCAATAACTGCGAAATCCAAGTCAGTGGCTCGGGCGATGCTTTCATCAGTGTAAACGGCGAATTGGCGGCTACCGTCAGTGGCTCCGGCGATTTGCACTACCAAGGCAATCCCAACATTCGCAAAATGGTCGTGAGCGGCTCGGGCGATGCCCACCGAAAAAATTAAAAAAATTCCATAAATTATTGATTATCAATGATTTATGGAATTTTTATTATACTTTCATACTCCGAACATATTTTTATATATGCAATCAAAAGAGTTTTTCTCCCACAAATTGCTTTATTTATCTTCGGCAAAGTTTAAAACTTTGCCGAAGTTCAAAACCAGTTACTTTCGAGTATAATTTGTTGAAGTTAGCATAGTGATTTAGCCAATAATCAAAGCCGAAAAAAACAACATCAACAGCAAAATTGCCAGCGAACCCATCATCAAACCCGCAATCGCCCAACCCTTACCCGAGCGAGTGGTGGGTTGCGAATCTATGCGAGCTATGGATATAGCCCCAAAAATCACGGCGATTAATCCCAACACAATTCCCCAGACAAACCAAGCCGCAAGCCCGAAAATAAACGAAAAAATAGCAAAACCATCGGTTTTACGCGTAGGAATAGTGCCTGATTTAGCGAGTTTTTTTTGGATTTTTTTCTGAGCTATTTTTAAGCCTAATTTTTGCCACCAAGCTAGTCGTTGAATTGCGGGAATGTAGCGGGGCGACACCACATTTTGCGCAAAATTTTTCGCTTCACGCGGGTAGGGGCGAGGGCTATCCGCCGCCCAGCTTGCCCACGAAAACAACCAAACCAAAGCAAGGGTCAGAATGATTTTTGACTTCATAATGTTTTTTTGAAAATACGGTTGTAAATGATTAAAGATAAACGACTGACCAATATGAACAAATTATTTTTGAAATGCTAATTTTGATACCGAAAAAATGATTGATTCCTACCATTCTGTGATCATCATTTTCAACCCAAAATCTATACTCTGCACCCATGCTAAGACGTTGTTTATCCTGAGGCATTAGGAGTTATCAATACTGCGGGTATTTTTTATAAGTAATTGATTATCAGCTAGTTACATTATTTTAAATATTTTTTATAACTACCTGATTATCAAGTACTTAACAAAAAATCCCCCTTGGGGGCGGGTGGCTTCGGAACTAGAAACCCGAAACTTTCCGAACCATTAAATTATTTAATTGTTCACCACTTTTCAGGAAAATTGTAATGCAGGCTGTCTAGCCTGCCCGCGTAAATGAGTTGAGGCTTAGAATAAAGCCAGAATTTCCTCAAAATGGGTAGAGAACCTTTAAAAATTTTGCTTCATCTTGTATTTATTCCTAATCTTAAAAAATAATAAAAATCCGTGTTTTAATACAGGAATAGATTAAGCTTATTTTAAAACAGCTTCTAAAGATTTAAACTCTTGATTATCAATGATTTGAGCTAGTAAACCCTTAGGGGTTTTAAAGTAAACTAAATATATTCAGCCTTATTCTCTTACGTTCCTAATTATGAAAATTATTTGAATTTTTTGCGTTTTTAACCGGTCAGAAATTTTATTCCAACTTCTAATTGCTTGATTTTCAGCTATTTGGCTTTTAATCTTGAACCGAAAACCAAAAATTTGCAACCCGCCGAAACTCAGAGCTAGAAACCCGAAACACTCACCTTCGTCGGCGAGCGATTCATTAACAAGTCCTTACATCGAATTTCTTGCTAAGATACAACCCTTTGCCCGCGTATTGCGTTTTTAAATTAGAATTATTATATTGATAAAATCAAAAAAAACACAGCAACAATTATGAAAAAGTTTGTGATAGTTTTGGCTCTTATCGCTGGGGTGGTGGTAGTAGGTAGTAGCGTAGGATTTGCCCAAACCGAAGCTATTAATAAATTTGCCCAAAGTATGCAAAACGGCGATACCAAAAATTTGTTAGACAACTTGGGCAATAGCGTAGAAATGAATATCGAGGGCAACCGTCAAACTGTCAATAAAGCTCAATCAGAAAGCCTTATCAAAGCATTTATCAGCAAGCACCGCCTGACCAAATTTGAGTTTGTTCACAAAGGGTCTTCGGGTACAGCCGGTTATGCCATTGGTAAATATACCGCCGAAGACGGCAATTACAGAGTTGTCGTAAAACTGAGTGGGCAGTTGATTGAAAAAATTGACTTTACTAAAGAATAAACGGTGAAATCAATAACAATTATAGGTTCTTCACCACTTTTCAGGAATGAGAATTTTTTTTCTGAAATTTATCAATTTCAGTGATTCTGAGCGAAGCGAAGAATCTGAAACTCTTGATAA
>JALONJ010000379.1 GCA_025455045.1 Microscillaceae bacterium | reverse complement strand
CTTTAGATTCTTCACTTCGTTCAGAATCACTGAAAAGCGAGAGCTTTTCAGAATTCAATGGAATTGCCGAAGGCAATTCCTGAAAAGTGGTGAAGAACCCTAATTAATTGATAATCAATGTATTACATTAGCACATCAGCACATCTTATAATTAACGCATTACCAAGAAGCTGTTTTAAAATCGGATTAACCAATATTTTATCAGAACGCAGATTTTTATGATTGTTAAGATTAGACAGATTTTTTATCCTAATCATCATAAAAATCTGCGTAATCAGCGTTCAAAACTACCTAGATACACCCAAATACTTAACAATCGGACAGCTAATTATTTTTAAGAAATAAAATTTTGAAACTTTGCAACTAACAATACTTCGGACAGTTTTTATAAGTAATTGATTATCAGCTAGTTATGTTATTTTAAATATTTTTTGTAACTGACTGATTATCAAGCACTTAATAAAAAACTCGGAACTGAACCCCTTCCGGGGGCAGGGGGCTTAGAAACTATCCGAACTATTGACTAATAAACACAAAATTATTTTGAACACCAAATGTATCAATAAATAGTTTGATTGGTAATCTATTTTTTTAAATTATTGATAATCAAGCAATTATGTTATTTATGGATATTTATAGAAAATTCATTGCTTGTGAAATTGTGAAGTATCAAAAAGACAATTTTCTGAAAATCTCATCTATAATTTTAAAACCCAACCGAAGACAAACCCATTGATTATCAAGTAGTTATTCCTAAATCTTTCTCAAGGTGTATGGTTTACAAATTTGCAACCAAAAATTATATGAACCATCACAAGCAGAGAAATTACGATTTCTGCCAAAAGTCAAAAAAAAATCAAATCTTTGCACAAATATTCACCCTTAGTAAATTTATGACCACCCAAACCCCCGCCGAGTATGCCCTTACCAAAAAAATCGGGCTGTTTTTAGGACCGGCTATTTTTCTGCTTATTTTAAATTTGCCTCAATTTAGCGGTCTAAGCCCCGAAGCCCAGCGCGTGATTGCGGTTGCCGCGTGGATGCTTACTTGGTGGATTAGCGAAGCCGTCAATTTGGCGGTTACGGCTTTTTTGCCTATTATCTTGTTTCCGATGCTTCAAGTAAACAAAATGGATGAGACCACCCAGGCTTATGGCGACACCATCGTTTTTTTGTTTATGGGTGGTTTTATCATTGCGCTGGCAATGGAAAAATGGAATTTGCACTTGCGAATTGCCCTCAATATTGTCAGGCTGACCGGCACCAATGCCAACGGAATTATCTTGGGTTTTATGTTGGCTACCGGCTTTTTGAGTATGTGGATAAGCAATACTGCCACTACGGTTATGATGTTGCCCATTGCCAACTCGGTCATTGGTTTGCTGGCAAATTCCGAAGATTTGGACAAAAAAGGCTTTGCCAATTTTTCGTTGGTGATGATGCTGGGTATTGCTTATGCCGCCAATATTGGCGGAATCGGGACTTTGATTGGCACGCCACCCAACATTGTATTTGCCTCCAATATCAAAAAAATGTACGGCTATGAAGTTACCTTCTATCAGTGGTTTATGGTAGGGTTTCCGTTTGCCTTGTGCTTGTTATTGCTTACGTATTGGGTGATGGTCAAATGGCTGTATCCCAATCGGTTGAGTACTTTTCGGGATTCCGAAGATTTGATAAATCAAGAGCTACGCAAGCTCGGCAAAATGACCAAGTCCGAAAAATTGACCCTCATCATCTTTGTTTCTACAGCGTTGTTGTGGATTTTTCGGCAATTGATCAATCTACAATTAACCGCTTGGCAAATCAATTTACAACTTGATGATGCAATGATTGCGATGATTGCCGCAATTGTCTTGTTTACTACCCCTACCAACTTTGCCAAAGGCGAGTTTTTGTTGAGTTGGAAAGACACCAAAAATATGTCTTGGGGCATCTTGATGCTCTTTGGTGGCGGAATTGCGCTTGCCAATGCTCTTGCCAAAACCGGAATTATCAAAAAAATCGGCACTTCAGTAGCCGGACTCGAGGGTTTGGATAATTTTATGATTATGGCATTGTTGGTTGCTTTGGTGGTTTTTATGACCGAAGTAATGAGCAATGTGGCTTTGATTGCAGTCATAGTACCGGTGATAGCCGGTATTGCGGTGGGTTTGGGCGAAAATCCACTTTGGCTCACCGTACCCATTACCATTGCCGCCAGTTGTGCGTTTATGTTGCCGATGGCTACTCCGCCCAATGCCATTGTGTTCTCGAGTGGCTATGTCAAAGTATCGCAAATGGTGAGGGCAGGCTTGGTTTTGAATATTTTGTCTATCATTATTTTAATTGTTTTTGCTCAAACATTGCTACCTTATTTTTTTGGTATTGAGATTGGTAAACTGCCCGAATGGGTCAAAATCAAGTAATGTAGATACTTTGAAATCCAAGACTCGGTCTCGAGACCTTGTATCAGCTTTGCCAAATCAAACAAATGAGCTGATTTGGGCAATAAGCCCTAAAAACAGTTTTGGTATTAGAAAAGTGCAATTTTTTCAAATTTAAAGTTCATATATTTCCCAAAAGATGCACAATTGTATCAGCATTAACTAATGCTTAACAAATTTGGATATTAATTTGAAGTTATATTTATAATTAATCAAATTTGCCAAAAATAAAACTATCTGGCGATTAATTTAGGCTAATTAAATGATAATCAGAGCTTTTTGCTCAAAATTTGGTTTTTTCAATTTCTAATTGATAATTTGCATTAGGATTCAAAAACTTTAGTACATTTGTAAACAATTCAACAAAATAGATTTTAGGAAACCTTTTTGATTTTTTTTAGACAAATTTATACATTTGCGCCTAAAGAGCTAAAAGATTTGACAATTTGATATATTGATTTTAAAATATCCGCGTTAATATACTACAACAGTGTTTTTTAACAGGAAAAACTGACGAAAAAAATTATAAAACTATGGTAGTTTTGAACTTAATTTTGGCTTTATTTCTTTCATTTCTGAATCCGGCTAAAGAATTACCCATTCAAGCCGAGTGTGATGCTAAAGCCTACAAAGACCGTTGCATCAAAGGCTTGCCCGAAGGTTACACTTTCTTAAAAAGTTATACGATTGATGGCAAGTCGGGCGGGCGCAAAAAAGTAGAGTATTCTTACATCTTTAGTAAAAATACCAGTTACTTGGTGATGCTTGCCAACCGTGATGCACAAACCAAAGGTATCACCGTTACGCTTTACGACTCCAATCGTAAGCAATTGGCTACCAGTTTTGCCAAGGGCAAATACTATCCGGCAATGGCATATAAGTGCAATGCCACCGGTATTTATTATCTTACCTTTAACTTTGATACTGCCGCTCCCGACTTTTGTGCCGGAAGTGTGTTGGGTTTCAAGAGATAATCAAGAAAATACAATATTATTAATATTCTCAAAATCTTAAGCTCATATACAGAGTTTAAGATTTTTTTTTGGGCTGGTTTGTGAATTATCTCAATGTTTAAATTTCTTAAATGCTCGTGCCTAATTGATTTTAAGTGCCTGTGCCTATTTAGTTTATATTATTTATTTTAAATTAGGATTCATTTATATTTGATTAGAACGCAGATTTGTATGATTTTTAAAATTGGGCAGACTTTTTATCCTAATAATCATCACAATCTGCGTAATCAGCGTTCAAAATTAGCTTGAATATATACAAATTCCTGATAATCAATTAGTTAATTATTTTTACTATGTATCACTTAATTTCATACAGAAGGAATTTTTACGGCTTGACGGGCAAAATTCTAGGTATTTCGCTAAGGGCAACTTAATGAAAATACAGTTAAAGTATTGACTATCAACGACTTATAAAATCAATATTTTTTAGCAAACAAAAGTAAAATTTTAACATTTATTTAATTATTTTATAGTGGGAATTGCCGTAGGTTGGATTATATTTTTTATAACTACCTCATTATCAATGCGTTAATGTATAAATAAATTGATCCATTAGCACATCTGTTTTATCACCAAATAAATGGCAAAATAGCTTTTCGTTTAGGCGGATAATCGGTAAAATGGTGTCGATACCAATTGTGATTTGCTTGCGCACGTGGAACAAGATTGGCTACAGTCCACCCCCAAAATACCCAAGCCGCCGGTGAAGCCGTCATCAGGGCAAAGCCCAACCATTCAATGATTTCGCCCAAATAATTGGGGCAAGAAACAAACCGATACAAACCGCCGTGCGGAATTTTGTAGCCGGTTTCGGTCGCCGACCGCAGGCGGAGCAATACTTCATCGGCTTGCCAATTGATAGCCAACCCACTCGCAAACAAAGCCACTCCAACGATAAATTGCAGGCTAAAAACCCAATCATTGGGGTACAAATACCCATAATTTGCCAAATAAAAACCATTGGTAAAGCCATTGACCGAGTTGAAAATACCGGCAAAAAGGGCAATCAGCAAAGGCATTTTTTTGCCATTGGTACGAATGCGCCACGGAAATACAATACTTCTATTGAGATAATGCCCCAGCCATAGTGCGACAAAAAACCACGTCAAGCCTCCGTTTTGCGTTTTATAGTGCCAAAAAGTACCTAGCAATACTATCGGTGAGATGATTTCCATTATCAACCAACCCCAACGATTGTCAATCATCGTTCCCCAGCCTTGTCGAGTGTGCCGCCCGTACGGGGCAGATACAAATTGCAAAACCAAAAACACCACTGCGGCTACTCCCGCCCAAGGATATAAAATATAAGTGATAAAAAATTCTTGAGACATTGGATTAGATGCTATATATTTGATTATTCGCCGAAGGCGAAATGCGGTCAATATTTTACAAAGAAAACAATTTTATGATAAATTTTCCCAATGCCAAAATTAATCTTGGTTTACACATTGTTGAAAAACGGGCTGATGGGTTTCACAATCTTGAATCATTTTTTTATCCGGTAATGTGGCAAGATGTATTGGAACTCGTAGAAGCAAAAGCGTGGCAGTTTGCGACTTCGGGGATTGCGATTCCGCCCGATGGCAAAGACAACCTTTGCGGGCGTGCTTATCAATTGCTTCAAACCGATTTTGATTTGCCGCCGGTGCATATTCATCTTCACAAAGGTATTCCGATTGGCGCAGGTTTGGGGGGGGGGTCGGCTGATGCCGCTTTTACTTTAAAAGCACTCAATCAATTATTTCAACTGAAGCTAACTACCTCACAATTAGCAGATTATGCCCGGACTTTGGGGAGCGATTGTGCATTTTTTATTGCCAATCAAGCCCAGTATTGTTTTGAAAAAGGCGATAAATTCGAAGATTTGGCAATTGATATTCGGGGCAACTACATCGGCTTGGTGTATCCCAATTTGGCTATCAGCACTCAAGAAGCCTATCGGCGCGTTGTGCCAAATAACTCGCGTGTACCTTTGCGTAAATTATTGCTCGAGAATGATGTGAATGATTGGAAAAACCTTATTTTTAATGATTTTGAACAGGCTTTGTTTCCGAGCTATCCGATTTTGGGCGAAGTAAAACAAAAACTTTATGACTTGGGGGCAATTTATGCGGCGATGTCGGGTTCGGGTTCGACTTTGTTCGGAATTTTTGCCCAAAAACCCCAACTTAAAAATCATTTTCCTTCGGAATTTTCGATTTGGGAAGGCGAACTGTAAATATTTGACTATCCATTGCCAAACCTTTGGGCTTGGTAAGCCTAAAAGTCAAGAATTAGGCTATTTTTGCATTGATATTTAAGTAACAATAGTCCGTAGAATTTCTAGTTCCGAGTTTCTAGCTGGGAGCTAAGTGTTTGAAAATCAAGCATTTAACAAAAAACACGGAACTAGAAACCAGAAACTGTCCGAACTATTGATATTGTTACTTTGTTTTTAAATCATTCCTAATCAATTGATAATTCGCCAAAGGCGGACTTAGTCAGTTGTTTATACAAAAAAATTAAATGGTTGATTAGTTCTACTTTGGCACTTTAATTTTTTGCACCAAATAGGCACATAGAAAACATAGGAAAATACAATTTCAGCCAGATAATCGAGGGGAAATTTACCCTCTAATTTAAAATTTTCTCACTCATAATTTAACGTG
>JALONJ010000378.1 GCA_025455045.1 Microscillaceae bacterium | reverse complement strand
ATTATCAAGAGTTTCAGATTCTTCGCTTCGCTCAGAATCACTGAAATTGATAAATTTCAGAAAAAAAGATTTTCATTCCTGAAAAGTGGTGAAGAACCATTTTAAATATTTTATATAAAAGCTGATTATCAGATACTTAGTAAATGACTCGGAAAAGAACCCTCTCCGAGGGCAGGGGGCTTAGAAACTAGAAACTGTCCGAACTATTGATTATGGAATTATCGGTCAATCGTGTGCCTTGACGAAGGCAATGCTTACAAATTTTTCAATTTAGAGGAGCTATTTGTTGAATCGGCGTTTTGACCGTTCATTCTATTATTTCTATTGAAATTCAAAAAATAATAAGAAAAACAATCAAAAAATAACCAAATTTTATTTGGATAAATATTTACAAATGATTTTTTGAAAATTATTTAAAATATTGATTATCAATTAGTTATAAAAAATGAGCTTTTTTGATTTCAAAATTTTTTTAAATTTTTTTTAAATTTTTCCGTATAATTTATTGTATATTTATTTTCATAATTTGTATTTTTGCAAATAAATATTAGAAAAAACCTTTTTTTACTAAAAAAAATCATATTTAAAGCCCATTTTATAACTTAGAGACAAGAAAAAAATAATACGTACAATATTTTTTAGTAACATCTTGATTTTTTAAGTAATTAAAAAACTATTCATTCTACATTATTCACTATTCATTACTTCTAGCTTGGTTGCATTAAAATCTTTAGCTCATTTTACCCAATTTTTAATTGAAAAAAACGCCTAAAATATGGAAACAATCGTGAAAGAAAACATAAGCACTCCTTCGGTACTCGAGCAAATTGAAAAATTAGGGCACGAACAAGTAGTTTTTTGCCAAGACCAAAATACTGGACTCAAAGCGATTATTGCCGTTCATAACACAGTACTCGGACCCGCCGCCGGAGGTACGCGGATGTGGATGTACCAAAATGAAGCCGATGCTTTGCGCGATGTTTTGCGACTTTCGCGGGGTATGACTTTCAAAAATGCCATCAATGGCTTGAATTTGGGCGGAGGCAAAGCCGTGATTATTGGTGATGCTCGCAAAGAAAAAAGTGAAGCCAAGTTTCGCGCCTTTGGCAAGTTTGTCGAGAGCTTGGGGGGCAAATACATTACGGCTGAAGATGTGGGCATTGGCACTGCCGATATGGAGTATGTGGCAATGGAAACCAAGTACGTAGCCGGTAAACCCGAGTTTATGGGCGGGAGCGGCGACCCTTCGCCGGTTACGGCTTATGGCGTGTATATGGGTATCAAGGCTTCTGCCAAACGTGTGTATGGCTCAGATAGCCTAAATGGGAAAAAAGTAGCTTTGCAGGGCGTAGGTCACGTGGGGCAATACCTGCTCGAGCATTTGTTGAAAGAAAATTGTACAGTTTATATTTCTGATTTTTATGAAGACCGCGCCAAAGAAGTTTCGCAAAAATTTGGCGTAGAAGCAGTGGACAAAGACAAAATCTATGATTTAGATGTCGACATTTACGCACCTTGTGCTTTGGGGGCTACCATCAATGAAGATACTTTGAGTCGTTTGAAGTGCAATATCATTGCCGGAGCCGCCAACAATCAATTGGCAGACGAAAAAATCCACGGTGATTGGTGCCGCGACAAAGGGATTTTGTATGCCCCTGATTTTTTGATTAATGGAGGAGGAATTATCAATGTATATTATGAAGTAATTGGCAATTACAACCGCGAACGCGCCTACAAGCACGCCGAGAAAATATATGATACTTTGCTCAATATTTTTGAGACCGCCCAACGCGAAAGCATCAATACCCACGAAGCCGCTTTGAAATTGGCTATGCAAAGAATTGAAGCTATGGGCAAATTGAAATTGACTCGCTAGATTGATTAGGCAAAAAAACTACGCCGTTGCTTGTGTCCCCACAAGCAACTCCTTACGCAAAAAAACTATACATTAAGCCCCATTATTTGATTAAATAGTGGGGCTTTTTTGCTTGAAAATGAAATTTTTTGAAAAAAAATTCCTTCCAAAAATCAATTTAAACAAGGGATTGACTAATTTGCGGATTCATTGGTATTTTCTTTCACATTTTAATAGTTTGTTATGTTAGTTCCGATTCTTGTATTTATAGTACACTGGTATTTGTCTTTATTTTGTCAGACATTTTTCCTTCATCGCTACGCCGCCCACAAAATGTTTTCGATGAGCCGTTTTTGGGAGGCATATTTTAGTGTTTTTTCTTATATTTGTCAAGGCTCATCTTATTTAAGCCCGCGCGCCTACGCCATTTTGCACCGAATGCACCACGCTTTTAGCGATACGGAGCAAGACCCGCACTCGCCACACCACGCCAGCAATGTTTTTACGATGATGTGGAAAACCAAAAATATTTACTTAGACTATGTCAAAGAACGAGTAGCTCCCGAAGCCCGCTTTGATATGGATTATATGTGGAAATCATTGGAAAAATGGGGCGAGTCTTGGTTATCACGTGTTTTGTGGGGTTTGGCATATTTGGGGCTGTATTTGTTTTTTTATTTTTATTTGAATATGCCTTGGTATGGTTTTGTATTGTTGCCGATTCATTTTTTGATGGGACCTATTCACGGAGCAATTGTCAATTGGAGCGGGCATAAATACGGCTATTCCAACTTTGACAACAATGACAAATCAAAAAATACCCTCGTTTTTGACTTTTTGATGTTGGGTGAGTTATTTCAAAATAACCACCACAAATTGCCACAAAAAGTAAATTTTGGGGTAAAATGGTTTGAAATTGACCCCACCTATCCGGTAATCGTGGTATTGCAATGGTTAGGAATCATTCGCTTGAATCCAAAGTCGGCTTAGACAAGTGGATTGTCGTAAATTGACTTCTGGTTGGTTTAGAAATTAGCAAGTATTTTTTTCTAATAATTTAGTCTGAACAAATCTTATAAGGTTTTTAAAGACCTTATAAGATTTAATTAACTGATTATCAATGACTTACATTTATACAGAATGATATAAGCTAAATTTAAGCAAGCCGTTACAAAATATCAACTTACAAAAAAGTCTCCCGAATATTGCAAGTCGATTCAATGCCTATTTTATCATAATTGGCTTGTAACCAATCCTGCGCATATTCACGCCCCAAGTTTTTTAAATGTAACAAAAAATCCCAAGTAGCATTCAGCTTACTCGATATATTCAAATCCCAAATATCGGTTTCGGGATTGATGTTATGAAAGTAAATCTGGCGAAACTTGTGATACTTCTCCAAGTCATAACCTTCGCGCATCAGCCTATCCACAAATTCAATTCGGCGCATTTCCAACATCAAACTTGAGTTAAAACTTAGCTCGTTGATTCTATCCCTGATTTCATCGGCGGTTTTGGGCGTTTCGGGAATATTGATCGGATTGATTTGCACAATCAAAATATCTTTGCAGTCGGTGCCATCAATCAAAGGATAAATTGGCGGATTACCCATATAGCCGCCATCCCAATAATCCTCGCCATCGATGGTAACGGCTTTGAAAAGCTGAGGCAAACAAGCCGAAGCCAAAACCGCTTCTAAGGTTATTTCTTCGGTCGTAAACACCCGCGCGCGCCCGCGCCTTACATTGGTGGCACACACAAAGAGCTTGGTAATTTTGCAACTGTGCAGGCTCTCAAAATCAACCAGTTCCAACAAAATCTCGCGTAAGGGGTTATAGCCTTGAGGGTTGGTTTGATAAGGCGACAAGAACAAAGACATTACTTCGGTCATTTTGTAGCCCGGCGAAAAATCCATATTGCCGTATTTGCCAAAGGCTTGGTCATACCAAGAGGGTTGCAAAGGCGAAAACATTGAATGACGAGAGGCTTTTTGCCAAAATTTTTCTAGCAATTCTTTGGCAAACAATCTGCCCGAAGAGTGCATTCCATAAGCCAACAAGACTGCGTTCATCGCCCCCGCGCTGGTGCCTACGAAGCCGTCAAGCTCCAAATTTTCTTCTTCCAACAATCTATCCAATACGCCCCAAGTAAATGCCCCGTGTGAACCGCCGCCTTGCAAAGCTACAGCTAAGTGTTTTTTGCTTGATTTTGCCATAAAAAAATAATTTCGTTTATTCGTTTAAGTTGATAGTTAAATCATTGATAATCAAATACTTATAGAAAAATATAAAGATTCAAAAAATTAAAATCCAATGAATTGAAAATCAAAAAAATCCCGAGACTGAAAAAGATTTCGCAAATACAACGAATAAAAAAAACGAAGGTTTACGAAACCTAACAAACATTTTGCGCAGTGCGCTAAAATCTTATCTAATCTTTAAAAAGTTTTATTTCAAAAAGCTATTATCTTTGTACATCAAACCCAATTTATTTCACTTTGAAAGAAGAAAATATTCGCTTAATTTTTGGCTTAAAAATGCGCCAACTTCGCACTGAGCAAGGAATATCGCTAGTCGATTTGGCGAAAGAGACCGGTATATCCGTCTCTTACCTCAATGAAATCGAGAAAGGCAAAAAACATCCCAAAGCCGACAAAATAATGGATTTAGCCAAAGCCCTTGGCGTGTCTTACGATTGGCTAGTTTCCTTGCAACTCAACCCAGCTTTGAGCCCTTTGGCAGATTTGCTCAAGTCTGACCTGTTTAGCAACCTGCCTTGGGAGGTTTTTGGCATCGAACCCGGCGATTTGTTAGATGTCATTATGCACACACCCTCGCAGATGAGTGCTTTTATCAGTACAATGATTGAGATAGCCCGCAATTATGACATAGGCGTGGAAAATTTTTATTATGCCGTATTGCGATCTTACCAAGAAATGCACAAAAATTACTTTGAAGATATTGAAAATCAAGTAGTTAAGTGTATTGAAGTCAATCCTTTGTTGGCATTTGAAAGCCTGAGTTCGGAACATCTCAAGCATATTTTGATTGATAACTACCATTACCAAATTGAAGAAAAATCATTTAGTTCCTACCCCGAACTGCGCAGTTTGCGCTCCATCTTAATTCCCGAAAAAAAACCACGGCTTTTGATAAATCAAGAACTGAGCGAAACCCAAAAAATGTTTACCTTGGGGCGTGAATTGGGTTATCAATTTATGAAACTCAAAGACCGAGCTTATACTTCGTCTTGGGTCAAAATCGATTCTTTTGCCCAATTGCTCAACAATTTTAAGGCTTCTTATTTTTCGGGGGCATTGCTGATTCCGCAAGAAAGTATGCTGACTGATTTGCGCGAGTTTATGAAGTTGGGCGAGTGGCAACCCGACAAGCTCATCGAGCTTACGCATAAATACAAAGCTTCGCCCGAGATGTTTGCCCAAAGACTTACCAATTTGATTCCTAAGTTTTTTGGGTTGAATCAATTGTTTTTTTTGCGTTTCAATCATCATCGCAATACCGATGAATTTGAATTGGACAAAGAGCTACATCTTGCCGGACTTTATAATCCGCACGGCAATATGATTCGAGAAGATTATTGTCGTCGATGGGTTTCTCTGAATATTTTGAAAGATTTAGCCCAAATTCAAGCCCAAAACCCCAGCAACAAAGTAATTTGCCAAGCCCAACGCTCTCAATATTACGACTCGGGCAACGAGTTTTTGTGTATTTCATTGGCGCGTGCCATTACGCCCACGCCCGATACCAACACGAGCGTAACACTGGGCTTTTTGGTAACTTCGGAGTTCAAAAAACAAGTGAAGTTTTGGAATGATGCCAAAATTTTGGTTCGCAAAGTGGGGGTTACTTGTCAGCGTTGTGGAGCAATGGAATGTCGGGAAAGAACTGCCCAGCCTACCATCTTTAATCACACCCAAAAAACCCAAAAAATTCAAGCTAGTCTCGAGAAATTATTGGCAAATTATAAATTTTGATATATAGAGAGGAAGATGACCAAGTGCTTGATAATCAATTGATTAGTTTGAAATAATGAAATTCCTCAGCAATTCTCACTGTAGAAATTTTGAACTACTATTTAACAATAGCTTGGATATTTTTTTGTAAGTAATTGATTATCAGCTAGTTATGCTATTTTAAATATTTGGTTCTTTACAAATTCTGGCTTTATTCTAAGCCTCAACTCATTTACGCGGGCAGGCTAGACAGCCTGCATTACAATTTTCCTGAAAAGTGGTGAAGAACCAAATATTTTTTGTAACTGACTGATTATCAAGTGCTTAACAAAAAACTTGGAAAGGAATCCCCTCCGGGGGCAGGCAGAGTTGTTAAGTTCTGAATACAACCCCCAACCCCTCCCCTTTCAGGGCTAATCTCCCTACAGAAAAAAGATGGAGAAAATTTGTATAAGTTTAAATAAATACAGGATCAAATTTTAATTATTTATTTTAAGAATTTGCCTTT
>JALONJ010000377.1 GCA_025455045.1 Microscillaceae bacterium | reverse complement strand
ATTATCAAGAGTTTCAGATTCTTCGCTTCGCTCAGAATCACTGAAATTGATAAATTTCAGAAAAAAAATTCTCATTCCTGAAAAGTGGTGAAGAACCCAAAAGTATTTTGTTTGAAATAAAAATGCGCTCACTCCTCACCCCTCACTTCTCCCAAAAACCTCAATGATTAAAACTACTCATAATCCAACCACCACCAATTACATCATTGCCTTCATAAAATACGGCGGCTTGCCCGGGGGCAATCGAGTGAACCCCCTCGTGAAAATAGACGTGCATTTCGTAACCAAATTGCTCAATCGTGGCGGGTGTGCCTTCGTCATTGTAACGAACTTTGGTGATGGTTTCGGTGGGTTGGGCAGTAAGTTCGGGATATTTCAGCATATTCAGGTTTTTGACAATCATTCCATTACGCACCAAATCACTTTTGGTACCCAAGACTACCCGATTATTCATTTTATCAATGGCGGTTACAAATACGGGGTAGCCCAGCGCAATACCCAAGCCTTTGCGTTGTCCGATGGTATAAAAAGGGTAGCCCTCGTGCTTGCCCACTACCGAGCCATCTTCTAAGACAAAATCACCACCTTTTACTTGGTCTTCTAAGCCCTCGATGCGGCGTTTGAGAAAACCACGATAGTCGTTGTCGGGAACAAAGCATATTTCGTAAGATTCGGATTTATTGACCAATTCCATAAAGCCACGTTCTTTTGCCATTTCGCGGATTTCGGGTTTGCGCAAATGTCCCAAAGGAAATTGAGTGCGACTCAAACTGGCTTGTGAAACTCCCCACAAGGCATAAGATTGGTCTTTGTTTTCGTCCAAACCTTTGGAGATAATAAATCTGCCGTTTTCTTGTCTTACATTGGCATAATGACCCGTAGCAATAAACTCGCAGTCGAGTTTGTCGGCACGGCGTAGCAAAGCATCCCATTTGATGTGGGTATTGCACAATACACAAGGGTTGGGAGTGCGCCCATCTAAATATTCGTTGGTAAAATGGTCAATGACATAATCGCCAAACTCATTGCGAATATCTAAAATATAGTGAGGAAAACCCAAATTGACCGCCACATTGCGGGCATCATTGATAGAATCGAGACTACAACAACCGGTTTCTTTTTTGGTGCCGCCGGAGGAGGCATAATCCCAAGTTTTCATAGTCATTCCGATTACTTCATAGCCTTGTTCGTGCAAAAGTACCGCCGCCAGCGAGCTGTCAATCCCGCCGCTCATTGCCACCAATACTCTACCTCTTTTGCTCATAATTTATATTTAATTGTTGATTTATTGAATTGATAGTTTTGGACTTACCGACTTTGGTAAGCAAAACTTTTAAAGGAACATTTTTTTGGCTAAAAAAGTTACAATTGCCGAGTTGCCGTATCAATTCATTTTTGAAATATTTTATTTTATCGAGGTGCAAATTTCGTAAATTTTTCGTTTTTATCCATTTCAGTTATCAAATCCAAATGTTGAATGACGAGCAATTGCAATCAATTATTTTGTAACTAATTGATTATCAATTATTTATGAGAAATATTCTTGAGATGCTTTTTAATCAATTAATTCTTTGTTATACTCAAAATAGGCATTTACAACACATTTTTGCAATCAACTTTAAAACCTGTACCTTTGCCATTCATTTTTTCAGCAAAAAATTTATTTATAAAATTAAAGATATAAATACTTGATAATCAAGTGATTATGAAATTTAATGAAACATTACCAAACGCGAAAAAATAAAAACAACCATTTCTAATCTTTGGCAATAAAATAGTATATCTGCCAATAGCTTGAGAAATTATCGTCAATCAATACAGACATTGATTAAACCAAAACTACATAACAGAAAATGTTTTAGGTATTGCTATAAATTGCACCCAAATCTGATAAGGTACTCCCGACTTGGTGGTAGAGGTGATTTCTAAGGCTAATTACAAAAAACTGATCGACCGTTTTGCCCGGATTTGAGCTGGGCTTGTTACAAGTTTGGGAATAAAACAAGAGTCCAATTCTCGAAATCGAACTCTTGCTTTGAGCCAAGTCATTACAAAGACATTGGAAGGATTATCAACGATTTTGAAAGGCAAATTTGAATAAGTCAAACGAAGAATCAAGCATATTGCTGCCCATTGCATCAAAGCCAAAATTGACAGCTTTTTCAATAAAAACATCGGTTTTTTCAAAATTTGGGCTGGTGTCTTTGACCCAAAAACGCCAAATGCCCATTGCTTGCAACCAAAAAACTCGAGGATAGACTTCGGTAATAAATCGGCGGTCGGCAATTTCTTGGCTTTCGCGCCCTTCCAACACCAGTTCCTCAGTAAAATCCTTGAAGGCTTTTTTGAAAGTTTTTAAAAAATGCGGACTTAAATCAAATGGCGATTTGTGGCGATAGTTGAATACTACATAACTACGACAAACTTTCAAGACCTCAAGCCAAGTAAAATAAAAAGCCAACACTTTTTCGCGCACCGAGTAACCGGCATATACATCTTCGCTCTCGATGCGTTTTTTGGTTTCTTCAAAAAAACCTAGCCAAATTGCCTGCTCGAGAGCTTCCAAGGAACTAAAATGTTCGTAAAACTCCTCTTCTTTCATCTGCATTTGCTTAGTCAATTGATAAACCGATTTGGGCTTTTCGTTTTTTTCTAATACATATTCAATAAAATTTTGGCGAATTTTTTCCGCTGTATTCATATAAAAATATTAATTGAGTGAAAACTAAATGAATGTATAACCGCGAATTAACTTGAATGTTTTAGGTATTATTCACTCTTTTTGAGCAATGTAATCAAGATTATATTTTTTAAAAAATTATAATAAATCCTTGATTATCAAGTATTTATCAATTGCTCGTTGTTTTTTTTGCTTTTGATACCTTTGACCAAATCCGCGCCTTTTTCGGCAATCATTATTGTAGGTGCGTTGGTGTTGCCCATCACTACATTGGGCATAATTGACGCATCTATTACGCGTAGTCCGGCTACGCCTCGCACACGCAATTCGTTATCTACAACAGCCATTTCATCGTTGCCCATTTTGCAAGTACCTACGGGGTGGTACACCGTTTCGAGGGTTTTGCGAATATGAGCCAATAACTCCTCATCTGATAGCTTCTGATAGTTTTCGGGAAAGTGAATTTTAGTTCTATAAGGCTTAAAGGCTGATGATTCCATTATCTTTAGAGCTTTTTTTACCCCATAAAGCAAGACTTGGCGGTCTTCTTCGGCTTCGAGGTAATTAGGTTGAATGATGGGGGCATCTAAGGGGTTTTTGGAACGCAAGGCGATATAACCCACACTTTTGGGGCGCAAAAGGGTAGGCAATATGGTATAACCATCGGTATGTGGCCAAGTGTCGGGGTTATAAATGCTGACTTCGTAGCCGCCTTTGTGCGCCGGTACAAAATGGAATTGCAAATTGGGGCGGTCTTGGCTCTCATCGGTTTTGACAAAGGCGTTTGCCTCCAAAGGGCTGATAGTCAAAGGGCCTTTTTTAAATAATAAATATTTTGCTAAGACTTTGATTTGATTGAGGGGTTTGAGAGAGTTGTTTGCCGATATTTTTTGATTGCATAAGGCACTCACAAAGCAAAATACGTGGTCTTGGAGGTTTTTGCCTACGCCGGGTAGGTCTTTTTTGACTTCAATACCGAGTTTTTCCAATTCAGCTTTGGCTCCAATGCCCGACAACATCAAGATTTGAGGTGAGCCAAATGCTCCCGCCGACAAGATGACCTCGCGGGTGCAATAGACTTTCTCGAGGCGGTCGGCTTTTTTGCCTGCCAAATACGCTACGCCCACTGCTTGGTCGTTTTCAAGCAAAATTTGTTGGATATGGGCGTGGGTAATGATGGTAAGATTGGGACGATTGAGAATCGGTTTTAAAAATGCCGTGGCAGTACTGTGGCGTTTCTGGTCTTTGATGGTAAACTGAAAAAGTCCGGCTCCGGCTTGTTCTTTGCCATTAAAATCGTGGGTTTCGCTTATTCCATTTTCTACACAAGCTTGTACAAAGGCATCGGCAAGCGGAGTTTTGAATACTTTGGCGTAGGTTACATTCAAATATCCGCCTTGTGCGTGGTATTCATTTTGGATTTGCTCATTATTTTCCGACTTTTTGAAATATGGCAGTACTTCTTCATAGCTCCAGCCTTCATTGCCGAGTTTTGCCCAGTCGTTGTAATCTTCTTGATTGCCACGAATGTATGCCATTGCATTGGTTGAGCTACATCCACCTAGGGCTTTGCCCCGAGGCTGGTACATTCGCCGGTTAAGGACGTGGGTTTGCGGCTCGGTTTCAAAAGCCCAATCGACTTCGGTATGATTGAGTTTGGAATAGGCTGCCGGAATATGGATTTCAAATTTTTTGTCTTTGCCTCCGGCTTCAAGCAACAGTACGCTCACTTGCGGATTTTCGGAAAGGCGATTTGCCAATACACAACCGGCTGAGCCTGCGCCAATAATGATATAATCAAATTTCATTGTAGTATTTTTTATTTTTCAAAATAGAAATAATTACTTGTTTGAACATACAGTTTTTGCGCAATGCTAAACAATAGTATTATTTCGAGATACAATTTAACGATTATTCTAAAAGGCAAAAAATATAATGAACTATTTTTGTAAAAATAGTTTAGCCGGTTCGTATTTCTTGAGAAGAAACAAAAAGCAAAAAATACATAACTCATTGATTATCAACAAGTTATGCTTTTATTAATTTTTATGAATTTTTTAGTGAAGCAAATACAAAGCGGATCGCCGGGTAAGTATCTTGCAAAGCCTCCGCAAGTGCATTGCCCATTAGCCAGCGAATATCCTCAATGTCTTCCTCGATTTGCGGTTTCATTTTGCTGTCATCAAGGCAAGTCATCAAATACCACTTGGTTTTTTTGAGCGTGGGTTCTTTGCCGCCATTGGTGGTATAATAATGCCAAGTAGTGCAAATTTTTTTGTCTAGGGCTACTTTGATATTGCACTCCTCCTCGACTTCGCGGACGGCAGTATCTTTAAATTTTTCGTTGTCATCGCGTTTGCCTTTGGGTAAATCCCATTTTTTGAGCCTGTATATCCACAAATATTGCTCGCTGCGTTGCACCAAGCCGCCTCCGGCGTGGATAATGCGAAAATCCTTTTTTAAACTCTCTTTGATTTCGGTAAATTGATTGGTCAAAAAAGTAATTGAATCAAGCTGGACAAACTTATCGGCAATAATCAATTGTACCAATTCTTTGACTTGTTCTTGGCTAGGATTTTTTAGCAATACTTTGCCGTGCAAAAGGTTGTATTTGAGCGACTCTTGCCCCAAATCCAAGCTGTAGTTATAACCCAAATCGCTGCGAAAACGCTCAGGCGAGCAAATGGTGAGATGCGTATGATTGATAAAAATATCCATATTTTATGGGCGATGTTGATATAAAGGGAATGAATTAAATGCTTGATTATGAGCAATTTAACAAGAAAATACAAATTATTTTTTCGACACATTTTCGCAAAAGTATTAAAAAATATGACGAATTTTCAAACAAAGTTTGAGGAGGCAAGAAGTTTATCATTTTTATCAAAGATTAAAAGCCATCAAACAATGGCGTACTTAATCCCTCAGTTAAATTCATTTGCTCAACAAAATTTACTACCTTTGCCCGTTATTTTACCAATCAAGGTACATTTTTAGCTTTGATGAATAAGTTATATTGTACTTAATTAGTTGGTTATCAATATTTTATACATTATTATTCCTCATTTGTTTGAGGTTATTTTTGCAAAACAATGATTTCAGTTTCCAATCTTTCGTTGCGCTACGGCAAGCGAGTACTGTTTGATGATGTAAATGTGAAGTTTACGGCTGGCAATTGCTATGGGGTAATTGGGGCAAACGGCGCAGGTAAAACTACTTTTTTGAAAATTCTTGCCGGTGAATTGGAATCCACTACCGGGCAGGTAGTCTTGAATCCGGGCGCGCGAATGGCAGTTTTGAAACAAACGAGGCGGACGGCGTAAGAGCTTCCGAACTCGAGACTCAATTTGCCGAAATGGACGGTTGGAATGCCGAAAGTGATGCTGCCAGTATTTTGAGTGCTTTGGGAATCAAGGAAGAAACGCACTATACCCTGATGGCGGAGTTGAGTGGACCCGACAAAGTAAAGGTTTTGCTTGCCCAAGCCTTATTTGGCAACCCCGATATTTTGCTTTTAGATGAGCCTACCAATGATTTGGACGTAGAAACTATTTCGTGGCTGGAAGATTTTTTGGCAGATTTCAAAAATACAGTGATTGTAGTTTCGCACGACCGGCATTTTTTAGATTCGGTGTGTACGCACGTTGCCGATATTGATTATGGTAAAATTCAATTATATGCCGGAAATTATACTTTTTGGTACGAATCAAGTCAATTAGCTCTACGCCAGCGCAATGAACAAAACAAGAAAAACGAGGAAAAAGCCAAAGAATTGATGGCTTTTATTGAGCGATTTAGTGCCAACGTAGCCAAATCCAAACAAGCTACCAGCCGCCGCAAAATGCTCGATAAATTAAACATTGAAGATATCAAGCCTTCCAATCGCCGCTACCCGGGTATTCAGTTTACCCAGGAGCGCGAAGCCGGTGACCAAGTGCTGATTATTGAAAACCTCAGCAAGATTATAGATGGCAATACATTGTTTGCGGAGGTCAATATCAATGTAAACAAAGGCGATAAAATTGCTTTTCTTTCGCGCGAGAGTTTGGCTTTGAATACTTTTTTTGAAATTATCAATCAGCAAATGACTGCCGATTCGGGTGAAATCACGTGGGGTATTACCATTACCAAAACTTATTTGCCCAATGACAACAGCAAATACTTCAAAGAGGATTTGAACTTGGTGGACTGGTTGCGCCAGTTTTCCAAAGATAAAGATGAAACCTTTGTACGGGGGTTCTTGGGTAGAATGTTGTTTTCGGGAGAAGAATCTTTGAAAAAATCCAATGTACTTTCGGGTGGCGAAAAAATGCGCTGTATGATAGCCCGAATGATTTTGAGCGGGGCAAATTTGCTGGTTCTAGACGAACCTACCAACCACCTCGACCTTGAATCAATTACGGCTTTCAACAATGGCTTGAAAGATTATAAAGGCACGGTGCTTTTTGCCTCGCACGACCACGAGTTTGTCCAAACGGTAGCCAATCGCATCATTGAACTGACTCCGAATGGCATTATTGACCGCCGTACCACGTATGATGAATACCTAGACGACCCCAAAATCAAAGAGCTTCGCCAAGCAATGTATGCCGGCAAAGTGAAAGTTTGAGTGAGTCATGAATAGTTGATAACGTGAATATTTTAGTAACTATTTGATAATGAGCTAATTATGATGTAAAAATACGCTTTTTTTGACAAATCATCAATTATTTTAAAAATAAAATTG
>JALONJ010000376.1 GCA_025455045.1 Microscillaceae bacterium | reverse complement strand
AGCATTGATTATCAATTATTTATGTATTTTGCTATTTTTATAAATATAAAAGTTAAAATATCAAACTTTTGTTCAATTATTTTACAGTGGGAATTGCTGGGGAATTGCTGGAATATTTTGACAAATAAGTGTTTTTCATTAAAAATAAAATTGTATAATTTTTATATTTTTAGAAACTAAATAATTGTCAGACCTGCGGTACAGACAATTATTTAGTTTCCAAAAATGCTTTTAAATAATTGATAATAAATACTTTATAAAAGTTAAACAACTTTTATTTGTAAAATAAATCTTTTAAATTTATAAATAAAATTTGTATTTTTTTAATAATATTTCAAAATATTCACGTTAAATTAATTTAGTTGTTTTAAACGTTTTGGGTAAAATCTGACTGTGTCCGTCTTTGAAGGATTATCCGGCATTTAGTAAATAACCCGAACCCCAAAACTGCCCAAACAATTACAATTCCTCATTTCTTAAAAATATGGGCTGTGTAAATCTTAGATTCTCATTGCTTACGATTGCCTACTTTAGCCCAAATCTTGTGGCTTTTTGTACGAAAATATCCCAAAACTCAGGATTGGTACATTCATTGCATTTATAAAAATCAAGAATAAAAAAACCAAAATCGGGATTTCAACCCAACAGTTAGCCCCGAGATATTGGATTATTTTATTCATAACCCATTGATTATGAGTTTGTTACTACAATAAAGTATGATTCATAAGTGTTTTTTGCTTAAGATTCACCTTTTTTAGCTAGATTTGACTAGCAAAAACGACCCATTATGTTTAGTATCAATTTGAATAGTATCAAGACCCGAGTACGGTTATTCTTTATTTTTAATATAGCCTTGGTTATTTTTAACTATTTCTATACGGCTTATTATAATGCAGAATCCGAAAAAGACCAAAGGCACGTGGAGGTTTCGCGCGAGAATGAGAAAAAAATCGAGAAACTGGAGTACGTTGCCAAAGCCATTGTTGTCGCTGGTGAAAGCGAACTCAAAAAAGTACTCGAGAAAGATTTAAAACTCTATACCGACAACCTCAACGCCCTCAAAGAAGGCGGCGAAGCAGTCATAAGCAATGAAATCACCAATATTGAAGCCCCCAGCAAGGGTCGTCGTGAGCTTAAATCGCTCGAGATGTCTTGGCTGGAACTACGCAAACAGCTTCAAGTCATCATAGACAAAAAAGTAGAAGTAGATGTAGAAGTAGATAGTACTTTGGCTTCGGCGCAATCTAGTGATGATAGCCCCAAATTGATTGCCAAAAAAGACTCCACCAAAGCCCAAGTCAAGCGCGATACCAGCCGCCGCGACTCCGTAGAGGTAGCTATTTTGCCTCGCGTGAATGAGGATATAGAGGAAGAAAAACGCGATGCCATTTCTTATTATCAAGATATAAACCCCGAAGTTGAAAAGGCTTATTTCCTTGCCCAAACTTATTTAGATGAAGTATTGAACAAAAACCGCGAACTAAGCGACGTGTATCAAGCCAACTTCAACAATAGTCAGGTTTGGTTGCGCTCGGTATTGTTTTTAACCTTTTTGCTCAACTTGTTTGTATTGATTGGTGGTACTTTCGTAATCGGAACTTACTTGGTCAATCCTTTAAAACAAATTGCCTATTCTGCCAAAGATGTGGGGCAAGGCGATATCGGCATTGAAATCAAATACGACCGCAAAGACGAAATTGGCGAAGTGGCAGACAGCCTCAATTTGATAGTGGGTAGTTTTAAACAATATACTGATTTTGCCGAAAACATTGGTCAGGGCAATTTTGATAGTGTATTTGAAGTAAAAAGTGAAAAAGATACGCTCGGCTACGCGCTCTTGCGAATGAGAAACAACTTGAAGGCAATCGATGAAGAAGATAACAAACGCAACTGGACAAATGAGGGCTTTGCTTTGTTTAGCAATATTTTGCGCTCCAGCGACCAAGAATTAGATGAGTTTGCTTATCAAATTATTTCCAATTTGGTCAAATATTTAGAAGCCAATCAGGGTGGTTTATTCCTTTTGACCGAAGAAGCCGGCAAACAGTACCTCGAACTCAAAGCTACCTTTGCTTACAACAAACGTAAGTATGAAGAAAAGAAAATCTTAGTCGGGCAGGGTTTGTTGGGGCAAGCGGTTTTGGAAAAAGACATCATTTATTTGGACGAAGTTCCCGGCAATTATTTACAAATTACTTCGGGCTTGGGCAAAGCTACCCCCCGCAGTTTGCTCATTGCGCCGCTCAAGGTGAATGAGGAGGTTTTTGGCGCGATTGAAATTGCTTCTTTCAACTTTTTAGACCGTTATCAAATTGATTTTGTCGAGCGACTTGCCGAAAGCATAGCTTCTACCATCTCAACCGTAAAAATCAACGAAAATACCAAACGCCTCTTGGAAGAAACCCGCCAGTATGCCGAGCAAATGCAAGCCCAAGAGGAAGAAATGCGCCAAAATATGGAGGAGTTGGCAACTACTCAAGAAGAAATGGAGCGCAACCAACACAAGCTCGAGGATTATAAGCGCAATTTGGAAAGAGAAGTTGAAAACCGAACTGCCCAGTTGAAAGAAAAAGAAGGAGCTTTGGCTAATGCCCTCTCACAATTACAAGGAATTATGGACAGCTCGCGGGCAGGTATTGTTGCCTTAGATGCTGATTATCAGGTAGTTTCGGCAAACAAACAAATGCACGAAATCATCTATCATATTCGCCAAACCGAATTCGAGATTGGCGATTATTGGTTCAATGTTTTTAGCCACGAAGCCGATAAAAGTCGCGCCAAATCTTTGTGGGATAGAGCTTTTTCGGGCATTTATTTTACCATTGAAGATTCGTTTTTGTGGGATGAAAGCCGCCGTTGGTACGAAATTTCATTCAGTCCGATTTTGAATGAGGATAAAATTGTGATTGGGGCTTCTATGTTTATGCGCGATATTACCGACCGCAAAAAAGAATTGAAAAATATTGAGCTGACTGCGCATATCTTAGACAACTCAACCAATGAAGTGTATGTCTTTGACCCTCAACACTTTAAATATGTAATGGTCAATGAACGCGCCCGCCAAAACCTAGGTTATACACTTGAGGAGGTTTTACAAGTTGGACCTTTAGATGTAGAAATGAATTTGGACAAAGCCGAATTTGTCCGCAAAATTGAGGCTTTGCGAAAAAACCAAGCCGACAACTTGTCTTATGATACCACGCACTTTCGCAAAGACGGCTCAAGCTATGAAGTGGAAGCAAGTCTGCAATATTTTGAAGATGAAGAAACTCCTTTGATAGCTCTCATTGCGCAAGATATTAGCGAGCGCAAACAAAACGAATCGCAATTGACGGAGGCACTCGAACGCTTCGACTTGGCAACCTCCGCCACCAAAGAAGGCTTATGGGAAATGGATATCAATCCTATTGACCCACTCAACTCCGACAATCCGGCGTGGTGGTCTAAGCGATTCAAAGCTATTTTGGGCTTTGATGAGCCGGATTTTGCCCCGCAATTGGATAGCTGGAGTACGCGTATTCATCTCGAAGACCGCGATATGGTGATGCGGGCTTTTTACGACCACATTACCGATACCAGTGGCAAAACTCCCTTCAATGTAGAGTACCGAATTTTGCATCAAAACCAAACCTATATTTGGGTATCGGCAATCGGCGAAACTTTGCGCGACCAAGATGGTACGCCCCGCAAAGTAGCCGGAAGCATCCGTGATATTAGCCGCCGCAAACGAGCCGAACAAGATTTAGCCGAACAAACCGCCATTGTAAACGGCATTTTGAATGCCGCCGTCAATAGCATTATTTCTTTTGATTTGGAAGGTAAAATTTTATCGGTCAATCCGGCTACCAGCAAAATGTTTGGCTATAGCCCCGAAGAAATCTTAGGCAAACCCCTCAATCTGCTCATTGCCAATGGCAAACTGGATTTTGACCAAATGCTCGACAGCATTACCGAAACCGAAGGGCGGCGCAAGGGCAATCAACTGTTTCCTTTAGAAGTATCGCTTTCGGAAACCAACCTAAGTGATAAGAAAATTTATGTAGGGATTTTGCGCGATGCCTCCCAACGCCGAGCGCAAATCAATGAGTTGAATGAAAAAGCCAAAGATTGATATAAAATACTGATTATCAGTGTTTTATATATCAAGATTCATCATTATACAATCAAACCTACCGCCAAACTAATTAAGCAAAAGGTTAATATTTTATTTTTTTTGATTAAAAAATAAAATCACACTAACTATGGATAACAAAGAAATGTGGATTAAAACCGGTTATGAGATATTTGCAGTTTCGGGCATCAACGGACTCAAAATTGAAACCCTTGCCAAAAAGGTAGGTATTAGCAAGTCTTCGTTTTATCATCATTTTGTTGATTTAGAGATATTTATGACTCATTTGTTGCAACATCACCTGCAACAATCACGCATCATTGGGCAAAAAGAGTTGGCTTGTCGGTGTATAGACCCTGAACTAATTGAAATCTTGATTGAACACAAAATTGATTTACTCTTTAATCGGCAATTGCGGGTCAATCGTCAGCAAAAATTATATTATGATACTTTGGTTCAAACCAATCAAATAGTCGGCAACTCATTTGTGATGGTTTGGGTCAAGGAATTAAACCTAAAACTCACCCCCCGCCAGCTAGAAGCCATTTTTGAATTGGCACTCGAAAATTTTTTTTTACAAATTAATACTGATAATATCCACCAAAGCTGGTTGAGCGAGTATTTTACCAATCTTAAGCGCATAGCTCACAATTTTGGTTAGGGCATTGTACGGCAGCGTCTAAAATCTCGCCATAGTTCCGATTATTTTTGAGGCAACATTTTGATAACCCTTAAAAATATTATTATGTCGCAAAAATTTCATAAGTTTTGGCTCAAAGTTACCGCTTGGGTAGTTGGGTCTTTCGGACCGGTTTTCTTTTTGGGAACTATGGCGGCTACCTCCGAACCAGCGCGTTTTACCCTCGATTTATTGAGCTTCCCAATTGATGGTCAGACCAGCTATGCTTCGCCGGATACTCGTTTTTTATCGGCACTTACGGGCGGTTTTTTATTGGGTTGGGGCGTGATGATTTGGTTTTTGTCGGTATGGGTATATGACCACGCGCCCGAGGCTGTGCGCAAAGCCGTTTTGGGAGGTGTTTTGGCTTGGTTTGTCTTGGATAGTGCCGGTTCTATTACTTCGGGCAATGCTTCCAATGCCCTATTTAATGGATTGGTGCTTTTGTTGGCGGTAGGTCCTTTGTGGTTTCCGGCTCAACCAGCCCCATCAATCCAATAAATCTTCACAGCAAGTTTTTTGAAGTTATTTTTAGCTAAATAGCTCATTATCAGTATGTTAATTTCATTATTTATTCAATGCAAATTTTCAAATCAATGAACCAATCATTTTATTCAAATATTTTCCTAAAAATTTTGCTGAGTTCACAAACCTTGGTTGTACTGATTTATACCCTATATGTGGGGGATATCGAAGGTTGGGATTTTTTGACGGTTGCGCAAAACAATTTACTTTCTTTGACTTGGAATGGTCAATTTAGCTTAGATTTCAGTTGTTATTTGGTCTTATCGGGGCTTTGGCTTATGTGGCGCAATCAATACAATGCCTCGGGAGTACTGCTAGGACTGGTGGCTATGATTCTTGGGATTGTCGTTTTTGCGCCTTATTTGTTGCATCTTCTTTGGCAAGAAAAAGGCGATATCAAAAAAGTTTTGTTGGGCAGACAATTCTAAGGAGTTGGGAATTAACAATTAGGAATTAGAAATTATTTAATTACCTGACCGTGTCCGCCTTTGGAGGATTTTCAATTAATTATATTTTTAAAAGTATCACTTTATTTTGTATCTCTTACTAAGGCTACCTTTTTTTTATGCCTGATAATCAGCATTTTATGAATTAACGTGAATATTTTTGCAATCAATTGACTGTGTCTGCCTCTGGCTGATTATCCTCCAAAGGCGGACACGGTCAGTAATTTATAAAAATTGTACTTTTTGAAAAAAATAACAAGTTTGTTCAGCAATTCCCACTGTATAAATTTTAAACGAATGTTTGATTTTTTAGAATATTTAAAAATAGGTTTTCTGTAACTAATTGATAATGAGTTGATTATAAATAAACTCTTTTTACAACT
>JALONJ010000375.1 GCA_025455045.1 Microscillaceae bacterium | reverse complement strand
TATATTTTTACAAAAATTATTTAAAATATTTATTATATCAAAATAATACAATTTTATTTTAAACATAATTTATAATTTACCGAAAAAATGTATTTTTTAAGGTTCTTTACCCATTTTGAGGAAATTCTGGCTTTATTCTAAGCCTCAACTCATTTACGCGGGCAGGCTAGACAGCCTGCATTACAATTTTTGTAAAAAACGCGAAGATTTCCATATCTTATATAACTATTTGATTATTAAGTATTTATTGCAATGACTTGGAAGTCCGCCCTCGCCTCTGGTAGTGTAGGGGACTTAGAAACTTTCCGAACTATGGATATTATCGAATTAAAATTTTTTATACTTACAATGCCAAATTCATAAGATAAAATATAAATTTGCACGATTTTTTAAGTAAACTTATAAAACACTTTTTTTGTAGGTTTACACTATGCCAAACATTCATCTTAATCATTGAGTTGCTTAAATAAATTTGTTTAACTCATTCATTATCAATCATATACATACAAAAAGTTCTTATATTACATCTCTACTAATTTAATCGTACAAATCTCCCTGCTATCATTTATTAAGTAAAATAATAAAGCATAGCATCTAAAAACACTATTATATATGAAATTAGCCCCAATTTGTCTGTTTGTTTACAAGAGATTGGAATGGACTGCTCAAACCATTGAAGCCCTTAAAAAGAATGAATTTGCCCAAGATACTCAAGTGTTTGTATTCGGCGATGGACCCAGAACCGAGGAAGATGCCCCCGGAGTAGAAGAAGTGAGACAATACATACGTAATTTGCAAGGATTTAAAGAAATAAATTGTGTTTTTCAAGATAAAAATATTGGTTTAGCCAATTCAGTCATTCGGGGGGTAAGTCAAGTAATGAATGATTTTGGCAAAGCCATTGTAGTAGAAGATGACCTGATTACCACGCCCAACTATCTGGCTTATATGAACCAAGCCCTTGAATACTACCAAGATAATCCCCAAATATTCTCCATTGGCGGTTTTACGATTGATGTCAACCTCCCCCCCAACTATGCTTATGATGTCTATGCTTTCCCGCGCACTACGCCCTGGGGCTGGTCAAGTTGGAAAGACCGTTGGGATACGATTGACTGGCAAGTGTCTGATTATCAAATTTTTAAGAACGACCCTGTGCGCCGCCGAGCTTTCAATCAAGGCGGGAGCGACTTGGCAAATATGCTGGACCGCCAAATGGCAAAACAAATGGATTCGTGGGCAATTCGATGGAATTACCAACAATTTAAGAATAATCAATATACGATTTTTCCCATCAGCTCAAAAGTTCGAAATATAGGTTTTGGCAAGAATGCCACCCATACCAAGTTTTACAATCGTTATAAATCGGCAATGGACGAAAGCGGCAAGCTGGACTTTAAGTTTCAACCCAAAATTGTAATTGAAGACTCGGTAATGGCAACTTATCAAAACTATTATAGCCTTACTACTCGAGTTATTGGGCGGTTGAAGCATTACTTGGGGATTCCTTAAAATCAAAGATTTGTGGCAGATTGAGTGGATATATAAGGACTTGGGCAGGAGTTAAGGATTAATAATTGGAAATTAGGAATTATTTAGGAATAAGAAAAAAATAATGTGTACAATATTTTTTGGTAACGTATTGAAGTGTTTCGCCTTCGGTGGATCTTCAAGTAATTAAAAAACTATTCATTTTACATTATCCACTATTCATTCCTTATCCGAACTTAGCAAATTCAATAAAATAAAATAATTGATGGTTTTTTTGACCGGAATCACAGGCTTAGTAGGTAGTTTTATTGCTCGAGAATTATTGGCTAAAGGCTTCAAAATCAGGGCTTTAAGGCGCGTAGATAGCGATTTGAGTTGGATTGAAGATATAGCCTCACACATCGATTGGATTGAAGGCGATGTATTGGACATCAGCAGCCTTGAAGCAGGTATAGCCGATTGCGAATATGTAATACATTGCGCGGCGATAGTGTCATTTGCTCCCAAAGACCGCCAAGCTATGTATAAAGTAAATGTAGAAGGCACACAAAATGTGGTCAATGTTTGCTTGCACTTTCGTCCGCGTAAGTTGTTGTTTATCAGCTCTGTAGCGGCTTTGGGCAGAACCAAAGAGAGCCAAACCCTCACCGAAAGCAGCAAATGGCAAGACTCGGACCTCAACTCCAACTATGCCAAAACCAAGCACCTAGCCGAAATGGAAGTATGGCGGGGCAGTGCCGAAGGCTTGCCGGTGGTCATTTTGAACCCTTCGGTAGTTTTGGGTCCCAGCGATTGGCACAAAACCAGTACCCGTATTTTTAAATATGTGTGGGACGAAAAAATGTTTTATTCGCGTGGCACGATAAATTATGTAGATGTGCGCGATGTTGCCGATATTGCCCAACAACTATTGGTATCACCGATTGAGAATCAAAGATTTATTATCAATGCCGGAAAAACCAGCTTCGAGGATTGTTTCGAACTGATAGCCCAAAATTTTCAAAAAAAGAAGCCCAAGTACCCCATTAATTCGTGGATTGCCGAAATAGCTTGGCGTTTTTTTGCTTTTACTTCAATGCTTACGGGCAAAGCTCCCCTAGTAACCAAAGAAACCGCCCGCATTGCCCAAACTTCGTTTTACTATGCCAATGATAAAATATGTCAAACGCTCAATTTTCAATTTCGCCCCCTTGCTGAAACGGTGGCTTGGACTTGTCAAGTTTTGAAACAACGCTTGGGGAAATAAGGCATTAAAAATTAACGTGAATATTTTGAAATATTATTAAAAAAATACAAATTTTATTTATAAATTTCAAAGATTATTTTTAGGAATAAAAGTCAAATAAATTTTATAAAATATTGATTATCAATTAATTAAAGGCTATTTTTAGAAAATAAATAATTATTAGACCTGTGGCACAGACAATTATTTATTTTCTAAAAATATAAAAATTATGCAACTTTGTTTTTAATAAAAAACGCTTATTTGTCAAAATAATCTATTTTTTTCAAATATAAATAACTGATAATCAATTAGTTATCAAAAATTCAAGTTGAATTAATAAGAACGAACTATGAAAATTTTAGCCATTGGGCGCAACTACGCCGAACACATCAAAGAACTCAACAACCAACAAACCGGCGAGCCGGTTATATTTATGAAACCCGATACGGCGATTTTGCGCCACAACGAGGCTTTTTATTACCCTGATTATAGTCAAGATATACACTACGAAGTAGAACTGGTCTTGAAAATAAGCAAAGAAGGCAAAAATATCGACGAAAAATTTGCCCCCAAATACTTTGATGCTATCGGGTTGGGCATTGATTTTACGGCCCGCGACCTACAAACCAAAGCCAAAGAAAAGGGCCTGCCGTGGACTATTGCCAAGGGTTTTAATGGTTCGGCACCAATGTCAGATACTTTTTTGCCGGTGAGTGATTTTGCCGATTTAAAAAACATCAATTTTAGTTTGCAAGTCAATGGCGAACTCAAGCAACAAGGCAATACCAGTATGATGTTGTTTGATTTCAATTTTATTATTGCCTACTTGTCTAAGTTTTTTACGCTCAAAACCGGCGATTTGATATTTACGGGTACACCTGCCGGCGTGGGTCCGGTCCAAATCGGCGACCGTTTGGTGGGTTTTATTGAAGCTAAAGAAATGCTCAATTTTGAAGTGAAATGAGGTGAATATTTTTATAGCTAATTGACTATATCTGCCTGGGGCGGACAAGTTTCGCCCAAGGCAGACCCAGTCGATTGATTAAAAAATAACGTAAACGATATTTTTTGGCCACCTACTGACGTGTCTCGCCTCTGGCGGACTGGGTGCATTTCAAATTTATTCCTTAAATTCCCTCTCTCAGAGGAGAGGGCAGGGGTGAGATCTTAAAACGTAAATTTGAAATACACCCGGCGGACTTTCATTTAACTATTTATTTCTCCACAATTCTGTCTTTTTTAATACCGCCAACTTTTCAAATCAGCACCTTGTGGGGCGGTTTTTTCTATTCTTTGCATTATTTTTTTGACATACATTGTATTGTAACGCAAGCGTGAGATGTAATTGGGCTGGGTATGGTCGCCATTCCAACAGTGTTCGGCGCGATCGCCATAGTCCACTTCGCCTTCATAAGGTGGGTTGTTGGTTTTTTTCAAAAAATCTTCCATCAAATACACGGCATTGTTCAAATAATAATTGTCCATATCGCCACAATAAATATGAATTTTGCCCCGCAATTTGGGACCCAATTTTGCCCAATCGCGTGCCAAGATATGGCGCAGGTCGTAGTTTTCGCGCCAGTAGTTGGCTACTTCGCGGTCAATTTCGCCAGTGAGTTTGTTCCAAATCGGTTTTGGATAGCCGTCTTTGCCTACCGGCGAATACACCGCTTCCCAAATATCAAACTGGTCGCCGGAGCGACTTTTGCTACCTTGTGCCAACTCGCGGTGGTTCATATCTTGCAAACTACAAGCGATTTCGCCCAAATAATTGCGCTTGCCCGGTCGCAAGGGTTTTTTATAGGGGCTGTCATAATAATAGGCATTTTTGTCTTGATAAATATTGACCGAAGTATAAGCCCGAAAGTCGATGGGGTCGGGGCAAGCCGCAAAACAACCATTGAACTCATCAGGATAAAATATTTGGACTGCCAAAGCCTCCCAGCCGCCGGTAGAACCGCCATAGGTAAATCTTGCCCAGCCCTGCCCGATACCGCGAAATTTTTGCTCGATATAGGGCAATAATTCATACATAATGGCATCGCCATAAGGACCTAAATTGGCAGAATTGACCGCATACGAGTCGTCATAAAAAGGATTGGCGTGCTGAATCTCGATTATCAAAAAGCGCGGAAAGTCCGAGCTAGTCCACGTTTTATAAAAATCGTAGGCTTCCTGAGCCACTCGTTTTTTATAGCCATAGATTTTAAAACGGTCGATGTAGTCGGTTGTGTCCATTTTGGGGTCGGGGGGATTTTCGCTAAAGCCCCCAAAATCGCTCGGAAAATGTCCGTGATAAATCATCAAGGGGTAGCGGGCTTGGGGGTGCGTATCGAAGCCTTCGGGAAGCAATACGTGCGCGCCCAAATACATAGGTCTGCCCCAAAACTTAGTCAGTCGTTCGCTTTGTATTTTGATATGTTTGATGTATTTGGTGTCTTTGGGTTCAGGAATGGGTGGGTTTTCTTGGTCTAAAACCAATTTGATGACTTGGCTCTGTTGAGGATTGTAGCTGATTTTCAACACTTTACTGTATATATTACCCGGAGCAATTCTAAAGTTTTGCCCTTCGCCTCTATCCATCGGCAGTTTTACGGTATGCCCGTCAGCGCGTTTGAAGGTTTCGTATTTGTGGAGCAAAACCTGCACATAGTATTCACCGGCGGGGAGATTTGCCATTTTTTGAATCGGGTAGCCAAAAGTATTTTTATCTTCTAAAACAAATTCTTGACCGGCTTGCCAATTTTCTACATCAGCCCCAAACATTAGTTGGGTGTCGGGTTCGTCTTTGATTTGAAAACGTGGCTCTTGTTTATTGTTGTTGGCTAAAAACAGCATCAATCGCCCATCTAAAGGACTTGCACCCTTTTGGTTAGGAAAAGTAACCGATACTTTGAGCGCACCGGTGATTTGAGCATAGCTTTGAAAACAACAACAAAAAACTAAAGCACTGATAATCAGATACTTATGAATTAAGATATTCTTTTGCATAAAATTTCATTTTTTGTAAAGCAAGTTATCATTTTATTGCCAATGCACAAGTACTTAAGAATTAGGAATTCATAATTAGGAATCAAAAAAATATATAATTGTTTGGGTATCAGCCAGAGGCAGACTCAGTCAATGAGTAATGAAGAATGAATAATGTAAAGTTAATAATTTTTTAATTACCTGAAAATCAGTATGTTATCAGAAAATATTGTTTGCATTATTTTTTCTTGTTCTTAATAATACTTCGGAAATTTTTTGTAAGTGATTGATAATCAACAAGTTATGTTACTTTAAGTGTTTTGTATAACTAGCTGATTATCAGACACTTAGTAAACAACTCGGAACAGAACCCCCTCCGGGGCAGTAATGTTAACTTCTAGTTGTATTAAGGAACTCTTTGATATTTTGCCCAAATAAAATTTGGGCATATTGAATAGTCTCTTC
>JALONJ010000374.1 GCA_025455045.1 Microscillaceae bacterium | reverse complement strand
TTGTTTCTTTTTTATCAAGAAAAAAGAAAGTTGTAAAAAAAGTGTATTTATAATCACCTCATTATCAATTAGTTACAGAAAGCCTATTTTTAAATATTCGAAAAAATCAAACATTCGTTTAAAATTTCTACAGTGGGAATTGCTGAGTTTTTCACAACTTTTCGGCAATTATGTTGGATTGTGTGCCATAGTTCAAAATTATACGCAATCAAAAGAGATTTTTCAAACAAAAATTGCTTTATTCACCTTCGGCAAAGTTTTAAACTTTGCCAAAGTTCAAAACCAATCGATTTTGAGTATAAAACAAACTTTTCCCTTTCGGAGGAGTTGGAGGGGCTACTCATTCTTTTTCAACTCATACCATTCTTTTCGCCCCCCGACAAAATGTCGAGCATAATAATATTTGCCTTTTTCTTTCTTGACCACCAAATCCATCAATTCAGGAATTTTGTAACCGCTAAGGGTTTCCAATTCTTGGCGATAAACCATTCGCATCTCGAGCAATATTGCGCCTTCGTGCATATTTTGCATTACGCGGTGGTAGAGTTGTGCCTGTTTTTGGTGGTTTTTGATAGGCGAATACATATAAATAAAATCAATAGTTTGGTACAATTTGGGGTCGGTTTGCAGGGCATCGGCGTGGATAATTTCCATTTGTTGTCTTTTGATCAAGCTTTGGAGCGATTGACGGCTGATTTTCACCAAACTATCCGAGTATTCCAAGCCATAAGCCTTGGCAAAGCCCAAACACAAGGCGGCGTAGGGTTTTTCGCCGTTGCCCGAGCCTATATCCATAAAACTTTGATGTTTTTTTTCTTTGAATATGAAAATATTTTCGGCAAAGCGGTCAAGATTATACATAATTGCCAGCCAATAATTGGGGTTTTCTTCTTGCAAATAATTTTGCATACCTTCATACAAAGCCTTGATTAGCAATACTTTGCGCGTTTGGGCTTGGCTTTGTCGGCAATAGGCAAATATATCATCGGGGCTAATACCGGCACTATCCAACTTTTTTTGCAAAACTTCTAAATCCAACAACATATCTACATTTGCCAAAAAATCGGCTTTGGCGCGCGTGAGTTGGGGGATTTGTTTCGAAACATCAGACCGACAATGGCACAAAAGCCCAAAAATCAGATAAAACCAGTATCTCATAGAATTAATTGCAAAAAAAAGATTAAAAACTCAACAAAGTTGCGGGATTTTCGCTAAGATTAAAATAAAATTTTTTTTAATAAACGCCCTATGCTCATTCACTTTTCAAGATTACCTGCCAATGTTCGGGTTGATGGTTTATATGATACTATTTTTTTTTATAAATCATTGATTACCAGATATTTAAAAAAAATATTACCTTTTTTTACTTTAATAATGCTGGCTTGTACGGTCGGATTTGCCCAAAAAAACGAAGGGGCTGATTATGACCCCAATTATCAATATGTTCCCCAACAACTGCAATCCGATTTTATGATTATGCGCTGGGTACTGGAAAAAGCCCACCCGGGGCTGTACTGGTTTACCCCCAAAGCGCAAATGGAGAAAAAAATGGACAGCACCTACAACCTGCTCAACCGCCCAATGACCGAAGCCGAGTTTTATCAGGTCTTGGCTCCGCTTATTGCCGATATTCACTGCGGGCATACCATTCTTGACCCTTCTTATTTTTATCAAAATCAGGGCAAAAGATTGCCTTTAGATTTGAAATTTGAAGACAACAGAGCTTTTATTCGCTTCAATTATACCGAAAACTCCGCAATTACTTTGGGTTCGGAGGTCTTGAAAATCAATGGATTGACAATTCAAAACATTTTACAAAAAATGCTTCCGGCAGTAGCGGCTGATGCCCTGGGCGGGCAGGGCAAGTGGGAGAGTTTGGAAAGTGATTTTCCCAATTATTATGATTTGTTGATTGCTCAAGCCGACAGTTTTGTATTGGAATGTATTGATTATCAGACCAAACAGCCCATCACGTATCGCGTACAAGCCCAAGATTCCGATTTTTTGCGGACTTATGACAAACGGTATTACCAAGAATTGGAAAAAAATAAGGCTTTAGATTTTAAAATTCTGGACTCGATAGGGGTTGCCGTGCTTACCATCAATTCGTTTTTGCCGGTGGATATTAAATTTTCGCGCCAAAAGTTTTCCAAATACATCAAAGCTGTTTTTCGAGAATTGTATGTGCAAGACATTCCCGATTTGGTGATTGATGTACGCGGCAATAGTGGCGGTGAAATGCTGTATGCCAATGAATTGTTTGGCTATTTGCGCGAAAAACCGTACAAATTTTTGGATAGAGTGCAAGTTACGAGCGACAAAAAACTGAGCCAGTTGCAACTTACTGATTTATCCAAAACTACCATTCACAACCCGCGCCGTGTGCAGTTTACCGATTCGGGTTATGTCGTAAAACCCAACTATTATAAATTTTTGGAGCCACAAAAGCCCAAGAAAAACCCCTACTTGGGCAATGTGTATGTGCTTACGGGCAAACGGACCTTTTCGGCGGCTAGTTTGTTTGCAGCTTTGGTGTATGCGCATCGGCGCGGCAAAATTGTGGGCGAAGAAACCTCCGGCGGGGCAAATGGTCTCAATGGCGGCGATTTTGTGGATATTGCCTTGCCCAATACCAATTTGGTGCTGGAAGTGCCGATTGAGCGATGGATTAAAAATATTCCGGCTTACCCCTACAAAAATCGTGGAGTAGTACCGCACCACGAAGTAAAAAACACCATCGAGGACGAACTAAAAGCCTATGACCGCGTATTGAATTTTACTTTGGATTTGATTCAAAAAAATCGGGCTGAGAAATTGAAATGATGAAAATTTTGTGCTATTTTAACCTAAATACTTAGAAGCAGTGTAAAAAATATTTGCCGTTTTTTTGTAATCAATTGATTATCAATTAGTTATAAAATCGCTATCAATTCCCCAGCTTTTTTACTATCTACCAATTGATAAAAAACGTAAGAATTATAACCTGACGATACAAGAATAATATCAATGAAAGTCATTAATCCTTTACATAATGTTTATCAAATTACAAACCACCCAGTACGGTGAAATTGAAATTTCGGAAACCGTCTTGGGCGAAGGCGGTGAAGGCAAAGTATATGAAGTTATCAATCCTCCAACTTTGCAAGATTTTGTGGTAAAAATCTATCATCCCAGCGAGCGCACTCACCAAAAAGCCCAAAAACTGGAATATTTAATCAAAAATCCGCCGCCTTTGACCGATGAGTTTTCGGTGATTTGGATTGAAGATATTGTTTATCATCAAGCCCAATTTGTGGGGCATTTGATGCGAAAAGCCGTGAGTGGTGTAGATTTGACTTACTTGTGTAGCCTCACTATATCGGATAAACTCCCCCCGGAGTGGCACGAAAAATACAGCCGCGCGAGCCTAGATGGCTTCCACAACCGCGCCAAGCTCTGTTATAATATTGCTTCGGCACTCAGTCAAATTCATCAAAACCAACACTATGTATTGGCAGATATAAAACCTGAAAATATCAAAATCAAACTCAATGGGCAAGTTTCTTTAATTGACTTAGACTCGATAGAAGTGCTTGAAAACCAACAAGTTAAGTTTTCGGTTGATAAACTTACAATGGAATACAGCCCGCCCGAGCGCAAGCAATTGCAAGTAAAGCACGATTTTATTCCCGAAACTTGGGATAGGTTCTCGATGTCGGTGGTATTTTACAAAGTTTTGTTTGGTTTGCACCCTTTTGCCGTCAGTGGCAAGGGCGAATACAGCCACTTGGTTTCGCACGAAGAAAAAATCGAAGCCGGTTTGTTTCCCTTTGGGCAAATGGCTGATTATCTGGAAGTTGTGCCTAAACCGCACGCCAATTTTGAGGCTTTAAATTTTGAGGTAAAAAATCTTTTTATACAAGCATTTGACAAGGGCTATCGCTTGCCTAGTTTGCGCCCTTCGGCGGCAGAGTGGTGCGAAGGCTTGAAGGATTTTCGGGCGATTGCCGGTTTTTATCAAAACCCGCAGCCACTGCCCCGCCAGCCCAAGCCTGCCGAAGCCTCCACTCGAATTTATGCTCGCCCCCATAGCCACTCAAGAGTCAAAGATTATGCTACTTCATTTGCCGGTTTGGTGTTTGCTATCTCGACTTTCTTTTTTGCTTCCTCTTTGTTTATACGCCCTGAACTTACCCAACAAGAAGTAAAAAATAAGTTGGAACGCTACCGCGAAAATCAGCAAACTCTACGCGATGCCGATTGGCAACAAACCCTAAAATTGCTCCGCCAAAAATACACTTATGTCATTGAAAATGAGCAACATACGGCAGTAGTAGGCACTGCCGAAAAATTTGGAATTTATGGCATAACCGGCTGGCTTGCCCCAATGGAATTTGATTCAATTGGTATTTTTAATCAAGGTTTTGCCGTATTCAAACAGACCCAAAAATATGGTTTAGTTGATTGGCAAGGCAAAATAGTGATATTCAATATCTACGACAATATGGGCGAATATGGCGATGGCTTGATACCGGTCAAAAGTGAAGGCAAATATGGTTTTATCAACTTAGACCAACAATTGGTCATACCCTATCAATACGATGATGCCAGTGGATTTGACAATGGCTTGGCTTGGGTGATTTTTCGCGGACGAGAACGCTATATTGACCAGCAGGGCAAGTTTTGGCAGTACTAAAAAATTAGTAATTATATAACTACCTGATTATCAGCTATTTATATATTTGTAAGCGTTTACCTTATTTTGTCATCATTCCTAAAACTGGCAAAATCAATTTTTTTTGCAAAACTTCTTTATCAATATAAAAGTTTTTAGCTTTACAGCCGTTTTTTAAAAGAATATTTTAAACAAAAAAATCAAGTCAATTATGATGGTTAAAAAATTATTATTAAGCCTTATCGCTGTCGCTGTATTTGCAAATCTAGGGCTTGCTCAAGCCCCCCAATCTGCCGCCCAAAAAGCGCAGGCAAAAGTAAATTCAATTTATGCTTTCATTGATTCCAAAATTACTGATGCCACCAAAAAATTGAATGCCAACGAGAAAAAAGCCATTTTGAAAGCCTATACCGATTTCGAACTCGGTCAAGACTCCCTCAAAATGCGCCAAGAAACTATGATGAAAGGCAAACAAAAAATGGACGCTTTGGTAGCCGAAGTCAATACTCAATCTACCGCTTTGGAGCAAAAAGGCGGTCAAACTGTAGCTTCGCAAGAAGAAGCCGATAAAATAAAAGCCGAAATCGAGAAAGAAAAAGCGGATATTGATGGCAAAAAAGCCAAAATTACGGAAATGCAAGAGGCATTGAAAAAAGAAATTGAAGCCATCAAAGCTGACCGTGCCAAACTAGAACCCAACCGCGACGAAGCCGTCAAAAAATCGTTACCTGCCGATAAAGCCGGTTTTTTTGAGCAATATCGCGCTCAACAAAAAGCTAAAAAGAGCTAATTTGCATCAAGCAATTTGAATTGGATAGATAATAAGGAGCATTGCTATATTTGGCAATGCTTTTTTTTGCATTGGGCAAATATCGCCCCGCAATGCACAAATGGTTGATTAATTGCTAGAGAAAATGAATAATTTGTAACTTAAACCCTTAACAAAATGAAAAAATTTATTTATCTATTCTTACTTTTTAGTGCTTTTACCATTGCCGGAGTATCGGCACAAACCACCAAAGCCAAAACTACCACCAAAAAGCCGAGTACCAATGCGGTGAAAAAGACCAACAATCCGCCCAAAAAAACTACTACTACCGTAACCAACAAAGCCAACCCCGACAAAGATGACAAAGTAGTGGGCAAAGATGCCAAAGGGCGCACTATCTACCAAGGTCCGCGAGGCGGGCGTTATTATATCAATTCCAAAGGCAACAAGGAGTATATCAAAGATTAAGGTTTTGTCATCTTTGCAGAAAAAATATTTTTTGTCATTCCAACCGAAAGGAGGAATGACACTTTTTTTGGGTTTAATGCCCTTGCCTGTGTCCCCACAGGCAAGCACGCGCTAAAAAGTTGGAAGAACCAAAATATTTATAAATACCTCATTATCAGCATCTTAAAAAAAATATTCTTTCATCTTCTTTTTACTAATGCCGTTGCCTGTGTCCTCACAGGCAACCTAATTCTATGCCCTTGCCTGTGTCCCCACAGGCAAGCA
>JALONJ010000373.1 GCA_025455045.1 Microscillaceae bacterium | reverse complement strand
AAAGTTCCACGCAGGATGACGACTTGGGGGATTTTGGATTGTTTTTTTAAAAATTTAATTTTTTGTACTTTTTTAATATATTTCAAAATATTCACGTTACATTGGTACATTTTATAATTAACACATTACTATGTTGTTGCAACCGATTTTGAATATAGCCGAAATATGCGCTCGTCAGGGCTTGCGCCGAGTGGTATTGTCGCCCGGGTCTAGGGTGGCGCACTTGGCAATTGCAATGGTAAGACACCCCCAAATCGAGACCTTTACGATAACCGATGAACGCTCGGCGGCTTTTGTAGCTTTGGGTATGGCTAATCAGTTGATACAGACTGCGATTTTGCACGCGGAGTCACCCACGTGGGTAGCCCTTGCTTGTACTTCGGGAACGGCCGTGTATAATTACGCTCCGGCGGTGGCAGAGGCATTTTATCAGCAAATTCCTTTGTTGATATTGACGGCTGACCGCCCCCCCGAATGGATTGACCAGCAAGACGGGCAAGCCATTCATCAACGCGATATTTTTGGCAAACATTGCAAGGCTAGTTTTGAATTACCCGCCGATTATACCCATCCAGATGCGGTTTGGCACATTCAACGCCTTGTGAATGAGGCGATTAACTTGATGAAAACTGCCCCTTACGGACCGGTGCATATCAATGTGCCGATTCGTGAACCTTTTTATCCTGAACCAACCGAAGAAGTAAGCTATGACAAAAAAGTAAAAATTATACAAATCATTGATAATCAAGCAATTATACCTAAACCTATTTGGAATGAATTATTGGCTGATTGGGAAGATGCCGACCAAAAATTGATTGTATTGGGGCAAGACTATGCCCAGCCTGAGCTTCTCAAGGCTTTGCAAATGCTGTATCAAGATTTTAGAGTACCTATAGTGGGCGATGTGATTGCCAATGCCCATACCTTGCCCGAGTTGATTCGCTTTCACGATATTTTTTTGATGAGTAGCGACCCAGCAATGAAGCAAAAATTACAACCTGATTTGTTGATTACTTGTGGTAAGTCCTTGATTTCTAAGAACTTAAAGATTTTTTTACGTAATCATAAACCCCGCCAGCATTGGCATATTCAAGCTGCCGGTACACCCGCCGATACGTTTCAAACCCTTACGCATCACATTCGCACGGAGCCGACTTATTTTTTTGGGCAGTTGTACGCCGATTTAGATTTTCAGACAATGCTTGAGCGAGACGAAGAAGGCGAAGAAAACGACTACAATCAACGCTGGCAAAGCCTCAATCAAAAAGGTGCGAAACTGATTTATCAATTCAAGCCTGATGATAAATCTTTGATTTTCAATGAGTTGCATATAGTTGGCGAGCTAATGCAAGCCTTACCCAACGACAGTATTTTGCATTTGGCAAACAGTATGTCGGTACGCTACGCCAATTTTTTTGGTTTGCATCAAGTAACCAATATCCAAGTTTTCGCCAATCGTGGCACGAGTGGCATCGATGGTAGTACGGCTACGGCAGTGGGTGCGGCAATGCTTGAGTCGGATAAAATTGTGAGTTTATTGACCGGCGATTTAGCGTTTTTCTATGACCGCAATGGGCTGTGGCACAATTATCTGCCTGCCAATTTGCGCATTATTTTGTTGAATAATCAAAGTGGCAATATATTTAGAATGATTGAAGGACCCAGCCGCCAACCCGAATTGGCAGAATATTTCGAGACCTATCACTCGCTCAATGCCCAAAATACAGCCCAAGATTTTAATTTACAGTATCACATCGCCGAAAATTTGGCAGAATTAAGCGTTTGTCTGAGGGATTTTTTTGCCCCCGCTACTCAAGCTAAAATTTTAGAAATCAAAACCGATAAAAAAGTAAACGCCGAAGTTTTTAATCTCTTAAAAACCGAAGCAAAAAAAATAAGCGAGTAATCAATTAGGAATGAATAGTGAATAATGTAAAATGAATATTTTTATAATTAACTGAAAATCAATGTGTTATCAAAAAAATATTCTAAATGTGGTACATTCTTATTTGTCAAAAGTCAAAGATTATCAAGGATTCATAAAACTGTACCACAGCCTTCAGGCTGTGCCTCCCACAGCCTAAAGGCTGTGATACATTCTTATTTGTCAAAAGTCAAAGATTATCAAGTATTCATAAAACTGTACCACAGCCTAAAGGCTGGGTTACAATTTTATGAATACTTGATAATCAAATAGTTATAAAACAATCATTTGCCCACATTTTTAACTCTTTGCTAATCCGTTAGAGGCGGACAAGTTCCGCTAGAGGCGGACACGGTCTATGAGTTATATATACTAAGGTGAGAATTGCTGGGCTTTATCAACTTTCCAAAAAATCAAGTTTCCAGATGGAGATCATTCTATCATCACTAGCCGAAATAAGGAGGTTTTGGTAGTCTGACCACCACAATTTATTGACCGAAGTGGCGTGTCCGGCGTGGCGAGCCTTGTCAATTACCTTGAGCAGTTGCCAAGTGTGGGCTGACCATACTTTGATAGATTTGTCCATACTACAAGTGGCAAAATACTGCCCGTCAGGGCTAAAAACCAAGTGGTTGAGCGCATAGAGATGCGCTACTATAGATTGTACTACCGGATATCGGGGGGCTACTTGCCATATCTTGAGGTGGGCATCGCGGCTGCCACTCAACAAATAGGCAAAATCAGGGCTATATTGCAAGGTAAAAATCGAATTTTTGTGGGCTTGCCAAGCATACTTCAAGTCAAGCGTATTCAAGTCAAACACTCGAATAAAATTATCGGAATACCCCACGGCAAACTCTCGAGTAAGTGGATTGATAGCCAAACAGCGCGCACTTTTGTCGGAGGCTTTGAGGTGTTTGCGCACATTCATCGTGGGCATATCCACGACAATCACTACCCCATCGCCACAAGCTACAAAAGCCTGATTATCAATGATTTGTATATCAAATATAGCAGCATTGGTAATTTTGAGCGAGGCGATTTCCTGTTTGCTGGCAAGGTCAATCCAATGCAAACCTTCATAATTTTGTCCAATCAGCAAGTGATTTTGTGTTGGAATAGTAGCTAGTGCATACACCGAATTGGGAATTTTGGCTATCAATTCGCCGATTTCGGGCTGGTGTAAGTCCCAGCGAGCCACCATTCCATCGCCCCCTGCCGAAAAAAAGTGAGTGTCTGTTGGGTTGGCAGCAAGGGTATAAATGCAGTCGCGGTGTCCGGCTAGGGTATTTATTTTTTCAACTTGGATTTTCATTTTTTGATAGAGCTAAATTTTGGGTATCAAAATTTTGTTTGCCCAAATTTGGTTTACAATCAATTTCTAAATTGTATAACTCATATCCAAAATATATAGTTTTAGCTGGTAAGCAATTCATCAAAATAAATATGCCGATATGCTAATGGGCTGATAATGAATGAATTATATGATTTATAATATAAATCAAATACGGGTGCATTTCAAATTTACGCATTTCTTTTGCCTCACCCTGCCCTCTCCGAAGGAGAGGATAATAGGTGGTAAATTTGAAATGCACCCATCATATACTCGCAAGTACTTATCAATAAATAATTTAAAAATAACGTAACGCAGTAGGTTAAATAACTGATAACCAAAGTGTTACATTAAAATCTTCGGCTATTTCATTACCTAGCGAATCACCAAAACTTGCCCTACTTTGAGTACAGCATTGATAGTGATTTGATTCATTTTGGCAAGGGTATAAACCGGCACATTGTATTTGGCACTGATGATGGAGAGGGTTTCGCCTTCGGCTACTCGATGGGTTACTTTTTGCCGTACCAAATTGCCCAAGTGCGAAAAATGTTGTGGCATCAAGGTAAATTTATCCGTAATGAGTTGTTCGTCTTTGCTAAAGTCATACATCAAAGTCGGGTTAAAAGTATTGCCGGCATAGCGTACCTCAAAGTGCAAGTGTGGTCCCGTACTCCAGCCGGTACTGCCGCCCAAGCCAATGAGTTGTCCGGCTTTTACTACTTGTCCTACTTCTACTTTGCGCGTACTAAGGTGTGCGTAGAGCGTTTCTAAGCCGTTGCGGTGGCGAACTACGATATAATTGCCATAGCCGTAGCCGTGAAAACCTGAAATACGAACAATGCCATCAAAAACCGAATAAATCGGCGTACCAATTTGCAAATTTAAGTCTATACCGTGGTGAAACCTACCCCAACGATAGCCAAAGCCGGAAGTTTGCAGAGTTACGTCCATCGGGGCTGACCACAGCTCGCCGGTGGCGTAATTATATAAAGTAAAATGAAGCGTATCTTTGAATTTGGAGGCATCTCTGCCATAAGGGTTTACATTTTTGGAGTCCCATACCGAATAGTATTCGGCGGCTTTGACCCATACACAGTCCACCTTGAGTTCTTCGGTGATTTTGACCACTTTTAGTTCGTTCAAGCCCTTAGCAAGGGTATCACGCGTAACTATGGTCGAGGCTTTGAAAGGATTGAAACTACCAATATCCGACAAGCCTTCTTTATCTTGGTTAGTAGGATTAGACTTGGGCAAAGTCTTTTTGGCAGTAGTATCGGGCTTTTGTTTGCCCGGATTGACTAATTTGAGGGTGTCTTTTTTTTGGGCAGGAACGGTAATTGTTTTTCCGTTCTCAAATTTTTTTGGATTTTCTACTTGAGCAAACGCTAAGGAAGCGCACAAACACAAAATCAAAGTCGTTATAAACTTGCTCATAAAAATACTTTTAGGTAAAAAAAGTAAGCAATTCATTTACCAACACTAGGCAAAGATAGCTAAGAGCCTGTAAATGAACTACTAACTTCGAGAAAATATGTTGAAAGTCAAAATTAATTTAATAAAATTTAGTTTTGTGGGCAGTTTAGTGCGCCGCCAAAACTGCTTTGGTAGCCAAATATCTTTCGGCATCTAAAGCCGCCATACAGCCGGTACCCGCCGCCGTAATCGCTTGGCGATAGGTTTTGTCTTGCACATCGCCACAAGCAAAAACGCCCGCCAAATTGGTATGGGTTGAGCCTTTTTGGGTGATAAGGTAGCCGGTTTCGTCCATTTCCAAATATTCTTTAAAAATATGGGTATTAGGAGTATGTCCGATGGCTACAAAAAAACCACTGATAGGCAAATCTTGGGTTTCTTGGGTAATCAAGTTTTTGACTCTTACGCCCGTAACGGTCTCATTACCAAGCACTTCTTCGGGTACAGTGTTCCACAAAATCTCAATATTGGCTTTGCTTTTTACGCGTTGTTGCATCATATACGAAGCTCGCATTTCGTCTCGGCGTACCACGAGATATACTTTTCGGCAAATGTTTGACAGATACGAAGCGTCTTCGGCGGCAGTATCGCCACCTCCTACTACCATTACGTCTTTGCCCCGATGAAAAAAGCCATCGCACACCGCACAAGACGATACCCCGCCGCCACAATCGCGGAGGCGCATTTCCGATTCCATTCCCAACCACTTAGCCGAAGCTCCGGTCGAGATGATGATAGCATCGGCTTCAATCATTTTTTCGCCGCCATTGATTTCGACGAGGCGTTTACCGCCCGCAAAATCAACCGCCGTAGCAAAGCCACTTCTGATTTCAGCTCCCAATCTTTCGGCTTGAGCTTGAAAATCAGCCATCATTTGTGGTCCGCCAATGCCTGCTGGGTAGCCCGGGAAGTTCTCAACATCAGTAGTAAGCATCAATTGCCCGCCGGGCTCGTTGCCTTGATACAAAACCGGCTTCAAACCGGCTCTGGCGGCATAAATAGCGGCAGTATAACCCGCCGGACCGGAACCAATAATCAAACAATGGATTTTCTCGATATTTGCCATAATATTTAAAAAATGTTTGCAAAGATAAGTTATAAAAAGTTTTGAAAAAATTTGTCGCCGGTTTACTTGGCTTTTAAATGAATTAAAAATTTATAAAATACTGATAATCAGGTAGTTATATATTTTTAATAAATATCACCAAATACCACAAGCAACTCAAATATTGAAACAAACTTTTGGGCAAATTAATTTCGGATAGATAAATGACACAATTCGCCTATTAGCTAATGGCTTGATAATGAGCTATTTATGTAAAATATCAGGTCCTTCACCACTTTTCAGGAATTGCCTTCGGCAATTCCATTGAATTCTGAAAAGCTCTCGCTTTTCAGTGATTCTGAACATTACCAAGCAAAATGAATATT
>JALONJ010000372.1 GCA_025455045.1 Microscillaceae bacterium | reverse complement strand
TATTTATAATCACCTCATTATCAATTAGTTACAGAAAGCCTATTTTTAAATATTCTAAAAAATCAAACATTCGTTTAAAATTTCTACAGTGGGAATTGCGGTCAAGTTTAGCAACTTGACCGCTTTTTATTACAATACTTTGTTGAGATTTTGTAAAAATTGATTATCAATGAATTATAAAAATTGTACCACAGCCTAGACAGGCTGTGGTACATTCCATTTGTCAAAAGTCAAAGATTATCAGTATTTTATAAAATATTTAACTTTTATATAATTGCCTGATTTTCAAGTAGTTAGCTTTCAACTAGAAACCCGAAACTAGAAACCCGAAACCCGAAACTCGGAACTAGAAACTCGGAACTAGAAACCCGAAACTCTTGGAACTATGGTTATTCCGAGTCAATTTTCTTAAACTCTTCCCAAGTTTTGATTTTGATTTCTTCGATTTTCTCGGCAGTCAATTGTTTATTGATGACTGGAAGTTTTTTATCCCGAACTTCATCAAATTTCTTTTGAATTGCCTGCAAATCAGCGTCAAGGGTTTTCATACTCTCAATTTGTGAATTGGAAGGTCGTCCGGCAAAATTGGCTACTGAGCCATATACTTCCGAGATTTTTTCGCGCAATTGGGGTTCTGCCGAAGCCACATAATTGTCGCCGGTAGTAATGACGAGTTTTTTATTCAAATTTTCCATTTCTAAGCTAAATGCCGTGAGGGTTTTTGCCAATTTTTTAGAAGATTTGGCTTTTTCATCGGCTTGTTTTTTCATCGATTGTACGCCATCGGCAATGTAAGCCAATTGCTCGGTCATATCATACAATTTGAGGGCAGTTTGTTGTTGCAATTTGCGTTCCTCTGAAGTATAAGGCAAGTTTGGGTTGGCAGTCAAAGTCAAGTAAGTGGTATAAGTTTCTTTGCCTTTGGTCATCTTGACGGTGTATTTGCCTTCGGGCAAGGTAGGACCGCTAAATCCGCCAAAAGTAATGGTTTGACCCGTGGCTACTTTGGGGCGTTTGAGGCGAGTTGCCCATTCTACGCGGTTGATTCCGGCACCTTTTCCGGCAGCAAGTTTTTGAATGAGTTTGCCACTTTCATCAAATACTTCCAAATACATATCGCCAAAGGTATGTCGCTTACGCAAGTAGTAAGTGATTTGGGCATTGTCGCTCGGATTAGCCCCTACAAACTCGCCATCGCCGGTAAAATCTTGAAATCCACTAGGATTGGCAAATACTACGGGTTTCATTTCAAAGAAATGCACATCTTTTGCCAAAATATCTTTGTTGATTTGGCGCAAAGGGGTAATATCATCAATAATAATGACTCCGCGCCCGTGGGTTGCCAAAACTAAATCATCTTGGCTTGGGTGAATTGCCATATCCATTACGGCTACCGGCGGCATATTATTCATAAATTGCGACCAGTTTTTGCCGCCATCAACCGAAATAAATAAGCCAAATTCGGTGCCGACAAATAATAAATTCGGGTTTTTTAAATCCTCTTTAATCACGTGGGCAAAGCCTTTGATTTCGGGAGTGGCAATGGGTGTCCAAGTTTTGCCCAAGTCGGTGGTTTTGTAAACATACACTTTTTTGTCGCCGTGGCGGTGTCCGTCAAAAGTAACATAACAAGTATTGGGGTCAAAATTAGAAGGTTCGACAAAACTAACCCACGTGTTTTTGGGCAAGCCCGCTACATTGGCGGTTACATTTGTCCAAGTTTTGCCGCCATCTTGCGTGATTTGCAAATTGCCGTCATCAGTACCCACCCAAATAATTTTTTCGTTTTTGGGCGATTCGGCAATCGCATACAAAGTGCAATGGTTTTCGGCGGAAGAGTTATCTTGAGTCAAGCCCCCCGAGGCTTCAGTATTTTGTTTGATGGGGTCGTTGGTGGTCAAATCCGGGGAGATTTTTTGCCAAGTATCACCCATATCTTCCGAAATAAATAGGAATTGCGCGCCATAATACATTCTTTCGGGGTTGTTGCGACTGATGTGAATGGGCGTATTCCAATTGAATCTTAGTTTGGGGTCGCCTTTGAGAGCGTAGGGTTTGATGTCTTTGCTTTGTTCGGTTTTGCGATTGAAGCGCAACAGATTACCGCCTTGGTATTCGGCAAAAATAGTTTCTTTGTTTTTGGGATGCGGAAATACCCAAAAACCATCTCCACCGCCTACATTCACCCAATCGCGGTTCTCGATGCCATTGGCACTGCGCGAGGGTCCGTGCCAAGAGCCATTGTCTTGCAAACCGCCATATACATTGTAAGGAATGGCATCATCTACACTTACGTGATAAAATTGCGACAAGGGCAAACTTTTTAAATGTTCGAAAGTATAAGCCCCATCCATTGACCGATACAAACCGCCGTCGGTAGCTACATACACTATTTCGGTTTGTTGGGGGTGTACCCATACATCGTGCATATCGGAATGAACTGCACCACCCACTACGCGGAATTTTTCGCCACCATCTTTGCTGACAATCAATTGCAAGCCCATTTTATAGACTACGCTGTCGTTTTTGGGGTCGACAACCAAGCGCGCAAAGTAGAATGGGCGCACGGTCATATTAAAATCATTGTTGATTTTTTTCCAATTGGCTCCGGCATCCGTCGATTTATACAAGCCGCGATGGTCTTTGTCTTTGGCTTCAACGGTCAAATAGACTACATCGGGTTTGGAAGGCGCAATTTCGATTGCCATTCTGCCCAACATTACATTGGGAATACCGGTTTGGATTTTGTTCCAAGTTTTGCCGCCATCAATGGTTTTGTAAACGGCACTGCCCTTGCCGCCGGAGTTGAAGAAGTGAGGCATTCGCCGATACTCCCACATAGTCGCATAAATTACTTGCGGGTTGCGTGGGTCGATATCCATATCGGCACAGCCGGTATTGTCGTCCACAAACAATACTTTAGTCCAAGTTTCGCCGCCGTCGGTGGTTTTGAAAACGCCGCGCTCGGCATTGCCATTCCACAAATGCCCCAAAACGCCGACATAAACGGTATTGGGATTTTGCGGGTCAATGACAATATCGCTGATACGTTCCGAATCGGGTAAGCCCTTGAATTGCCAAGATTTGCCGCCATCGGTAGTTTTGTAAACGCCCGTGCCAACCGACACACTGTTACGAACCCAAGGCTCGCCGGTGCCGACCCAGATAGTATCGGGGCGGAGTTGGTCAACGGCAATTTTGCCAATGGATTGAGTATATTTGTCAAAAATAGGTTCGAAGGAAGTGCCACCATTTTGGGATTTCCAGACCCCGCCATTGGCGGCGGCTACGTAAAGCATTTTGGGGTTGCGCGCTACGCCCTCGATGTCGCTGATGCGTCCGCTCATTACTGCTGGTCCGATTTGGCGGGCGCGTAGTGCGCCAAACAGGGCTTCGCCTTTGATGCTCAAACCTTCGGGGGTTTGGGATTGGACGATTGGAATGGATAAAGTGCTGATAATGAGATAGATAAATAATTTCAGTTTTTTCATTTATTTTGAAGATATGAGTTTTTTGATGTAGAAATTAGGAATTAACAATTCGGAATTAGGAATTAAATAAGTAGTTGATTATCAGTGGTTTAAACTTGTCCTGTAAGGATTTGTCATTAGCACATCAGCACGCCTGCTCTGTAAGAGTCTAGATTAACGCATTACTTAAGGTAGGTATATTTATTCGCGCACCCGATAGAAGCCGTATGGCGGAGACCCCGCGCGTGGGCGGGTGGTGAGCGAAGTTTACGAAGCAAACCACCCGCCCGCGCGCGGAGGCTTCGGCTTTGCCGATAGCGGGGAATTGCGCCCAAATAATTCACAATAGTTCGTGAAGTTTCTAGTTCCTAGTTTTTAGTTGGGAGCTAAGTAATTGAAAATCAAGCAATTAACTGAAAAATTATAAATTTTATAAATATCTGATAATCAACTAGTTATAAAATACTCACGAAGTATTGAATTCAATTAGAAATTAATAATGTGTAATGAATAATTATGTATCTATCTGATAATCAGCGTATTATATTATTAAATTATCACTTTATTTAATTTCTATCGCTAAGAATGGGAAGTTGTATAAATGACTGACTATCAATTAGTTGCAAGCCTTAATTGTGCATATTATTTTTAAGTCATTCGTTGTGATACACCTACTTACCTAGCAATATTTATAAAAAAAGGCAAAATTTAGGTTTTGCCTTTTTTTGAGAGTTAAATTATTTGCCGGCAGGGGCAGGGAAGGCAAAGATTTTGTCGTCGATGGCTTCGTTGATTTTGATAGTATCGGCGAGGATTTTGGAGATGGTTTGCCCTTTGATTTTTTGTTCGGTAGAGTGTGGCATCATCATTCCTTCAACCTCTTTGTAGTCGCTGAGGTAGCTCTCGATTTCCATTCCTTTCATTTGTCCGCTTTTGCCATAAGTGCGGGTCATAATGAGGACATAATTGTCGGTATCAAAAAAGTAATAAGCGTTGTCGCCGTCTTTCTCAACCATTTTGATTTTGAAGCACTCCGTTCCGTCAATGGTTTCTTTACCTTCTAGGCTAATTTTGTGTCCTTTGCTGGCATAGTCGAGTAGTTTGCTCTCAAATTCGGCTTCATCTTGCATTTCTTTGGTTTCTTCGGCACTTTTTTTCTCGGCTTGCATATTCATAAAATTGACTCCCCAAAACTCTTTTCCGTCAAAGCATTGAAAAACCATTTCTTTGCCTTGAAAAGTAGCCGTAACTTTGAGCTTGTTGGGGGCTTTGGCTTGCACTAAAAAAGGAATGTCACCTTGGGGGCTAGGAGCTTTGCCGGTTTGGGTCATTGATTTGAGGGCTTTCCATTTGGCTTTGCCACCAATTGCATCAATGTACTTGTTTATAATTTCATCGGCGGTTTGGGCTTGAGCATAAGTAGCTGATAATAAGGCAATTAAACAAATTGCCAAGAGATTTTTGATTGTTTTCATTGTGATAAACAAATTGGTTTATTTAATTTGATAAATAAGTATCATAAACACGCAGGATATTACAAAGTTTTTATTTTTTTTTGTGTTTTTGAGAAATTGAGAACTGGGCAATGCCCAACAAAAAAATATTTGTGAGGCAAATTTCGTTATAGAGATTGCAGAAAATATTGTTGATAAGGTTTTAATGAATTGATAATCAATTAGTTATACTGGAATGAAATTTATAAAAATTATTTTGGGGTGTTTAATTTTTACTTTGCCGGTTTTAGCCCAAACTGCCGAAGATGCGCCCGATACGCTCAAATTACGCTACCGCCGCTATGTAATGAAGAAATATTATCAAGCCGAAAAAAAAGCGTTTGTTTTTGAAGTGTGGCGCAACAATGAATTGGCTTACCAAGTCTCTGCCCCTAAGTTTAGTCATTTGCAATATGTAGCCATTGATGGGATGACTACGTTTGATTTGGACAAGGACAGTGTGAATAATTTTATCATTCAGGCGTATCGCGGTGGGGAGCAGGCGCAAACCGAATGGCATATTTTGAATTTGGCAAGGAATGAAACCCCGTTGTTGGGCAAGATTGTCAGCAATTTTGCTGTGCCTTGGTTGAGTGATTTGAACCAAGACGGCAGATTGGAGCTATTGGTCAAAGATTATACTTTTGCCAATTGGAATGCCGATTTTTTGGCTTCGCCTTATCAAACGGTGGTTTTGAGTTATCAAAATCAAGCCTATCATTTAGATACACAATGGATGCGAAAGGATAGCTTGACTTATGCCGATTCTATTCCGCAGTTGGTAAAACAAGCTATGGAAAGTTTTTATCAAGCCTCGATTAAAAATTATCCTTTCAAAGTAAATGTTTTGGCAGGAAAGCCCCAACAGCGTTGGGGTTTTATACCGCCAATATTGTGGGCTACGATGCTTGATTTGATTTATGCGGACAAAGCGCGTTTGGCTTGGGACTTGGTGGATAAGGCTTGGTACGAAAAATTGGAAGGTAAGTCGGTATTTTTGAGTGATTTTAAACAGCAACTCAAGCAAAGCCCGTTTTGGGAAGATTTGAGTAAGTACAATGATTTATGAAGAATTGTGAAATATTTTATCTTCTTCAAAATACTAAATAATATCATAATATAACGTGAATATTTTAGTAACTATTTGATAATGAGCTAATTATGATGTAAAAATACGCTTTTTTTGACAAATCATCAATTATTTTAAAAATAAAATTG
>JALONJ010000371.1 GCA_025455045.1 Microscillaceae bacterium | reverse complement strand
TTCCACGCAGGATGACGGCTTGGAGGGATTTTGGATTGTTTTTTTTTAAAACTTCAATTTTTTGTACTTTTTTAATATGTTTCAAAATATTCACGTTAAATTATTGATATTCAAGTACTTAATTAACTTTTGTAGCTCTCAGCATCTTCAAAAGGAGGCTGAGTTATTTCAATAGCTTTCGTAAATGCTTGATTGAATATTGGTTGCGGAGTTCGTATATGGTGCGTTTGATGCTTTCTTTTTCTTTTTCGGTCAGCCGCCAACTTAGCGGAGCGCGTTGGATTCTCACAATCCTGTAGGGGTCTTTGTGGGTTTCGGGGTGCTTGATTTTTTCTTGCAATTCTTGCCAGCTTTGCGAAAGTGGTACATACTGAAACTCGACTCGATGTACCCCAAAACCCTTGGGAAACCAACCTTGGGCAAACTCAATCATATTGTCGTTGCTAATGTCTTGCAAATACTCCAAATTGCCAAAAAAACTGGTTACGGGTGTAAAAATTCGTTGAAATAAGGATTGTTCCAAACTTTTTTCAATGGGTTTGTCTTTTTGCGTATCTCGAATGGAGACAAATACTACGCCCGAAGTATTTTGAGCAATCCAATTGCGAAAAGTATAAAGAAATCGTACCGCGTCAGATACGCCAAAGTTATCGGATAAACCGGCATCCATAATTTCCATTTCGGGCGTGCTGGGCAATTTTACATTAGGGGTTACATACGGAAAGGTGGCACTCATTCGCAAGGCACTCAAAAACCTCAAATCCGAAGCATTTTGTTCTTCAAAAAACCTGAGAAACTCAATGCCCTTAGTTTTTTGATTCAAAAAACGGGTTTGGTCAATTTTGGGTACAGTCATATACGAAGTATAAAGCGGCGATATAAACAGTTTGCGCCCGTCATTGACCACCGTAGGCGACAAAATCATCATTGGAATATACGACCAAAGCTCGGGTTCTTTGTAGTCGCAAAGCGGCTTGTCGAGGATGCCGCCGGTGTTGCGGTTGAGCTGTTGTTCAAAAGCAAAACCTCGGTCTTTGTAATACGTTTGTCCGGCGTAGTCGAAGGTTTGAAACCCCAAAAAAATATCATTGACCACCAAGCTAAAGGCAATGGCATTCAAATTATCTTTGGCGATATTGTCCAAATATTTTTCTTCATAAGGATTGATATTTTCTAATCCTTCGCCCCGCAAAAATAGTTCTTTGCGCAAGCATAATTCTCGAAAATAACCCGCGCCTACCAGCCCGCCCGAAGCTCCGGTGATGAGCATTGTATGTTTCATCAAACTGCCTTGCAACGACTGGTCGGCAATTTGCAAAGTACGCATTGCCCAGACTGCCGCCCTTTGCCCGCCCCCACTGATACAGACAAACACCATTTTGGGTTTTTTGCTCGGATTGATTTTGAGATGTTTTTGTTTCCAATTTTCCAAAGCCAACAAAGTGTATTGGTAATCGTGGCGATAGAGCGAGTCATTGCCCATTTCTTTGACTCTTTTCAATGAATATTCGGCTTTGTTGGTTTCATAATTCAACCCATAAGCCTCATATCGGGCAATGATAAGATGCTCGCGCATCACATAATTCAAAACCAAAATCAACAGCAAAGTAATGGTAAAAGCCCACCCACGCAACCAATAATTTAAAGCTCCCGCCAACATCAAAAAAATCGTAAACAACAAAATGACACTCGCCCCCGCCGGAATTTGAAAAGCCGGATAGTCGCGCATTGTCCCAATCGCCAGTACCGTAACAAAAATCGCCAATTGAATGATGACCGCATTGAGGTGGTTTTGGTCAAAAATGTGCAAAATATCGGGGTAGTCTAGCTCTTTGAGTTTATTGACTTTGCGAAGTCTTAAAAAGTTGTCCAAATAATAATCGACTCTTACTTTGGAGTTGCGGGTGGTTTGGATGCGATTTAGGACATTGACGCGGGCAATGCGCGTGCGCTTGAGGCGTTTCTCAACTCGAGAAGCCAAAAAACGAAAAATATCTTGATTGGTATTGACAAAATACAAAAATAGCAAAGTAGCCGAAACCACCATTCCCGTTACCAAGCCGCCGGCGCGTTCTACAACATCATAAAAATCATTTTTTTCATTCGAGCTTTGAAAAATTATCAAATTATAGACATAAACACCGGTAATGATGAGCGGAATGAGATTGTTGTTGATAAAAAACTTGGTAAACGGACTTCGCAGACTCCCACAGAAGGTAAACTTAGGTCCATCTAAGATATAACATATAATATGAAAAGACATTGTAAAAATTCCCCAAGTAAACCCGACAATAAAACAACTCCAAAAATCAACTCGATAATTGTACTCGGGGTCAAGCAACAAAGATGGTAAGCCAAACATAGTGGCTACGTTTTCGGTAACAATGCCCAGCAAAACCAGCCAAAGCAATAAAATAAACTGATTTTTTTTGAAATTGTATAGCAATAATTGCCAAGGAAAAGAATAAATCAACCTTGCCAAAATAAGCTCTCGCCCAATAAATCGGGCGGTTTTTTGAATGTTTTTTTGAATCTTTTGGAGGCGATGATTTATTTTGCTTTTGTGGGTACTCAAGGGGCTTTGCTTAAATTTTGTTTACGATAAATAGAAAGGCATGAGAGATTGGAATTAATAATTACGAATTAAGAATTACATAAATCACTGATTATCAACAGGTTATAATTCTTAATTGTTTATTTTATTTTAAAGCTATTCCAAAGATTCTTTGCCCATTTTGAGGAAGTGCTAACTTTATTCTAAACCTCAACTCACACCGCGGGTAGGCTAGACAGCCTGCATTACAATTTTCCTGAAAAGTGGTAAAGACTCGTTCGTAAAAATTCATAAGTAATTGACCGTGTCTCGCCTCTGGCGGATAATCAATATTTTATACAAATAATTTGATAAAATAAAAACACCTCCTATTCGGCTAATTTTGTCTTTTTTTGGGATAATTCAAAATATTTATGGCAATTGATAATAGGAATTAACTACTGCCTGCCCAGTATAGTTTGCTCCGGCTTGGTCATCAGCTCCCAAATACTCAAACGGCAAAATAAGGTCTTTTTTCCCTTCGCAAATCAATAAATGGCTTTGAGCGCGATAAAGAAGTTTATTTTGTTTTAAATGCTTCATAATCAGGGAATTATCCTTTGAAGGATTCATTAAATGAATATTCTCCCAAGACAAATTAGCCAATAATAAGCCTTGCGGAGTAAGGGCAGATACCGCCTTTTGAATAGCCGATAGTTTATCGCCCAAATAGTGCAAACTATGCACTGCTGTAATCAAATCGTAGGCTTGCCCAGCCTGCCAATCGTGCAAAGATTGAGTAGTCAATTTCAAATGTGGATAAGAATCGGCAGTAGGAATATACCTATCTACTAAGTCAATCCCTTGAATATCAATGAGTTGGGATAAGTCTTTTTGGGCAAAATATTGGGCGGTCTCGACAAGGGCTTTACCACTGCCACAACCCAAATCGAGCCAACTTGCCTTTCCTTGAGTTTTAATCTTTTGATGCAAATAATTTAAAATATTGATTTTCAAATCTTTAGCATAGCTATTGATACCTACTACTCCACGCTCTCGATTCATTCGGTTATTGGCAACTATGGCTGATTTTTCTAGGGTCTGATGATTGAGTAGGTTCATTGGAATATAAGCAATTATAGTAATGAATAATGTAGAGTCAATAGTTCAAACAGTTTCGGGTTTTGAATTTCGAGTTTCGAGTTAAATACTTGATAATCAGTTAGTTACAAGAAATATTGAAAATTACATAACTAGCTGACCGCATCCACCTTTAAAGGAACTTGCCCGCCTCTGGCGGGTAATCAGCCATAGGCAGACACGGTCAATCACTTATAAAAACTGCCCGGAGTATTGATTTTAGAAATATAATTATTTGAAAATCAGGCATTTATACAATTCTCAATTCCTTAGATATTGGTGATTCTAAGGAATAGATACAAAATAACAGTATGTGTAACAAAATTATTTTTTCAATCATCAAAAACAGCTAACTATATGATTATCAAGGGTTTATGTTTTTTAATCAAAATTTCATAACTATCTGATTATCCTCCAAAGGCGGACGCGGTCAATGAGTTATGAATTTTAACAAGCTGATTTTTAAAAACTGTCACACATATTGAAATAAAGTAAATTTTTTTAAAAACATAATTGATTGAACACCCTCCAAAGGCGGATACAATCAACTAATTAAATAATTCCCAATTTCTAATTCCTAATTACTTATGCTTGGCTTGCCAATATAAATAAATTGTCATTTTGCCAGCCCAATATCAGCTTACAAAATGACAATTTTTAATTTACCCAACCGGCTACTGCGCTACCGCCATCATCTCTGCCTGATTTACCCAACAAGCGTGAAAGCCAATGGGTACGCGTTGTGGAATGTGAATTTTGGCAACTGCGCCTTTTTCAAAGTTTTGAGCATCTATGATTTCCAAAACCGAAGTATCATTGCGCCCATCATACACAAAAGTAACTAAGTAACCATCATCTTCCGATTGAGCATTGTTGCGGGGGGCAAAGGCGGCTTCACTGCCGTAGCGGTGTTCGCCGTATTCATAATGTTTGCTTGAGTTTTGTTGATAATCGTATTTTATCAAAGCATCAAATAATAACTCGGAGTTGTGGGCAAATCGGCAATTGTAAGAAAAGCGATTTTGCAAGCCCATTTTTTGGGTATTGATAATGGGAAATTCATTCCACACATCATCTAAAATCTCGTAAGTAGTAGTTTTGCCAGTTTTGAGATTGAATACATATTTTGCCAATTTGGGTTCTAATTGCATAAAACCAATGGTGGGCGCATCTGATTCTTCGCCTTTGGGTAAAATGGGCTTGTCAATGGTACAGGCGTGCATAACCAGCTCGTTTTCATTGAGTTCGTAGGCATTGACCATATGATAAATAAATACGGTGGGAGCCTCAAACCAACGTATTTCGTGCGATTGTCCAAATCGCGGAATGATGCCAAACCTCGAGGGCAAATCTTTGTTAAACATACTCATAAACTTGCCGCGTTTCATAGCTTCGGTATCCCAATAAAGTGGCAAATCAAATAAAATACTGTAATTGGGCGTAATTGCCATATCGTGTTGCATTCGGTAGCCGGGCAAATCAATGGGTACATAGTGTTTTAAATTGCCGTTTTTGTCCACTACTCCATACGTGAGGTAAGGCGGGCGCATATCAAAATCATAAAACATCAAATCGCCGGTAAGTGGGCAAACTTTGGCGTGGGCGGCCATATTGCGTTTGAGTTCGCCTTTGAGGTTATCCGCGCCAAGGGTTTCTAATTCAGGGAGTTTGATGCTGTAAGGGTCGCCACTGAGCCACCAAAGGGCTTTGAGATTACCATTGTGAAATATCAAATCGGTATTGCCGGTATCTTTGAGGCTGGCACTGTGCTTGCCGGGCAAACTGAAATCCGGCATCTCGATAATGCTATTGTAAAGGGCTTCGCCGGCTTGGTCTTCCATCGCCAGGGCTTGGGTGCGGACATAGCGATTGCGATAAGTGGCTTTGCCATTTTCGATGTGTACGCCGTGCAACATTCCATCGCCATCAAACCAGTTGTGTTTGCGTTTGGGGCGGTATTTGGGGTTGGGACTATTGCGGACATACATTCCGGCAAAATCGCGCGGAATTTCGCCCTCGACTTTCAGGTTTTCCGCCGTGATTTCTTTATCAACCGGGGCAAACATTCCGGCAAGGTAAGGCATACCTTTGATTTCACCTTCTTGGAGGTAGCTGGCAATTGCCACTTCTTTGCTTACTTCTTTCATTATTTTTGAATGATTAAATATATTCAGATTTGCGAACGATGCCCCAAGTTACTGATTATATTACAATTTTGAATAAGAATTGTCTAATTTTTTATACTCGTTGGCTGAATAAGGCAGGTTGTTAGGTTTTCCTTTGTCGTTGCCCTTCTCAATGTCTTAAGATTTCCTCCGTTGTTGGTACGTAGAAATTACCAACAGGCTTCTAAATTTTATTGTTGAAGTTAGAATTATAAGCAAATGAGAACATTAAGTTTGAAGGGTGCATTTCAAATTTACGCGTTTCTATTGCCTCACCCTAACCCTCTCCGAAGGAGCTAATCTCCCTACAGAAAAAAAGTTGGGAAACGCTTGTATAAGTACAAATAAATACAGTATCAAATTTTACTTGTTCATTTTAAGAATTTACC
>JALONJ010000370.1 GCA_025455045.1 Microscillaceae bacterium | reverse complement strand
CAGCCTTTAGGCTGGTATCTATTGTAATCTAGCCTTTAGGCTGGAAAGGCAAAACTTAAAAACCAGCCTAACAGGCTGGGGTACATTGTAAACCAGCCTAACAGGCTGGGGTACATTGTAATCCAGCCTGCTAGGCTGGAAAGATAAAAAAACCAGCCTAAAGGATGGGGTACAATGCAAACCAGCCTAGCAGGCTGGGGTACAAATACAAAAAAGAATAAAAAACCTAAAGGCTAAGGAGTCCTGAGCAAACGAAAACCGTTGTTATTGTTGCGGTTCCTCGGAAAGTTGAGGACGCGGTTCAACACCTCGGCGAGATCATCGTTGAAGTCCCAACTACCGCCCCGCAAACAGCGATTCAAGCCATTTTTAGCCCCTTGGGGGTTAGTCTGCGGTGAGTTTGGATAATCGCCATACCAATCTTCGCACCACTCCCACACATTGCCACTCATATCGTAGATGCCAAGTTCATTGGGCTTTTTAGTTTTGACGGGATGCGTTTTTTTCTCTGAGTTATCCCAATACCAAGCTACGTCGTCTATATTATTACTACCGGCATATTTGTAATTTTGGCTTTTATTGCCTCCGCGAGCGGCGTATTCCCATTGGGCTTCGGTAAGTAAACCATATTTTTTACCGCTTAATTGAGTAAGTTTCTTGATAAAGTCTTGAGCATCCTGCCAATTTACTTTCTCCACCGGGCATTGCGGGCAGTTTTGGAAGTACGATGGATTAGTACCCATTACTTTTTCATAGAGTTCTTGAGTAACTTGAGTTTCCGCTATATAAAAGCTATCTAAAGTTACTGGGTGGGCAGGTTTTTGGTTATCTCTCCCATTATCACTCCCCATTGTAAAAGTACCACCCTCCACAAATATCATTTTAAACTCTACCCCGTTTACTTTCTCGATATAGCTTTGGTGGATATTCTCGATTATTTTTGGTTTATTGTCAATTATCTTTGGTTTTTCTTCAATTTTTCGTTGATTTTCAGCCTCTTTTATGCGTTTTTCTTCAATTTCTTCTTGTTTTTCTGCCTCTAACTTTTTATTCTCTTCAATTTTCCGTTGATTTTCAGCCTCTTTTATGCGTTTTTCTTCAATTTCTTCTTGTTTTTTGATTTCTTCAGCTTTTTTCTGTTCAGCTATAATTTTTGCTAATCGTTCGGGCTTTATGGTATTCAACAGTTTTTCAACTTCATTTGGTTTACGATTTTTATCAATGAAATTGATAGATAAGTTGCCGGTTATTTTAATGATAATTTTATCAACATCGTGGGAAATTTCTTCTAACAAGTCAATTTTATTATTAAATGGTCTGGTTTTAATGCCTCGTTTTTTGGCTTTATCTCTTAATTCTTCTTGTCTATTCAATTCTTCATCAAATTTTTCTTTCATTTGGAACACAATATCATCTTCAAATGCTATTCTATCAAGGATAAGCGGAATAAAACTCACTTTATTTTCAAAAATTTCTTGTTTCAAACGCATCAAAGATTCATAACTTACCCAAGTAGAAAGCAAACTGTTTCTCGAAACCAACAAAATGGTAAAGTGCGATTCGCGCAAGCCTTTGTTGATCTCATCTTGAATATTTTTACCCAAGCCTATTTCATCCAGCCAATACGTAATTCCCTCTTTATCAAAGAGTTGTATCAGTTCGTCTTTGGCGGCTTGGTCTTGACTGCTATATGATATAAAAACATCTTTCATTTACAGGCGGAGGTGTGTTTTTTTCCAAAGCTATCACATTTTGGTATTTTTTGCAAAGTAATTATAAGCATTTGATTATCGTTGATTTTTGACAAACAAGTATGTAACCCAGCCTTTAGTCCAATGCCGTTAAGCTAAGGAGCTGTTTCAAAATAGGATTAATCAATCGTTGATTAGAACACAGATTTTGATGATTTTTAAGATTGGGCAGATTTTTTATCCTCATAATCATCACAATCTGCGTAATCAGCGTTCAAAATTAGCTTGAATATATACAAATTCCTGATAATCAATGAGTTAATTATTTTTAGTACGTATCACTTAATTTCATACAGAAGGTTATTTTAAAAAAAAACCGCCGAATAGCCTTCGGCGGTTTTTGCTTTATTGCTTAGTAATTGATGTAATCAAATTCCGGTTTGCGGGCAATGCTCACCGATACAAACTCATCGCCTACCAACAAAGAGTTGATAAAATGCGTATTCGTTTCCAGTCGCACATCATATCCCAAACCAACTGAAGTATGCACATACACGTCTTTTACTTCTCCGCCCACAATCTCGAGCAAATATTCATCGGGCAGTTTCTCCACATCGGCGTGGTCGTCTTTGTCAAACTCATATCCTTTGGAAACCCGCTCCAAAATATTGGTAAATGCTTTTTCGTCGCTTACAAAGTCAATAAAATCGGCTTTTTGCGCTCTTGCCAGCACCCCGTGCGAGCTAAATTTGAGACCATCTTTGAAAATATACCGTTCTTTGCGCGATTTTTCGTAATGGTCGGCGAAGTCAGAAGTAGCGTTGCTTACATCTTCCAATTTGGAAAATTCTTCTACCTCTTTCCAAATATTGCTTTGGCTCGATTTATGCCCCATTTTGTACGCCATAATATCCTTTTTCAATCGGTGGCGCATCGAGCTGGTGGCATCATAATTAGGCTTGCTAAATCCATAACTTTGCTTGCTCCAGCGACCTTGTTCCACACAACTTACCGGAATAATAGTCTCGGAGTTGGGCAACAACAACAAGGTAGCATTCACAATGCGGTTTTGTTTTTCGCCTTGCAAAAGCGAGCCTTCGTAAATCAACAAATGCTGGAGCGAATGATTGCGCACCCGCAGTTCATTGACCGAACCCGACTCATTTACCTCCACAATCTCTACGGCTTTGGCTTCCAAACCTTCGGAAAGCTCCAATACCGGAATAGACAGGACTTGCGGGGTTTTGATACGAAAGACCTGTACGCCATTGCTCTGCTCAGGCAAAAATTCAAATTGCCAATGCTTTACTTCTTCTTTCAAGGCTTCTTGAATATCGGCAATTTCTTGCGGAGCAAATTCAAAATTTTCCGGCTCAAAATATTCGTAAGAAAACGCTTCGTTTTCCAAGTCTTCCATTTGGTTGTCCGCCGATTGATTTTGGGCCGCTTGGCGAGCATTAAAATCGGCTTCAGCCTGTTTTTGCTTTACATCGTGTGCTTCTTTGCGTTGCAAAGCGGTTTTTAGTTTATTTACAGAGTTCATTAAATTTTTAAAATTAAAGAGTTGAAAAATGTTTACTTGCCAATCTCTGGCACAAACAGTTGACAGAGCCTAGTCTTTAATTTTTGATTTAATTTCCCTCTCAATCCAATCCCCTTGGTTTCCCACCCAAAGGGGAAAAAGGAGAAAGCTATTAGATAAAAATTAAATACTAAACTCTTGTGTGTGGGGTTGTTTTTTTCATAATTCAGAATTTTAAAAGTTTTAGATGGATTAAATTTATTTTTCAACTGCTTGGAAGATGAGTTAGCCTTTGATGAGTACTACTATCGGCAACTCTGTAAATCATTTTTAAGACGATTTATCGATATTTTTTCTCATTCTTCGGCTTTATCTCTCGATACTTATACAAAACTTGGCAATCGGCAATTATTTGTGTGGATTCTGAAACCTTCAAACGCTTAACGAAACAATATTTGGCATAAGCTCGATTTTGCAGTATATCTATAATTAACGACATCTTGCAAAATTTATTGAGTATTTGAGCAAAAATTTAAGAATAGAAATTGTACTTAGGATAAAAATCATAACCAATTGATAATCAATATCTTAGGTTTCCAATCTAGCAAAGTATATACTTGCGCATTTGCAGACACGCCTGCGCGAGTACAAACCCGCTAATACATAGCTAAGTATTTGATTATCAATAAATTGTATAAAAATTAAGTGGCAGAAACTACTGTTTTTTATTTTTAAAATAAATGACATAACTAACTGATAATCAGATAGTTATATTTTTCAAGCTACTTCTTTTGGCTTACTTGCTACACTCGAGTACCTACGCAATTGCATCGGATAAATCACAAAATAATAAACAATAAAAAATGCCGAACTGCCAATGATAAGCAACTTGAAAAAATCGGGCATTCCGGTCAAGCGCGTCACGAAACTTTCCAAAAAACCGGCTAATATAAAAATCGGCACCAAACCAATCACAATTTTTAGCCCCGTTTGCGCGCCCCGCCGAAAAGACACCAAGCGCGAATAAGTCCCCGGAAACAAAATGCTGTTGCCCATTACCAATCCGGCACAACCGGCAAGCACAATTGCCGAAATCTCCAGCGTGCCGTGAATCCATATTGTAAGTGCCGAAGTCCACAACAAACCGTGCTGATAAAAGAAAAGTTGAAAACTCCCCAACATTATTCCGTTATACACCAAAATATACAAGGTGCCCACCGACACCACCAGCCCCCAAGCAAAGGCTTTGAACGAAACCATTACGTTGTTGAAGGTAATTCCCAAAAACATATCCATTTGGCTGGCACTTTTATACACCGCCATCGGGTCGCCTTTGCGAATGTTCTCCAAAGTCATATTGACATAAAAATCGCCCAAAATAAGCCGCACAAAGGTATCGTCATAAGCCGTAGATAAGGCCCCAATCACCACCGATATTCCAAAAAACAAAAACGAATACAACAATTGCCAGCGAACCTGCCCCATCAAAAGCGGTAATTCGTATTGCCAAAACATTACAAAACGGTTACTTTTGTCTTTTTTATTGCGATAAATAGCCAAATGTGCTTGAGTAGCCAAATTGTTCAAATAAACTGCCGTCCGACTGCGCGGGTAGTTGGTTTGGGTATAAGCCAAGTCATCGCTAATTTCCACAAAAATTTGCGCCAATTGGTCGGGCGGAGTTTGAGGAGCTTGTAGCATCTGCTCATAGTTTGCCCATTTGCTTTCATTTTTTCGTAAAAAGGTTACTTCACGCATTTTTTTTCAAATTATGAATGAGCGGTCAAATCTTATTCAATAAACTTAAAACAAGCATTAACTAATTGATAATCAATGAGTTATATTTTTTTATATTCCATCTAAACCAAGTCGATTGATGGAGCAAGGGGTTTTCAATCTTTTTTAATAATGTATTGATTTTCAAGTAATTAAAAAAAATTATTTACGCTACATGATTCACTATTCATTACAAATCATTAAATTGCCTTGCCTAAACCCAAAATAAAGTGAAAAAACTGACATTTCAAACTCCCCAAAATGTAACTCTGAGCTACGAACCGGCAAGCATTGGTGACCGAATGTTGGCTACTTTTATTGATATGCTCATTGTTTGGGGAATCATCATCGGATTGGCACTCATTTTTTTCAACACGCCCCTTATCGAGATGGATTTGTGGGTGCCGTTTCAGATACTTTTGGTATTTATTTATTTGATGTACGATTTGGTTTTGGAATTTTTTTTGAATGGACAAACTATCGGCAAGCGACAACGCGGCTTAAAAATCATCAAAACCGATGGCTCCGAACCTACCATTGGCAATTATTTGATGCGCTGGATGCTGCGCCCGCTCGATATGGGCTTTTTTGCAATGCCCGCCATTATGAGTATTGCCCTTACGGGGCGTGGACAACGCCTGGGCGATTTGGCAGGCGATACGGCAGTAGTCAAAACCGGATCTTCGCTCCGATTGGCGGATATAATGCAGTTCAACGACTTGCCCGAGTTTGCTTACGAACCTACTTATTTGCAGGTAACTCTGCTCTCGGACAATGACATCAATATCATCAAAGATACTTTGCGCAGTTACCAAAAAAACTTCAACCCCGATTTGGTCAATAAACTTGCCGAAAAAGTCAAAAAAGTACTGAATGTTGAGAGCAATGAGTCAGCTTTGCGGTTTTTGCAAAGAATTGTGCAGGATTATGTGTTTTTGATGGCACAAAAAGAAGACGAGGTGTATCAGTAATGAGTTAATCCGCCAGAGGCGGATAAGTTCCGCCAGAGGCGGACAAGTTTATACTATGTGTAAGGGGAGCATTTCAAATTTACCACCTTATTACCCTCTCCTTCGGAGCTAATCTCCCTACAGAATTTTAAAGTGCTGATAATCAATCACTTAACTATCATTATTTTTAATTGGTGTAGTAATTGACAATGCTCAATAATCAAATTTAATACAATAGAAAAGTAGCAAATAATCAAATAAATAGCATTTAGAAAATTTCAAAATAATATTTGGTAACTTAAAAGGC
>JALONJ010000369.1 GCA_025455045.1 Microscillaceae bacterium | reverse complement strand
CTTACTTTTCTTGATAGGATTTACTTACAACTCGTTTGGGTTTTCGCAAGGGTTGATCAGTCAGAATGAAGTCATTAGTTTTACCAGAAGCAAGTATGAGGCAGGTACGCAAAATTGGGCGATTGCTCAGGATAAAAAAAAGCGGCTATACATTGCCAACAATGAGGGCTTGTTGGTTTATAATGGAACAAATTGGCAATTACATCCAATCCCTAATAAAACCATTTTACGCTCTATTGGCTTTGGGCTGGAAGGCAAGCTATACGCCGGGGCGCAGGACGAGCTGGGGTATTATGCCCCTGATGAAGTAGGCAGACTGAAATTCACTTCTTTAAAACATTTGCTACCCCTTGAACATCGACAGTTTACTGATATATGGCAAATCGAAGTAACCGAGCGTGAAGTGTTTTTTAGAACCAATGCCAAGATTTTTAAATACGATGGGCAAAAAATGACGGTTTATCCGGCAAAATCGGTCTGGCTTTCTTTGCACAAACACCAAGGGCAGATAGTTGCCCACGACCGTTATTTGGGCTTATTTATTTATCAAAATAATCAATGGCAGACTTATTTATCCAAAGACCAATTGCCCCCCAATTTTTTTATCAACGATTTGATAAGTTATCAAAAAGACACCAGTTTGTTGAGTACAGTGAGCAATGGCTTGTATCTACTTACCCAAAATCAATTAATTCCTTTTCGTTTGCAATCGGCGGGTATCAATTCTTATCAACATTTTACTGCTTTGGCGACTTTGAATGACGGCAATTTTCTCGCCGGTACTTACTTCAATGGTATCTATCATATATCGCGGCAGGGTTTGGTAAGTGAGAATATTTCTACCAAAAACGGGCTGCCCAATAACACGGTACGTTGCTTGTTTACCAATCAAAATGATGATGTTTGGGTAGGCTTGGACAATGGATTAGCGTTTTTTACCTATAACAATGCCATTAAACACATCAATCCGCCGATATTTAACAATGGGGCAGGCTATGATGTAAAAATCTTGAATAATGATTTATATTTTGCTCTTTCTACGGGCTTGTTGTGGCTATCCACCCGCGAGGCAACCGACCTGAGTACAATACCTTATGAGCCTAGCTCCATTGTTGAGGGGCTTACTTGGAATTTGTCGGTGATTAATAATCGACTTTTGGCTGGACGAGACGATGGCTTGTTTATTATCAATAATCAACAAGCCCAGCCTATTTCTCAAACCAATGGTTACTGGGGTTCTCTGCCTTTGCCAGTCGCCCAAGGTTTTAAAATTATTGCCGGCAATTACACAGGGATTCATTTTTTTGAGATGAATAAAGGCACTTTTATTCATATAGACTCTTTAGAAAAATTTAAAGAATCAAGCCGCTATTTAGAAACCGACCCTAGTTATATTTGGGTTTCGCACCCCTATCGAGGAATTTTTAGAATAAGCCTTGCCGATAAAACCATCAAATTGTTTTCCCAAAAAGACGGACTACCCACCGACTTGGATAACCACGTATTTAAAATCAAAGGAAAAATTGTTTTTGCGACTCTTCGCGGAATATACGAGTATGACTCAACCCAAAATACGATTATCAAATCCAAAACCTATTCAGAAATTTTTGGCGAAAAACCCATTCGATATTTGAAAGAAGACGCAAAACGCAACTTGTGGTTTGTGCAAGAAAAAATGTTTGGCGTAGTAGATTTTAGCAGTGGCAAACCGCGCACCCATTACATACCCGAGCTAAAAAACAAAATTGCGAGTGGTTTTGAAAATGTTTTTCCTTACAACAATCAGAATATTTTGATAGGCGGCGAACCCGGATTTTATCACCTCAATTATGAAAAATATGTAAAAAATATCAAACCTTTTTCGGCTTATGTGTCAGAAGTCAAAACTTCGGGGGCAATTGACAGTGTGTTTTTTGGGGGTTATGTATTTGATAATCAGCAAGATAACAAAATCAAAAATATTCCTTACAAACTCAATTCCTTGATTTTTTCTTATACTGCCTCGGTATATGGGCAGGCAGCCGGGCTGGAGTACAGCTACTATTTACAAGGTTTTGATGTAGCTTGGAGTCATTGGAACAGCAATACCGAGAAAGAGTACACCAACCTCCCTGCCGGTACTTACACCTTCAAAATCAAAGCTCGAAAAAGCCCTTCGTATGAATCCTCGATTTATGAATTTACTTTCTCGATTGCCCCGCCTTGGTATCAAACTATTTGGGCGTATATTCTCTATTTTTTGCTGATTTTGGGTTGGTTGTTGGCAATCTTGAAAGTTCAATCCCGAAGGCACAAAAGCAGACAAGAAGCAAAACGGCTTGCCGACCGCCAAAAGTTTGAAGAAGAACAAAAACAAATGGCTTATCAACATCAACTTGAACTCACCGAGTCGGAAAAAGAAATCGCCCAGTTGCGAAACGAAAAACTAGATGCCGAAATCAAGCATAAAAATGCCGAACTTGCCGGGGTTACTATGAATTTGGTGCAGAAAAAAGAATTTATTTTGAAACTCAAGAAAGAACTACAAGAACTGCAAAAAAAATATAATGTTGGGGGGGATAATGTGGAGCTGAAAAAATTATTAAAGGTATTGTTTGAAGAAGAAAAACTAGATGATGAGTGGGACAGATTTTCTCAACATTTCAACAGTGTACACGGCGATTTTTTGACGATTTTGAAAAATAAAGCCCCTTCGCTAAGCCCTCACGACCTCCGCCTATGTGCCTACTTGCGGATGAACCTGAGCAGCAAAGAAATAGCCCCGCTGATGGGTATATCTCTGCGAGGAGTGGAAATCAGCCGATACCGACTCCGAAAAAAACTGAACCTACCTACCGAGCTAAATCTAGTCGATTATTTATTGAATATAAAAGCCGAAGAAAATTTGTAAACAGCTCATTAATTAATTAAAAAATTGTAACTAATTGATTGTCAATGATTTATGTATTTTTCAAGAAAATATATTCAGATGTTTTTAATCATTTTTATTTTTTAAGATGCTGTATATATTTACGAATTGGTGGGCGATAGGCGAGCTTTGCGCGGCTATCGTACACACACGCTTTACTCAATTTTAAACCAAAAATAAAATAGTTATGATACAACTGCATAGCACTAAATACTTCCTCGTCAATTTTGATGAACAAAACCAGTTGTTGCATTATATTTTTCATAAAACCACTGAGGAGATGACTTCGGAAGAATACATTGCTGAACTTCAAGTTTTCATTGATTTGGTCAAAACATATAAACCGAAAAGAGTACTTGGCAATATGATAGATTTTGGGTTTATTATCACCCCTGCTATCCAAGAATGGATAAATTTGAACTTATTTGAAGCTTATAAACAGATAGATTTCCAGAAAATAGCCATTCTTTTGAGCAAAGGTATTTTTGAGCAAGTTTCTATTCAACAAACGATGGAAGAGGGTGAAAGCAATGCTTTTGAGAGTCGTTACTTCGAAGATGAAGCGACTGCCTTAGACTGGCTTTTGGGGTAATACTTAAGTAAATGTACTTGTTTGGCAGAGAAAAACTTATCTAAATCACTGGTAATCAAATGTTTATAGACTTTTGGATACACGATTTTACATTTCATAAAACAAAACCCGTTTCAAAATTAAAAATATTAGAAAAGTACAATTTTTAAATGAGTTGTAAAGCAAATTTCGTGAATTTTCGATACTTAAACTTTTATAAATGCTTGATAATCAATTGTTTATAAAATAGCAGGAACTTACCTTACAGTCTATAACCAAGCAAAAGCAACATAGTGCAAATTTTAGGATATATGTCAAATTATTATTTTTATCTCAGTTTTTTTTGCCTCACGGCTTGCGGTGGAGTGAGTCGCCTCGAGGTGATTTTGCAGACTTGGAAAGTGAACAAAATAGAAATTGTCAATCCCAAGGAGAAAACCGATTCGGATACCCTTGCGCCCGAGTTGCCCAAAAAAATTAATTATGCAATTGTGTATGAATTTCGGCAAAATGGTAACTATTATTTGCAAAATGGGTCAAGGCGCGACAGCGGACGGTGGGCTTTGAGTTCAGATGAGCGGGTTTTGGTTCTCAAATCAGCTACCAATTCGGTGGATAATTCGGAATTTTTGATTGAAGAACTCAATAATTATCGAATGCTTATTTCTACCGAAAACAAAGGCAAAAAGGAGACCATTGAACTTAGCCCTTTGCGATGAATTCTACACCAAATACATTGAAAAAGACAATTGTGTCATCTTGAGTGGAGTTTTGTTGACTTTTTCGTTTTTGATAAATTTATAATTAATTGAAAATCAATGAATTACAAAATATTTCCGTTTAAAGTCTAGCTTCTTCTTGGTGTCGCCATAAGTCTTGAAAAATAGCACTGTTTTGGCGCAAATGCTCGAAAGTGCCTTCATCAACTAATTTACCATTTTGCAAAATATATACATAATCAAATTTGGTAAGCAAATGGAGGCGATGCAATGCCGACAAAACTGCTTTGCCCTTCAATTCGGCGAATAATTTGTCATAAATCTGCACTTCAGTTTTGGCATCTACACTGCTGGTAGGCTCATCTAACAACACAATTTCGCTGCTTCGCGCCGCCAAAATTCCTCTCGCCAAAGCCAAACGTTGTTTTTGCCCACCCGAAAGATTTACGCCTTTTTCTTGAATATTCGAAGCCAACCCTTTGGGTAAATCTGCTACGACCTCGCTAAAATGCGCCGCTTCGCAGACTTGCATTATCTCGGCTTCCGTAAAAGGCAAACCCAAAGTGATGTTATATTCAATCGTATTTTCAAAAATTTCCGGCTCTTGCGGAAAAAGCGTTACTGATTCTGAAATCACACTCAAATCAGTAAATGCTTGATTATCAATGCTTAAGCGCACTTGCTCAGGTTCATAAAGTCCCCGTAGTAATGCCAACAGCGTGCTTTTGCCACTGCCACTTTCGCCGATAAAAGCAATTTTTTGCCCACGGGCAATTTTGATTTTCAAGTTGTGAAGGCTGTGGGCTTTGGCGGTTTCATCATAAATGTCTTGGTGTGAAAAATTCAAATTCTCTAACTCAATGATTTGCCAATTGCTTGCTAATGAGCGGTTTATATCGGGGCGATGATGTTCTTTAAACGCCGTTTGAATTACTTGAACCGCTTGGACTTCGGTATGGTACTGCACAATTTGGGTATATTGCCAGCCAATATCTTGAAATACACTCGCAAATTGACTCACAAACCCCAACAAAGCCACCAAACCGCCAAAATTGCTAAAAGGCTTTCCGGCTTCACTGTGTTGATAGATGTAGCCAACTGCCGCCACGACATAAATCAAAGCCACCATCGTATCAGCCACAAACCATTTCCATTCATTGATGATAACATTGCGCCGATAGGGTGGAAAAACCCCTTGTACCTTCTTCATCAAATCAATTTGCATTTGTTTTTCGAGGCGTAGCGTAATGACGGTGAGGATGTTGGACAAACTATCAAACAAAGTAGCCGATACCACGTGTTGTTTTTCGTTGGTTTCGTTGAGCGCGACAATAAAAGGCTTATCAAACAAAAAAATGAACCAGATTGTCAGCAAACCCAGCAAAATACTCACTGCGCCAAACAAAGACGAGAAATAAACAATGGCAGCAAACGACATCACAAACTTGGCAACGGCATAAAAATACATAAAACCATTTTCAAAAAACTCTTTGAGGGCTTCGTAGGCTTTGCGGATTCGGCTAATGGTAGCTCCACTATGGTTGTCTTGGTGCCATTTGGTAGGCAGGTGCAGGGTTTGGTGATAGAGTTCGTCCAAGAAGTTTTTGCTGAGGCGAAATGCCAACTCACGCTCCCACACGCGCGCCGGTCCGTGAAAAACCCAGCCAATTACATTCAAAGCCAAATGCCCCAAACCAAAAATCCAGACGTATTGCAGAGCATTGAGTCCGTCTTTTTCCAAAGAAGCGATAAACCAACCATACAAAATCGGATGCGCCGAAAAAGCAATATGGGCTAAAACAAACAAAAAATAAATCAATAAATAGGTTTTTCGCTCTTGGCGGGCGTATTGCCAAGCGGTTTGGAGGAGCGAAAGATAAGGATTTTTCATTGGTGATGGCTTTATTCGCCAAAAATTACATTATTTGGCTATTTTTTTAAATTTTGTTGCTAAATTAACGTGAATATTTTGAAATATATTAAAAAAGTACAAAAAATTAAATTTTTAAAAAAACAATCCAAAATCCCCCAAGTCGTCATCCTGCGTGG
>JALONJ010000368.1 GCA_025455045.1 Microscillaceae bacterium | reverse complement strand
CGAATTTTCGGCTTTCGGTTCAAAAATTCAGGATAGTTTCGGTGCAGGCTTGATTTCGTTGTTTCTTTTTTATCAAGAAAAAAGAAAGTTGTAAAAAAAAGTTTATTTATAATCACCTCATTATCAATTAGTTACATAAAACCTGTTTGTAAATATAAACAATCTAAAATCCCCCCAAACCGTCATCCTGCGTGGAACTTTGTTAAATTGTTACCTCTTAGAATTTTTCTGTAATTAATTGAAAATCAATACCTTATAAATCACTCCCTCTTGTATTCCTCCCTCTCCTTCGGAGAGGGCTGGGGAGAGGCTTTAGGGGCTAGGGAGAGGCTGAAAAAAGCCCACAAAGTTCCACGCAGGATGACGTAGTTGCGTTATTTTTATTGGTTCAATTTTTCAATTAACTAATTGATTATCAGTATTTTATGTATTTATACAAAAATCATATTAAATATTTATTATATTAAAAAAATACAATTTTATTTTTAAAATAATTGATGATTTTTCAAAAAAAGCGTATTTTTACATCATAATTAGCTCATTATTAAATAGTTACTAAAATATTCACGTTAGTTTAAAATTTCCTGATTCTAATATTTTTGGTGGTTTTGTTGAAAACCGTTCCAACAATCGGCATAGGTAAAACCGTTTAAGTCGGCGGCTCTACAAAGCAAATGACTTTTTTTTTATCTTTAATTTGTTGTTGTTAAAAGTGGCATAAATACTTGAAAATCAAGTATTTACAGAAATTTTATTTGCAAAAGCTAACTCAAGAATAAACTATTTAAACTCCCAAGAAAATACCCACAAAGTACCCGAAGAACTTTGTGGTAAACCCGATGATATGAGCAGTAAATAACTGATAATCAAATACTTATCACAAAGATGAAGAGTAAAATTTAGCTTAGGTTTTTTCACCAAAGCCCCCAATTGCTATAAAATCAGGGATAGCCCTTTTGCAAAACAAATAGCTAGTAAATAGCTGATTGTCAGTAAATTAAATACAATTTAACGACAACAACTTAATTTTGTACAGACGGATTTATGATGAGCAAACTCATTTACAAATGTTTATTTTTACAAATCGGTAGGATTACATAATTGGGGCTGAAATCTGATTTATTTTCAAAAAACGAATATTCTAGCCCCAAATGTCCACTCGCTATGTTTTCAAAAGGCTATAAAACCCTCCTCAGTTCTACTCAATCGCGGGCAAACGCTAGCCTTTCGCCGGTTTTGCTTTCGTCAAATACGCCATTGGCATATACCAAATGCCCCGAGACAAGAGTATGAGTGATTGCCGAATGAAACTCGTAGCCCGCCAAAGGCGACCAACCGCACTTGTAATATAGATTTTCGTTGCGTACCAATACCTTTTGTTGCAAATCAACCAAGACCAAGTCAGCCCAATATCCTTCCCGAATAAAACCCCGCCGCTCGATTTGAAAACATATAGCGGGTGCGTGGCACATTTTTTCCACAATTTTCTCGAGGCTTATTTTGCCTTGATGATACAATTCAAGCATCATCGAGAGGCTGTATTGTATCAGGGGCAGGCCTGATGGGGCTTGCCAATATTTGTTTTGTTTTTCTGCCCAAGTATGCGGCGCGTGGTCGGTGGCGATAATATCCAATTTATCGGCTAACAAAGCCGGTAACAAAGCCGCTTGGTGCGCGGGAGCTTTGATTGCCGGATTGCACTTGATTTGCGAACCCAAAGTAGCATAGTCATCTGCCGAAAACCAAATATGATGCACACACACTTCGCTGGTAATGCGTTTGGCGGATAGCGGAATGGTGTTGTCAAACAATGCCAATTCATCTTGAGTGCTGATGTGCAAGATATGCAAGCGAGTATTGTGTTTTTTGGCTAATTCAATTGCCAAACTCGATGATTTGTAGCAGGCTTCGGCATCGCGGATAATGGGGTGCATTGCCATCGGCACATCATCGCCGTATTGCTCACGCATTTTTGCCGAGTTTTCGCGGATAGTTTGCTCATCTTCGCAATGGGTAGCAATGAGCAAGTTTGCTTCTCGAAACACAGTCTCGAGGGTGCTAGGATTATCGACCAACATATTGCCGGTCGACGACCCCATAAAAATTTTCAAACCACAGACCTCCTTCGGGTTGGTTTTGAGCACTTCGCTTAGGTTATCGTTGGATACGCCCATAAAAAACGAATAATTTGCCAGCGACACTTGGGCGGCGCGGCGGTATTTATCGGCAAGCAATTCTTGGGTGAGGGCATTGGGTACGGTATTGGGCATTTCCATAAACGAAGTAGTGCCTCCGGCAACGGCGGCTTTGGCTTCGGTGTATATTTCGCCCTTGTGAGTGAGTCCGGGTTCGCGGAAGTGGACTTGGTCATCAATCACGCCGGGCAATAGATATTTGCCTTGGGCATCAATGATGGTATCGGCTTGGCGATGCCCCAAATCGGCGGCTATTTGGTCAATCAATCCATTTTGGATAAATACATCGGCTTGGTATATTTTGCCTTCATTGATAAGTTGAGCGTTGAGAATTAAGATAGTTTTCATAGTATTAATTATGTAATGAATCGTAAATAATGTAGAATGAATAGTGGTTCTTTGCCCATTTTGATGAAACTTTAGCTTTATTCTGAGCCTAAACGCATTTACACGGGCAGGCTAGACAGCCTGCGTTACAATTTTTCTAAAAAGTAGTGAAGATTCAGTAAAAATTTATAAGTAATTGAAAATCAACTAATTATATATTTAACCTTTGAAAAACTTGAAAGAAATTTGTTTTGGAAAAGTGCTGAAAATCAAGTTACAATTTTGCTAAAAAAGCACGAAAAAACCTACAATAATTTACTTGCAATGTACCAATAAAAAAGCGATTTTTTTCTTAGGGGAGCAAATTCGATATTTGCCTAAGAAAAAAATCGCTCAAAATAGCAATGATTAAATTTTATTCAAACAATTGATTATCAGGTGTTTATGATATAAATTATCACACCTAAGCCTTTAGCGGCTGATACCCAATACTTCAAACTCTACTTGTCCGGCGGGGACATCAATTTTGACTTTATCACCTACTTCTTTACCCAACAAGCCTTTGCCGATAGGCGATTGCACCGATATTTTGCCTTCTTTGAGGTTGGCTTCTTCTTCAGCCACCAAAGTATAGGTAAATTCTTTGTTCATTTTGAGGTTTTTGACCTGTACTTTAGACAAAATGGATATTTTGCTTGCATCGATATGGTTTTCATCAATCAAGCGAGCGTTGGAAATAATATCTTCAAGTTTCGAGATTTTCAATTCTAGCAAGCCTTGCGCGTCTTTGGCGGCATCGTATTCGGCGTTTTCGCTGAGGTCTCCTTTGTCGCGGGCTTCGGCTATTTGCCGGGCAATATCAGCTCTGCCTTTAGTTTTCAAAAACTGTAGTTCATCTTTCAATCTATCCAATCCTTCTTGGGTATAGTATGATAACTTTGCCATTTTTTTATAATGATTGATTTTATTAGTTATATAATAAGGGGAAAAAATAAAAGAACGGAATTTGACAATTCCGTTCTTCTAAAAAACTAAATTAAGCATATAGTTTTTTAGGACGATACAAAAATCTTAAGTTGTTGATATGTAAAATTTTGTCTTTGCATTTTCAAAATAAGGTTACAAAAATAAGTTTTTTTTATCATTAATCCAATTTTAACTCTTTAAAATCTAGTTTTTTCAGTTGCAAGCCTTCCCATCTAAAAAAACTCCGTGATAGGGCGCCGATTCCAAGGCTTCGCTAAACATAAAGCTGGTTTGGGCGCGCCACCGCAAAAACTGGTCAGATGCCAGATACTCGTTGCGGGCTTGCTCGTGCATATAGGCTTCAAAAATCACAAACTCACGGGGATTTTCTTGCTTTTGAAACATATCAAAATGCAACACGCCCGCCATTCGTCCGGCAGATGCCAGCGCATCGGAGCTTATTTTTTTGAATGAATCAACATATTCCGGCTTTACTTTCAAAGTCAATAAACGAATGTGCATAAGAACTTGATTTACAGAGGGTTTATTCAATTTTTAGGAGCATTGATGGCTAATTGAGCTATCAAAATTCAAATCAATCAAAGCTCAAAATTAATTTAAAAGATTTTTCCAAAAAAATAAGTACTGATAACTATAAATGGGTGCATTTCAAATTTACGCATTTATTTTGCCTCACCCTGCCCTCTCCGCCTCGGCGGGGAGGGTGATAGGTAGTAAATTTGAAATGCCCCTCTATGGATAAGTATTATAATTCATTGACCGTGTCCGCCTCTGGCGGATTTTCAGTTATTTATCGGGTTTTTCTTTTACCACAAAGCCCACTAAGTTCACACAAAGCCCACTAAGCCCTTTACTTTGTGAACCTTTGTGGGTATTTCTTGGTGAATTTTGTGGTAAAAGCAGTTTTTAAAATGGCTAATTTAGACTTTCAAAAGTCAATTTTAGCAATATATACTTATTAGGTTAAATCATCAACTCTTTGAGATTTCCGTAGTTGTCAGTAAGTATTACTCCCATCAATATGATTCAAAGATATGATTAATCCATTGATAATCAATTATTTAGCAAATAAATAAAACTAATCCTTGCAAAGCCTCACAACTATTCCATTTATTACCGTGAATTTCATTATTTTTGGGGCAAATTTAAATTTTAGTTTCTAGTTCCGAGTTTCTGATTTCTAGTTCTGAGTTTTGATTTTCTGGTTTTTTATTTTTATAAATTACTGATAATCAATTAGTTATAAAAAAAGATAAACGATAAAACGATATTAAATAAATCCAACTGTTTTTGCAAAAAGCAGTATTTGCTTTGATTTTATGAAAAAATACACTGTTTTGGGTAAGCAAGATACCCGTTCCGGTTTTGGTGCCGGATTGTTGGAATTGGGTCGCACCAATCCAAATGTCGTAGGCTTGTGTGCCGACCTCACCGGCTCGCTAAAAATGGACGCATTTCAAAAAGAATTTCCCGAAAGATTTTTTCAGGTTGGTATCGCCGAAGCCAATATGATTGGGCTTGCCGCCGGAATGACTATTGGGGGCAAAATACCTTTTACCGGCACATTTGCCAACTTCTCGACGGGTAGAGTATATGACCAAATTCGCCAATCGGTGGCTTATTCCAACAAAAATGTAAAAATCTGCGCTTCTCACGCCGGACTTACTTTGGGCGAAGACGGAGCTACCCACCAAATTTTGGAAGATTTGGGCTTGATGAAGATGCTCCCTAATTTTACGGTTATCAACCCTTGCGACTACAATCAAACCAAAGCGGCTACTTTGGCGATTGCCGACCACGTAGGACCGGTTTATTTGCGATTTGGTCGCCCCAAAGTTCCGATTTTTATCCCCGAAGACCAAAAATTTGAAATTGGCAAGGCTTTGTTGCTCAATGAAGGCAATGATGTCAGCATTTTTGCCACCGGACACTTGGTATGGCAAGCCATTGTAGCCGGTGAAATATTGGCTACTCAAGGTATCAATGCCGAAATTATCAATATTCATACCATCAAACCCATTGATAATGAGGCAGTTATCAACTCGGTTCGCAAAACCGGCTGCGCGGTTTCTGCCGAAGAACACCAAATCAACGGGGGCTTAGGTGACTCGATTGCGCAAGTATTGGCGCGCAATTGTCCCGCTCCCCTTGAGTATATTGGGGTAAACGATTCTTTTGGCGAAAGTGGAGTACCTGAACAACTGATGGAAAAATACGGCTTATCGGCGAGTCATATCGTCGAGGCAGTCAAAAAAGTCCTAGCTCGCAAAGCCAAATCCCCGAAGTCAGGATATTAAAAAAAACGTGATAGTTTAGTTGATAAATACAAACCCTCATTTGCACGGCAAATGGGGGTTTGTATTTTTGGGGGGATTTACAAAAATGCAAATATGGGAGGGAGAAGTTTAAATTTTAAATAATTTTAACCCAATTTCAATGACTCTCGTAAAAGATCTATAAACCTTAACTATTGGTCAATCAAGACCCTTTCAAAGATGAATATCAAGAGCTATTGACTTATTCGGAATTGACCTATTCAAGAGTGAGCGATTACTATTTTGTTGATGGAATGGCTTTGGTGAAAAGTAAAGAGGGGGAAAAATATGGCTTTATCAATCAAAAATACGAGTTAAAGATTCCTTTGATTTATGATATGGCTCAACATTTTCAAAATGGACGAGCATTGGTAGCTAAGGGTGCAAATATAGGCTATATCAATACTCAAGGTGAAGAGATAATACCTTGTATTTATCGTGCCATCCGCGAGTTTAAAGACGGTTTTTATCCGGCATATTTAAACGGTAAAGGCTGGGGTTACTTAAATTGGAATGGTGATGTAGCGATCCCTTTTGCGTATCGAGATGCACTACCTTTTGTGGAAGGGTTGGCTGCCGTAGAAGACACCAGACGCTATTGGGGGTTTATAGACGCTAAGGACAAAGTGAAAATATCATTTAAGTTTGAAGCAGTCAAGAGTTTTGCTGGGGGGATAGCCGCCGTCAAAATAAACGATTTGTGGGGATTTATTGATAAATCGGGCAATTGGCTTATCAAACCCCAATATGTACAAGTTTTGGATTCAGATTTTAGCAAAGGCAAGGCTCAGGTACGTGCCAATGGCAAAACTTTTTTTATCAATCAACAAGGGGAAATTGTGAATCACTAACAACCTTCCACAAATCTGTACAATTTAGAACTTAAGAGTTAAATATGGCATAACTAATTGACAGTGTCCGCCTCTGACGGATTATCAGCCAGAAGCAGATGCAGTTATAGACTTTAAGGAAACTATTTACCAGAGAAAATTGTATTTTTCTAAGTAGGGTTAGTTTGGGCTTCCTGAATAGGACAAATCCAAGAAAAAATGGA
>JALONJ010000032.1 GCA_025455045.1 Microscillaceae bacterium | reverse complement strand
ACAATTTTATTTTAAACATAATTTATAATTTACCGAAAAAATGTATTTTTTACATTATAATTAGTTGATTATCAATTAGTTATAAAAATATTCACGTTAGTTTACTTATTTGCAAAAACGCATTTTTTGTAAAATTCATCAATTTTAGTGGTTTCATACAAAGCAAAAAATCCGTAGCTTTCCTTGCGCAAAGCTACGGATTCTCACCTTCGTACAAAAATATAACTAATTGATAATCAAATACTTGTATAATTTATCAAATTCCGCTCAATACCTCTTTTACTTCTTCCATCAACCACATAGGCGTAGAGGTAGCCCCACAAATGCCAATGGATTCGCCTTGCTCAAACCATCTGGGGTCAAGCTCAGTCGCATTGGAAATAAAATAAGTATTGGGGTTTACGTCCTTGCATACATTATACAACACTTTGCCATTGGAAGATTTGGTACCGGCAACAAATACTATTTTATCAAAATTTTGGGCAAATGAACGCAGTTCTTTGTCGCGGTTCGATACTTGGCGGCAAATGGTATCGTTGGCATTTACGCTTTTGCCGGCGGTCTCGAGTTGGGCTTTTATTTCATAAAACTTGTCGGTGCTTTTGGTGGTTTGGCTATATAAAGTTACTTCTTCGGGCATTTCGGCTAGGTCGAGTTCGGCAAAATCTTGAAAAACTACGGCATTTCCTTGAGTTTGTCCAAGCAAGCCCACAATTTCGGCGTGTCCGGGTTTGCCATAGATATAGATTTTTTCCGATTTATCATAAGAGTTTTTGATGCGGTTTTGAAGTTTCAACACCACCGGGCAAGAGGCATCAATCAGCTCAATGTTATTTTTGAGGGCTATTTCATACGTAGAAGGTGGCTCACCGTGCGCTCGGATAAGCACTTTGCAATTGGCTAGTCGGTTGAGGTCTTGATGCGTGATGATTTGTAAGCCCTTGTCTTCCAAGCGTTTTACTTCTTCGTCGTTGTGGACAATATCACCCAAGCAATACAATTGATTATCTTCGTTCAGAATTTCCTCTGCCATTTCAATTGCATATACCACACCGAAGCAAAAACCGGAGTTGTTGTCAATGGTAACTTTTAAATCAAGCATAACTTTAAGTTTAATTCAAAATAAGTCTGTAGAGAACATTTGTCGTAAATCAAGGATTTGAAAGGTATTTAAACCATTGATAATCAATGAATTATAATTTATTTAAAATAATTCTCGAATCCTTACAAAATCAATTGCCTGCCTAAATTACAAAAAAATCTTGAAGTATTGCGGCAGTCATTATTTAAAACCTAAAATAAATCAAAAAGTTTTTTAAATAAAGATGCTTTTCAAAATTAAACTTTCGGTTTCATCACACAAGCCACTTTTTAACAAATAATCAGCAATTGCTTGCTTCATAGTTGTATCAAGCTCGCTGGTGCGTATATGATTGATAATGAGGGCTTTATCAAGTTTTAGGTTGGTATTTAAGCCCAAAAAATTAGGGGTGTTGATTTCAATGGTCAGGCGCAAAAATCTAATTTCAATATCTTCGGGGGCAAGCTTGATGGCTTGGTTAAAAATGGTTTGGGCTTGTTGGATAAAATCAAGCTTGACCAAAGGGAAAAAAGCATTTTTGGCTTTAAGGGCTAGAGCCGCCCCCAAGTAAGCGAGCAAGACCGGTTGATTGCTTAAGTCTTGTTTTTTGAGATATTGATACAATTTTTCCGTTAGGGCTTCGCGCTCGGCGGCTTGCGAGTATATTTCTCTAATGATTTGAATATCCACAATTTTGAGGGGGTTAGCGTTACAAGTTTTCAAATTTATGAATTTTTGAATCTTCAAATTTTTGAATTTTCAATACTTTGGATGTTTTTTTATAAATAATTGATTATCAATACTTTACGTGATTTTAAAATCTCAAAGCCGCCAGCCTCCGGCAACCTCGATGTGTATGCCGGTGAGGTAATCGGCTTTTTCAGAGAGCAAAAAATTGACAGTTTCGGCAAATTCTTGCAAAGTAGCCAGCCTGCCTTTGGGAATCTCCTCAACGGGCTTGCTCAGGCTGTTTTCCAACACCCCGGGCGATACCATATTGACGTGAATATTTTGGACGGCTAAGGCTTGCGCCAGACTTTTGGTGAGGATTAAAACCCCATTTTTGGCAATAAAATAAGGGGTAATATGGGCCTCGGCTTGAGCATTGCCTACTCCGGCAAACCCAATATTGATAATACGCCCGTATTGATGGGCTTGCATCAACGGAATAGCCGATTGACAACAATAAAAAACGGCATTCAAATTATTTTGGATCAGTTCGTTCCATTCGGTAATGCTTACATCTAAAATGCTTTTTTTGAGATAATTGCCCACATTATTGACCAATACATCTAAGCGTCCATAATGATTTTGAATGGCTTGAAACATATTTTTTACCTCTTCGGCTTGGTTCAAATCGGCTTGGCATACCAATACCTCGGTTTTTTGCGCCTGCAATTGCGCTTGCAAAACCAAAGCATCTTGGCGACTGCGGTGATAATGAATGACTAGGGCAAACCCCTGATTGGCAAGGTTTTGCAAAATCACTTTGCCTAGCCCTTTGGCACTGCCGGTAACAAGAGCAACTTTCATTTAGCTAAATTTTTTTTTATTTTTAATCAATATTGTATAGAATTAACACAAAATAATCAACATTTTAAATTAAATGTAACTCATTGATAATCAACAAGTTGGGTAATTTTTAATTTTTTGTCTTTAATTCCTAATTACTCAATAACCTATTTATTTCAAATACGTTTAAAAAAATGTTGGCTGATGAAGCATTATCTTAAATAGGGTGCATTTCAAATTTACGCGTTTCTATTGCCTCACCCTAACCCTCTCCAAAGGAGAGGGTTATAGGTAGTAAATTTGAAATGCACCCTCCTAAATACAAGTTTGGGACTCCGAGCAAATATTTTGGTAAGAGTGTTTAGTTTGGCATACTTTTTCGGCATAAACTAGGCATATCAGCGCATACCCACAAATATTCTGAGTGTTTTTTTTAAAAATTCAATCTATTTTTATAATTTTACATTATTATTTAATAATTACTGAATGGAAACTGATACTGAACTTGACCAAATTTCAAAAGTGTTGGTAGTAGATGACAATGAAATTGATACCTTGATATGTGCTAAGGTCATCGAGAGTCACCGCCTTGCCAAAGAAGTAGTTGTACATAACCAGCCCCAAGAAGCACTTAATTATTTGATTGGTTTGGCTCAAACTCACCCCGACCAATTTCCCGATTTGATATTTTTAGATTTGAATATGCCGGTTATGGACGGTTGGGATTTTTTGCAAGAGTACAAAAAAATCCTCGTCTCTATTTCCAAAAAAGTAATCTTGATGGTTACTTCTTGCACTACCGACTATAAAGATTTTGCTGAAATCAAAAAACACCAAGAAATTAGCGGGTTTATGGACAAACCCATTACCGCCGATAAGCTTAAAAAGATTCAAGAAGATTTTTTTAACTAGCGGTTGTCATTTTGTTTAATCTCGATAGAAGCCGGATTCGTCCGGCTTTTTGTTTTATTGGGGAATTTGATAGGCTTGGTTGAGCATTAGGTTTTGAGTCATTTCGGCAATTTGCCCAAAAACCGGATTTTGACAGTTGCTCAAGATAACAATCACGGTTTGCTCAGTCGGAATACGCACAACCGCCGCCTGAAACCCCAGCCAACTGCCTTGCTGATACATTGCTTTTTTTTCGGGGCGAATATGCCAGCCTAGCCCAAAAGGGTAGCTTTGCCCCGAAGCCAAAGGGCTTGTTTGTTTAAGCCAGTCTAAAGGCTTGATTTTCAATAATTTATAATTTTCTAAGGCTTGTAAAAGTCGATAAAGGTCTTCCAGAGAAGCATACAAGCCCGAATCGCCATAAATATAATTGAGGGCGTGGTCTTCGAGCAACTTGCCCTCAATGCCACTGTAGCCCCAAGCGCGGCGCGGGTGGGTGGTGGTTTGGTTGTAAGCCGGCAAAAAAGCATCTTGAAGTTTGAGAGGCTCTAAAAGATTGATTTTGAGGTAGTTAGCAAATTTCTGACCGCTTACTTGTTCGACAATACTTGCCAATAACACATAATTGGTACTGCTATACGCCCACTGCTCACCAGCGATAAATTCGGCATCGGGTTGGCTATTGATGAGCCAATCCAACACATTTTGATTGTTGGCATAGGGCAATTCACGGGTTGAGGTATTGTAAAAATAGGTCAAATAATCGGGAATACCCGAAGTATGATTGAGCAAATGCTGAATTTTGACACTGGCAAAAGGCATTTCGGGGAAAAATTTTTTTAGGCTGTCGGTTTCGTTGATTTTTTGGGCGGCGATGAGCTGACGAATCGCCAAAGCTGTAAATATTTGGGTAAGTCCTCCGATGCGAAAGGCAGTATTGAATTGTAAAGGTTTTTTTTCGGCAAAATTGGCAAAACCAAAGCATTTTTTTAATAAAAATTTATCGTCTTGGGCTACCAATACATTACCGTTGAAAAGTTTTTTTTCGGCTAAATGATTAAAAATCAAATCCAATTTTTTTTGTTTGATTTCAAAAAGTCGAGCTTTGAGCGAGTCCGATTTTACTTTGAAACGCAGGGCTTCGCGCTCTTTGGGCGAGCTGCAAGCCCCCAAACAAGCCCCCAGTCCACAAATGAGGGCAATGATGAAATACTTTTTTTTTGATAAATACCTGATTTTCAACTGATTATATTTATAGTGAAAAAACAACCTGCAAATTTAGCTACAAAATTGTGGAGATTCTCAAACAATTACAATTTTGGAACTTGTTGCTTTCGCAAAATAAACTCGTAAGATTTTATGAATATTCGCAGTCCTCAAGATTTGTTTACCTAAACTAAAGTAGCCACTATCAAAGTTTTTGGCTGGTTGCTGGCGGATTTAAAATGAAAATTGAATTTTATTAATTAGCTGGTAATCAATCACTTAATGTCATTTTTAAATTCTACTAACCACTCTTGCAATTTTGCAAAATTTGGTGAGCCTGCATTTTTAATTGCTTGTAAAAAATCAGTAAAATCTTGATTTTTGGCTACATCAGTTTTTTGCGAAATATTGTGCAGTTTTTTGGGGTTATCGGGCAAATTAAAATTTTCGGGATTAATATTTACTTGTGAAGCACTAGTCAAAAGCCATTGCTCTAATTCTGGGCAAATTATAATCAAATATTGATTAGTGTCAGGTTTTTGTTTCAAAATCAAATTGTTTTCATTTTTTAATTCTACAAAATCGTCAAAGTATCGAGGAGTATTCTTTTTATCGTTATCTACAATGCCAATCAATATTTTGTGAAAAAATTTTTGTTGATTTTCCATAGCTTTCCCTACTTTACTAATACCGTAAGCATGATTCATAATTTTGATAGAAACCTTAAGAAATTCTATCAAATGAGTATCGCCATAACACTCAGGAATAAATTGAATAATTTTTTTATCATTATTCATTGCTCAAAAAACGGTCTAGGTTAAAGAATATGTCAATACTATCATCCAAAACATCTCGAATTTCTTCGTGATTGAGCATCCGCACTTTGGTTTGATAATCTTCAAAATAAGTAATAAAAATTCCTAAATCGGCAAAATCAGTATTTTCAATAATCGTATGTAGTAAATATGGACTATGAGTGGTTATAAAATATTGATTATCAGTATCTTGCACAATTTTATCTGCCAAAATTTTAGTATAAGGTGGGAAAGAGTGAACTTCCGGCTCTTCTAAAACCAGCACGGAATCCTTATTAGAATGAATTGCCGCTAAATAAAAAATTATTCTTTGTAAAGTATCGGCAATACCAGAATAAGGGTATTGATAAACAAAGCCATCTAAGTTCTTTTGAATGATTAACTTATTTTCGTTGGCAATTAAAACCAATTGCAAGCCATATTCTGCAAAAAATGAGCTTACTTCTTTGGCTAAATCTTTTAATTGGTATAAAATCGTAAAAAGATTATCTCCTAAAGGAGGCAATAAAAATAAAGGAAATTGATTTTCAAAGTTATAAGCTTTATTGAAATCATATTTTTTAACCCTTCCCATAAAAGTTTTGAGATAATCATCGTAAGCACTTATTATGTAACCATTATGATTCAATGCTAAATAATATCCTTCAAAATTTTTCTCTTTTAGCAAGTTACCAATCTCGTTAATGCTGATAGAACGCTCTTTGGAAATTTTATCCCATTCTTCTTCATTTTTAGCTAATAAAATATCGAAGGCATTGATATTATTTAAGTGATAACGCAAAAAAGCGACTAGATAATTGGTTTTTACTTTTACAACATTCTGCAATTCTGAGTCATAAAACAGATTTTTTAACCCTTCATATCGTACAAAACTTGAAAAAAATTTATTTGTATTCTTTTCATAAGGAAACCCCAACAAACTAATCGCCTCCAAAATATTCGATTTACCTACATTGGGTTTACCAATGAAGACATTAATTCTTCGACAATCCATTTTTAACAGTTTGATGGATTTGAAGTTTTCAATTTCAAGAAATTCGAGCGCGTTTTGCATAGTCAATGAATAATCAAAAAAATAATTAGACTAAGTAATTCATTATCAAGTAGTTATACACCGTAAAAGCCATTATTCTTTTGGATTGTATGCTGATGTAATACTTTGAATGTTGCAAAATATAAAATTTATTCGAGAATTTCCTAATGAATTTTATTAGTTTATCGAAGGTTGTCATCGAACAAAAAACCAAGAGAAACTTAAAAACCTTTACTAATAATAATCGCCTGATTACCAATTACTTACCAAAATAAATCAGGCAATCTCCCAATCATTTAATGCCCTCCCCCGCCCATCGGCATTTTAATATCGCTATTTTTTTGGATTTTGACAAATAAAACTGCCACCGCCGCACAAAGCAATAAACAACCCGCCAAACGAATGACATTTTCAGGATTTCCACCCAAAAGGCTTTGATAATACATCGGCAAAGTGAATATTTGAATCATCATTGGAATCACAATAAACATATTAAAAATACCCATATACACGCCGTTGCGCTCGGGCGGTATGCAACCCGCGAGCATCACATAAGGGTTGCCCATCATACTTGCCCAACAAATGCCAATGCCTACCATTGGAACAAATAAAAGCCATTGTTCGGTGATTAAGGGAATACAAATCATTCCAATTCCGGCGCAAGTGAGCGCGAAACTGTGCATTATTTTGGGTCCAAACCGCAAAGTAAACGGCACCATTGCAAAAGCCGCCACAAACGCCACAAAGTTGTAAAATCCGCCCACTTGCCCATTTATCAGACCGGCATCTCGAAAACCTTGCGAAGTTTCGGAGGTAGTACCATAAAAAGTAGTCGAGATTGACAATACAATATATTGCCAATAGCAAAACATTGCATACCATTGAAATAACTTGACCAAGGCTAACTGCTTCATGGTGAGGGGCATATCTCTAAAGGCTTCGCCAATTTCCTGAAAAGTTGCCGCCCAACCTTTGGGCATTTGAGCGATTCGCGCGCGTTCTTCTTCGGTTAAGGGAATTTCTTTGGTTGTCCAAACCGTCCACAAAATAGATATAATTGAGAAAAAAGCCCCAATAATAAACGCCGTAATGGTAATGTAAGGAATATTGCGCCCATTGACCCAATCGGCATTCATACCTATCACCACCAAGAGCGAAGGCGTAAGGTACGACAAAGTTTGCCCCAAGCCGGTAAAGGCACTTTGGGTCAAAAAACCGATAGAGTGCTGATTTTCAGGCAGTTTGTCGCTTACAAAAGCCCGATAAGGTTCCATCGTGATATTGTTGGCGGCATCTAAAATCCAGAGCAAACTCGCCGCCATCCACAAAGCCGAGCTAAACGGCATAAAAAACAAACTGATACTACACAACACCGCCCCAATTAAGAAGTAAGGAGTTCTTCTGCCGTATTTGCTTTCGGTTTTGTCGCTCATTGCGCCAATGATGGGTTGCACAATCAAGCCGGTCATTGGACCCGCCAGCCACAAATAAGGCAAACTAACCTCGTCAGCCCCCAAATATTTGTAAATCGGACTCATATTGCTCTGTTGTAAGCCAAAGCTGTATTGGATTCCAAAAAATCCAAAATTCATATTCAGAATTTGGGAAAAAGTGAGTTGGGGTTTGTTGAGCATATTTTTTGAGTTATGAGTTTTTAGTCCGCAGTTGGCAGAAGATATAATTTTAAAGATAAATAATTGATTATCAGTCAGTTATATTTTTATTAAAAATAAATTCAAAATCCCTGCTTTTATAACTATAGAGGCTTCAATATTTATATAATTGATTGATTGTCAAATACTTAGAAAATTTGAATCAAAAATCAACAACTATTCAAATAATGACCATAAAATATAAAATAAGTACAATTTTATAGTAAAAAAATTAATCTAAATAATTTTTTGCTGAAGATTTTTGGCAAAAGTTTCATTATAAACACTTGTAAATCAGTAACTTATTCCGAAATCGATAAAGTGAGGTTATCTCAAAATAAAAACCGAAAATGACGATAATAAAGATATGTGGTTGGATTAATTACAAATTTTCAATAAAACCTTTTGAACGATTGGTTACTTACCGAAGTCTGAATACTACTCCCCAAAGCAAAGATGGTCAATCGGTCAGCAAATCGGCAAAAGATTTTTTTTGTTAAATAAACCACCTATTCCAGATACATATTTGGCATTTGTCTTTATTTTAGCTTTATTAGCAAGTCAAAAAATATATAATTGCTTGATTATCAAATGATTATGAATATCAGGTTGGTTTCTCTAATCAATATGCCAAAATAAGTTGTAGATTTAATGAATTTACTCCAATTTATAAGCAATTGATAATGAGCAAGTTGCAAACTGACCAATCAATAAATTAAAAAATAATTATGACCCTTACCCCTCCCTTAGTTTTAAGTATAGTTGCCGGATATTTTATTTTACTCATCATCATTGCCATTATTACCTCGCGGGGGGCAAGTACTGATGATTTTTTTGTGGCAAGCAACCAAGCTCCTTGGTATTTGGTGGCTTTTGGAATGATTGGTGCCTCAATTTCGGGGGTTACTTTTATCTCCATTCCGGGGGCGGTGATTCATGATAGCTTTTCTTACTTTCAGGTAGTTTTGGGCTATTTGTTAGGCTATTTGTTTATCGGCACGGTGCTGATGCCTTTGTATTATCGTTTGAATTTGATTTCCATTTATACGTATCTCGAAACTCGTTATGGCTTTTGGGCTTACAAAACCGGCGCGTTTTTCTTCTTGCTTTCGCGCACGGTGGGAGCGAGTTTTCGCTTGTTTTTGGCGGCGGGAGTCTTGCAACTGGGTTTGTTCAATGCTTGGGGCGTGCCATTTGAATTGACTACTTTGATTTGTGTGTTTTTGATTTGGGTTTATACTTTCAAAGGCGGCATCAAAACCATTATTTGGACCGATACTTTTCAGACTACTTTTTTGATTTTGGCAGTGATTGTGAGTATTTTTTTGATTAAAGATGAATTAAATTTGGGTTGGACTGAATTAGTCAATACCGTATCGAGCAGTAAATATTCCCAAGTTTTCTTTTGGGACTGGCAAGATAACAAGAATTTTTTTAAGCAGTTTTTTGCCGGAGCATTTATTGCGATTGTGATGACGGGCTTAGACCAAGACTTGATGCAAAAAAACCTGAGTTGCAAAAACATTCAAGAAGCCCAAAAAAATATGTTTTGGTTTACGTTTGTTTTGGTGTTTGTCAATATCTTGTTTTTGTCTTTGGGAGTCTTGTTGTATGCCTACGCCAGCGCAAAAGGCATTGCCCTGCCGTCCAAAACCGATGATTTGTACCCAATGCTAGCTTTTCAGCACTTTGGTTTAGTGGCGGGAATTGCATTTTTGTTGGGCATTGTGGCTTCTACGTATGCGAGTGCCGATTCGGCTTTGGCTTCTTTGACTACTTCGTTTTGTGTCGATTTTTTGGGCGTTACCAAAATGTCCGAACAATCGCGCCAAAAATATGTAACCATTGTGCATATCAGTTTTTCAATTTTATTGGTTTTGATGATTATTTTGTTCAAGGCAATCAATGATGCCGACCCTAAAGGCAGTGTAGTCAAAAGCCTATTTACGGCGGCGGGTTATACGTATGGTCCTTTGTTGGGTTTGTTTTCGTTTGGATTGTTTACCAAGCTGAAGGTGCGCGATGCGTGGGTGCCTTTGGCGTGTTTGATTGCGCCTATTTTGTCCTATATTATCAACATCAATTCGGAAGCGTGGTTTTATGGCTATAAATTTGGCTTTGAGATTTTGATTGTGAATGGAATTTTGACTTTTTTGGGGCTTTTGCTTTTGGTCAAGCGCAAAGAAACTGGCAATTAGGTAGATGGGCTAATTTACTTAATTAGAAACACTTACTCAAGACTTTGGAGAATTGTAGTTTAATTGGAAAAATATCGGTTAGCTAAACCGATAGATGCTGGTTCGAGTCCGGTCAATTCTCCTGCCTTTATCGGTTGGTTTAAAAATTATTTAAAAGGTATTTTCTGCGTAATTGATTGATTATCAGCTAGTAGATGTTGGCTATTTATTGATTAAGCAATAGCGAGCTAATCATTTTCTAAATACCCAACCGTATTCGCTTCTGGCTGATAATCAACGAGTTATAAAATATTTCACGAAGCATTGAAATATATCAATTCCCCCAATTTTTTTGTGTATGGTTTTAAATCCAATACTTCAGATATTTTTTATAAGTGCTTGACTGTGTCTGCCTCTGGCTGATTATCCGCCAAAGGCGGACACGGTCAATTAGTTATGTTATTTCAAATATTTTTTATGAATAGCTGATAATCAATTACTTAGCAAATAACTAGAAACCAGAAACTATCCAAACTATTGAAATCAGAAGCTACTTTTTTTGAAAATCAATAATCAAGGACGTATAATGTGGTTTGCCGTCTTGATTGCGTACATCGTTGATAAATGACCGCCGAATCATTCCATTATCATCATTTTGATAACCCTGATGAAAAATACCATTTTCATCCCAATATTCTATAAAATGCGCCTTAAAACCGTGTTTAGAAAAAATTTCGCTCAAGGATTTATAATTAAACAAGTTTTTGTGGTCGTAGGCTCCTTCGCCACTTCCACCCGGCTTGACCAATTCAATATAGTTGAGGTCAGCGTGAAAACCGTCCGGGACGGCAATACGGATATTTACGGTTGCTTCGGAGTATTCATAAAAATTCTTTAATACTTTATCAATCTGGCTTAGAGTCAGATGCTCAAATACGTGTTCGGCTAAAATACGCCTAATTTTACGATTTTTTAAAGTTTTTTGATAATCTCTCTCATCAGTTGCATCGAATTTGAAGACATTGATTTGCATTTCTTGGGGGCTTACAAACTGAATATCGGTCGGAAACCAGCCAGAGTACATATTGGTTGCCGCGCCGATGTTTAGATTGATTTCAGGGTGATTTTTCAAATATTCTTGCCATTTTCCTGCCCATTTCCAATCGCAATATAATTTGTAGAATGGATATAAAGCCTTGATTATCAGGTATTTGAATTGATTTTTTTTCGTAACAGAACTCATATTGGGTTTTATTTACGTCTTGTCGATTGGTTTGTAACCTAAAATATGCTAGTCAAAAAATGGTGAATAATAAATATTTATCAAAATTTGCTATAGTCGGCAAAGTTAGTACTCAAAAAGTATTTTTCTTAAAAAGATAAATCAAACTTTGTTTTAGGTACTGGCAAGACTTTCCACACCTAGTTATTAATTCATTGAAAATCAGGTACTTATAAAAAACGAGGTTCTTCACCACTTTTCAAGAAAAGTGATGAAGAACCGCATTTGAATCAACTATCCAGCCGCTAAAATTGAATCCAAATAGAATAAAAACTTCAATTTAAAATCAAAACATTCTCGTTCCGCAAGGCTCGCCTCTCACCCCTGAACAATTTTAATTCCCTTTCTTATCTTTCTTTTCGTTTTCTTTGCTACGGCGTTTTTGGGAAATGATTACTCGAGTTACAAAATCGGCAGAGGTATTGGCTGATTGCACTTCGGCATAGTTTACGCCCGATTCTTCGGCTTTTTTGATGGTTTCGGCACTGGCTTTTTTGTCTTTGAAATATTCACCGGCATTAGCCACTTGCTTTTTGTCGCGGGTTTCGGTGCGTTGCAAATAGAAATGCGAAATCATATGATACACAATACCCTTGCCATATTCAAAACTGACAATTACTGCTTCTTCGCCGTATTTTTCTTTCAATTCTTTGGAACGAATCAGGGTTTTTACTTTTTCTTTGTCTAAGATTTGAATAGGATACGATGAACCCTCGAGCCACCACACAGGATCCACTTTTTCATCCAAAAAACCTGATATAATGGGGTCGGTTCTATCCATTACTTCAATGCGAACCACCTCATCGGCAGTGGGACGATTGTTGTACGCTACGGTATTGGGGAACGCTACCTCCAACACATTGCGCAAAGCCCAGTCGGTAGTGATGAGTTGCCCGCCGGCACTGACAAAAGTTGCCAGCTTGCGCGCACCTTCCGCCGGAAAACCCGAAGCGCAATTGACAAATACCGTTTGACTGGGGCGCAAATCTACTTGAAGCAATTGGGTTTGGCTGATATGGACAAAGGGAATTTTCATTGCCGTAAGTACCAAGTGGATATGGTCATAAGTACCCCCCACCACAATAATATCGTGGTCGCGGATTTCGTCCAAGATTTGGACATTCTCGACATCTTCGTGTTTCAAACGCTCACGAACCAAGTCATTGGCTAGGTCGTAGGCTTTGTTCATTTGGGCTTTGGTATTCTCAAACATACAAGTAAGGATTATGAGTATTGAAAAAAGTATTCGGCGCATATCACATCAGTTTTTTAATGAATTATTGAGAATACTTGTGGAGTCAGCCGATATTACAAAATTAAATGATTTTTTAGGAGATTATTCATAACTAATTGATAATCAATTGATTATAATTTTTTATTGGATAAATATTTCAGGAAAATTGTAACGTAGGCTGGCCAGCCTGCGCGCGCAAGCGGCTTTAGACTGCATTTAAGCTAAGTGATTCCTGAAAATATTTGAAGAACCAAAACTAATTTTGTTGAAAATCTTGGTCAGTTTAAATTTGATTCATAATTGAAAAAAAAGTATTTTTACTTAAAAAATAAAAAATTGTATGACAGTATTAGAAAAAAAACAACTCAAAGAAGTTATTTGGGAATTAATGCAAGAAAATAAGCCATTTTTCAAAGAAATAGTTAAAGAAGTTATTCTTGAGAAAATTGGTGAGGTTGAGCAAAGTGAAGAAACTCGCAACCAAAAAATTGAGGCAATTATTAAAAAAGATTTCCAACGTTATAAAAAAGTTTTCGAAGCTTTGGCGTAGAACTATTTTTTCATAGGCACTTGATAATCAATTAATTGCGATAATTTCCTTTACCCATTTTATTCACTCTCTTATGGAATATATACAAAAAGCCGATGTAGTCCTCATCAATAGACTTACCATTGAAGATGTAGGAGGTAATTTTGTACCTCCTTATAATTTCTTGCACGAAGAAAATTTAGATTATTTAATAGAAGCCGTACAAGCCGAAATGTTTGGCGCGCCTTTATATCCCGAAATTTATCATAAAGCCGGATTGTATATGTTTAATATTATTGCCAATCATATTTTTCAAGATGGTAATAAAAGAACCGGCTTGGAGGCAGCCCTGCTTTTTTTGCAATTGAATCAATATGATTTGATTTTGGATAGTGAAACCTTAACTCAATTTACGCTTTCGGTAGCTTAGGGCGAACTTAGCCTCGAACAAGTGCAAAACTGGTTTGAAATTCATATTCAAAAAATTGACTTATAAATTTATAAGCACTTGATTATCAACTAATTACGTACTATGGAAAAACTTATTTTTTATTTTTTTAATGCTATACTTCAATGCTTTAGGGGTGATTACAGAATAAGATACCCATTTATAAATACATAATCAATTGACAATCAGATATTTATATAATTTTTAATTCGTAATTCTTAATTCCCTATTTGGAAAACTTTACCCGCCTCAACCCCGATGGCTCAAAAAGTGTATTTAAACTGAAAAGAAAACTGTAATTACAAAAAATTTAACCTAAGCTATTTAAAATTATCTTTTTCCAAGAATTACTGTTAAAAAATGTTTATTTTTAGGTGGTAAATTTGGCAATTCAAAAAAAAATCTGATACTTTGCTCTATAAAATTTTGAATCACAGACAAAAAACCTGAAAATTCAAAAATTTAAAATTTTAAAAATTAAAATGAATCATCTGTATAATTATTTACGTGACCAAAAAACTGCCTCCGCCAAGCGTTGTGCTTGCTGGCATTGGTGTTGTGGCTTCGCTGTAAACGGGACAGGTGATATAACTCTTGGATAGATTTCTATTCGATTAAGAATATATATAGCCTCTCCCGATACGGAGAGGCTTTTTTTATGGGTTAAAACCTTGATAATCAAGCCTTTTCCGAACTTTACGGAGAGGCTTTTTTTATTGCCTATTGCAAAACGGCTAATCGGTAAAGTTTGGAGAATTGGAAAGTTTTTAGCGCAAACTTGCCTGTGGGGACACAGGCAAGGGCTTTGAGAATTAGAAATTAGGAATTAAAAATTGTTAATCGTAAAGTATTGATAATCAAGTTATTAAATAAAATTCCTGATTTTAAGTTTCATTAAAAATGATTATTCGTTATTCACTCTTCATTATTCGTTATTCATTATTCACTCTTCATTAAAAAATTTACCATTACCGAATTATGCAAAGCTTTCGTTCTGAATTAGAAACCTTAGACAATCCTGTAGTTGAACGCGACATCATCGAATTAGAGAAAAAAATCCATTTGTATCGCTCCGGCAAAATTGATGACGAAAAATTCCGCAGTTTGCGCCTTGCGCGGGGCGTGTATGGGCAACGTCAGCCCGGGGTGCAAATGATAAGAATTAAAATTCCGCACGGCAAACTCAGTACCCAACAATTGATTCGAATTGCCGATATTTCGGACGAGTACGCCAGCAGTACTTTGCACGCCACTACGCGTCAAGACATTCAAATTCATTATGTGAGCCTTGACCGCACGCCCGAATTGTGGGCAAAACTCGAGCAAGACAGCATTACTTTGCGCGAGGCTTGTGGCAATACGGTGCGTAATATTACAGCTTCGCCCATTGCCGGTATTGACCCCAAAGAGCCATTTGATGTGTCTCCTTATGCCCAAGCGATGTTTGAATATTTTTTGCGCAATCCGGTTTGCCAAGAAATGGGGCGCAAAGTCAAAATTTCATTTTCTTCCAATGAAGAAGATTCGGCTTATAGTTTTATTCACGATTTGGGTTTTATTCCCAAAATCAAAGTCATTAACGACAAACCCAAACGCGGTTTTAAAGTCCTAATTGGCGGCGGTTTGGGCGCGCAACCCCACTTAGCCGAAATTGCTTATGAGTTTTTGCCCGAAGAATTGATTATCCCCTTTACCGAAGCGGTTTTAAGAGTTTTTGACCGCTACGGCGAGCGCGCCCGCCGCCACAAAGCCCGTTTGAAATTTCTTTTGCAAGAGATTGGTTTACCGGCACTGATGGATTTGGTGCAAGTGGAATGGAAAGCCTTGAAAACTAAAGAAGTTTATCCTTTGGAGTCTTCTTCGCCTTTTAGCGGAGTGAAGGCGGGTTATGTGGCTCAACCCCTGCCCTTGCCGGAAAATCATCACTATCCGGTCGTCAAAATTGAAAACCCAGAAAAATACGCTAAATGGTTGAAAACCAATGTTTTTCAACAAAAACAAGCCGGATTTTTTGGCGTATTTGTCAAACTTACTTTGGGAAATTTAAAATCGGATACCGCTCGCGCTTTGGCGGAAATTGTCAAAAATCACGCAGCAGATGAGCTAAGAGTAACCATCAATCAAGGTTATTTAATCAAATTTGTCCGCCCCGAGGCTTTACATTCCTTGTTTTTTGAATTGGACAAAATCGGTTTAGCCCAACCCGGCTTCGACAGCACTGCCGACATTACCGCTTGCCCCGGCACCGAAACCTGCAATTTGGGCATCTCAAGCAGTTATGGCATTGCCAAAGAATTGGAACGGGTGATTGAAGAAGAATACCCCGAACTCATTTATAATCAAGACATTAAGATAAAAATTAGTGGTTGCCCCAATTCTTGCGGGCAACACGGTATTGCCACCATTGGTTTTCACGGCAGTTCGCTCAAAAACGGCAGTTTGGTTTTACCGGCTTTGCAGGTATTGCTCGGTGGCAAAGTAGAAAAAGACGGCAAAGGGCGCGTAGCCGACAAAGTAATCAAAGTGCCGAGCAAGCGCGGACCACAAGTTTTGCGGGTTTTATTGGCTGATTATGAGGCGAATGGCTTTGAAGGCGAATATTTTGCCGATTATTATACCCGACTGGGCGAAAATTATTTTTACCAATTATTAAAACCTTTGGCGGATTTGAAAACCCTCGAAGCCGATGATTATCTGGATTGGGACAATGAAAATAACCATAGTTTTGAAGTTTTAAAAGCTGTAGGCGAGTGCGCCGGCGTAATTATTGATTTGGTCGCAACTTTAATTTATGAAACTGAAGAAAAATTTTCGTGGGCTGAAGAAGCCTACCAAAATGGCGCATTTGCCGATGCCATTTACCACGCTTACAATACTTTGATTGGCGGAGCAAAGGCTCTTTTATTGACCGAAGACATCAAAACGACCACGCAAATCGGGGTTTTGCGAGAGTTTGATAAAATATTTACGCCAAGAAACATTTTTAGCTATGGCGAAAGTTTCGAAAATCACGTTTTGCAAATCAATCAACACGAACCCAGTCAGGAGTTTGCGCTGCAATATTTGGGTTTTGCGATTCGGTTTTTGAATGAAATTAAAAATTTTCGAGAAGGGCAATTGATAGAAAGCCCCCTAACCCCCGAAGGGGGAACATTGTATGCCCTATCGGCATCGGCCTAAGCTCTAAAATATAAAATTTGGACTAAATTATTTTCAATCCTAATTAATTCAAATAAGTATAACTTATTGATTATCAAGTATTAATAATATTGTAACCCAGCCTTTAGGCTGTGGGAGGCACAGCCTAAAGGCTGGGTTACATACTTATTTGCCAAAAGACAAAGATTATCAATAGATTAAATATTTAAAACATTCCCCCTCCGGGGGTCAGGGGGCTTTCATTATATTCAATCCTAATTAATTCAAATAAGTATAACTTATTGATTATCAAGGATTAATAATATTGTAACCCAGCCTTTAGGCTGTGGGAGGCACAGCCTAAAGGCTGGGTTACACGCTTATTTGCCAAAAGTCAAAGATTATCAATAGATTAAATATTTAAAAAATCATTAAAACATTCCCCCTCCGGGGGTCAGGGGGCTTTCATTATGAACAAACCAAAACTGAGCCTAGTAGGAGCCGGACCCGGCGATGCCGAGTTGATAACGCTCAAAGCCATCAAAGTTTTAAAAACTGCTGATGTGGTTTTGTATGATGCCTTGGTCAATGAAGAATTGCTCGAATATGCTCCCGAATCGGCTTTGAAAGTATTTGTGGGCAAAAAATTTGGCAATCATTATTTGAATCAAAATGAAATTAATCAATTGATTGTCAAATATGCGCTTGAATACGGACACGTAGTTCGGCTGAAAGGGGGCGACCCGTTTGTATTTGGGCGCGGGCAAGAGGAAATCGAGTATGCCCAATCGTATCAGATTGATACACAAATGGTTCCGGGGATTAGCAGTGCTTTGGCAGTTCCGGCTTTGCAGGGTATTCCGCTTACTTCGCGGGGACAAAGTGAAGGTTTTTGGGTAATCACCGGCACGACCAAAAGCCACGAACTTTCTAGAGATATTGAGTTGGCGGCGCAGTCCACGGCTACGATTGTGATTTTGATGGGAATGAATAAATTGGTCGAAATTGTCGAGATTTTTCAACAAATCGGCAAAGGCAAAACTCCGATTGCCATTATTCAAAACGGCTCAATGCCCGATGAAAAAATAGGTATCGGCGTGATTGATAACATCTTGAAAATAGCTCAAAATCAGCAACTTAGCTCGCCGGCGATTATTGTGATTGGGGAGGTGGTCAATAAAAGCCCCCTAGCCCCCGGAGGGGGAATTCTAAATACCTTGACGGTATTAGCCTAAACAATCCAACTTGGAAAGTCGGTTTAACAATATTTTCAAGGATAATTAAATAAGTTTATAACTCATTGATTATCAATAAATTAATTATTTTTAACAATTATTAAAACATTTCCCCGCCAAGGCGGGCTAGGGGGCTTTTATTATGAACACTTTATTTCCCATATTCGTCAAACTTGACCAGATAGAAACTTTGCTCGTTGGTGGCGGACCCGTAGGGCTGGAAAAACTTTCGGCAATGCTCCGCAACAATGCCGAAGCCAAGATTACTTTGGTGGCGGAAACGGTATTGCCCGAAATTTATGAATTAGCCCAACATCACTCCAGCGTCCAGATTCATAAGCGCAAATATCAACCTAATGACTTAATTAACAAGCAGTTAGTCATATTAGCCACCGGTAGCTATTTGACCAGTTTTCAAATCAAAATGGAAGCGGAGGCTTTGGGTATTTTAGCCAATGTAGCCGATACGCCCGATTTGTGCGATTTTTACTTGGGGTCAATCGTGCAAAAAGATGATTTAAAAATTGCTATTTCCACCAATGGCAAATCCCCGACCTTAGCCAAGCGAATGCGCGAGTATTTGGAAAATAGTTTGCCTGACAATATTCAAGAATTATTGGATAATCTCCACCTTTTCCGCGAGCAGCTCAAAGGCGATTTTGAAGAAAAAGTTAAGATTATGAATGAAGTAACCAAGGGTTTGTTGGTCAATCAGAATTGACATAAACACTTGATTATTAGGCGATTATAAAAAGATAAGGGCGTAGAAACCCTTATTTTTTCGATAAGTTGTAAAATTCCTTTAGCAAATTCTTGGTATTTGCTGGAAATAAACCAGCTATTAAAAATATATAACCCATTGATAATCAGCTATTTATCTTTTTAAAATTCTTTACTCCTTTTCAGGAAAATTGTAACACCCCGCCAAAGGCACACGAGAGGAATCCGCAATTTCGGCGAGTTAAGGCTAAGACTGAGGATATATTTGGGTTGATTTGGGGAATTTTTTGCTAAATAAAGTCAATTTTTTCTTGAATGGACATTTTTTAACCTAAATTAGTAAAAATAAATACAATAAGTCAAAATATTTTTCACAAGTAATTGACCGTGTCCACCTTTGGAGGAACTTGTCTGCCTCTGGCGGATTACCAAGTATTTATACTAATTTATTCAGGAGTTCGGACTGTTTCTGGTTTCTAAGCCTCCTGCCCCCGGAGGGGGTTCTTTTCCGAGTTTTTTGTTAAGTGCTTGATAATCAGTTAGTTACAAGGAATATTTAAAATAGCATAACTAGCTGATAATCAATTACTTATAAAAAACGTCCGAAGTATTGTTATTAACCATTCACATTTGAAAAATTAAATGAAGTTTTTTTTCGCCGGAACAAAATACGACTACGAAGTAAGCTATGAAAATGGCTATTTTGTGATTATTGCTCAAGATGTTCAACAAAATATCCAAGCCCAAATCACGCATCTCGATTTTATCGTGCGGTTTCTGGAGGTAGATACCCAAGAACTTTTATACCAACAAGCGGCTTGGGCGTTGCCCCTCAAACCCGCCGACAAACTCTTGCACAAAACAATGCGCCTCGTATATCAGCCCGACTTGGTTGAGTTATTGGAAAAAGACCTCAGTACTCAACAAACTAATCTCGAGTGGGAAACTATTATTTGATTTTATAAAGTACTGATAATCAATTAATTATAAATGATTTACAAAGTATCAAAAATTATTTTTAGTATAAAACTCCAGTATCATTCTAAAACTTGTATCAATCAATAAATGACTTAAGGTACTAGGAATAAATAATTGATTGCCAGTCATTTTTATAATTTCACCTTTTAAACAAACAAGTTCTATGAAAAACAAACTGCGATATTTATTGATTTTTTTGAGCCTAAGTACTTTATTTTCAAAGGCTTATGCGCAAGATACAACTTGGACGATTCGGAATTATTACAGCCAACAAGTTGTGGATTTTTTGTATGAAAACTGCCCCAATCGCCTAATTTTTGAATTTAAACAAAATGATAAACCTTTGAAAATCAATGATTTAAGTTTTGAAATCAAAAACGGAGAGTTGATTTTGGGCAATACAAAGGGCGAATTTAAAATTATACCCAACAATCAAGAACCAATTGAAATATTTGCCAAAGTTGCAGACAAAACCATTGCGCATAAAACCCTCGTCGTCAAAAAAATTGAACCGCCAAAAATATATTTGTCCGAATTGGCAAAAGGCAATCCCTTAAGCCTCAAAGACCCTATCAATCTGCCCGAAAAACTGTATTTGGTAGCCTAAGCCAAAGGTGATTTAGCCAAAAACAACCCTCAAGCGGCTTATTATTCTATCAAAGCAGTTGAGGTATATTTGTTTAGAGGTGGCAGGGCAGTTGCTAACTTTCGCAGCGATGTGGAAGAACTAGATATGACCCAGCTCAAAGCGCAATCGGGCGATGGAATCCAAATCATTATTAATTCTGTGCAAAGACAAACCTCCGCCGGCGAAATGCTCCCCATTCCCATCGAGACTCCTTACATTGGCTTTTTTGTGAAGTAAAAAAACTAACCATATAGCTTTGAATATAGCATAAATATCTGATAATCAGCTATTTATGCTTTTATAATTCTTCTTTACTACTTTTCAGAAATGCGAATTTTTTTTCTGAAATTTATCAATTTCAGTGATTCTTCGCTTCGCTCGGAATCACTGAAAAGCGAGAGCTTTTCAGATTTTTTTTAGATTCCTGAAAAGTGGTAAAGAGCCTTTTTATAGGAAATCATAAACACTTGATAATCAAGCAATTAATCCAAGTTGCGTAGCACCTGAAAACGCACTCAAAACCCCACCCCAAACCCATCCCTTTTCAGGGAGGTAGGGTTGTTAAGTTCTATTTTTGAGCCAAATTTTATTCGCCGTTAGACCTCACCCCCTTCCCCTCTACCCTTGAGCTAATCTCCCTACAGAAAAAAAGTTGGGAAACGCTTGTGTAAGTACAAATAAATACAGTATCAAATTTTACTTGTTTATTTTAAGGTGAATATTTTGAAATATATTAAAAAAGTACAAAAAACTAAATTTTTAAAAAACAATCCAAAATCCCCCAAGTCGTCATCCTGCGTGGAACTTTGTTAAATTTTTACCTCTTAGATTTTTTCTGTAATTATTTGATAATCAATAAA
>JALONJ010000367.1 GCA_025455045.1 Microscillaceae bacterium | reverse complement strand
TTTTGAGGAAATTATGGCTTTATTCTAAGCCTCAACTCATTTACGCGGGCAGGCTAGACAGCCTGCATTACAATTTTCCTGAAAAGTGGTGAAGAACCAATTGAATTTATTAATTAATTGATGATCAATGTATTACATTAGCACATCAGCACATTAGCACATTAGCACATCTTATAATTAACTCATTACTTTTGTATTTTTTCAATTTATCATAATACTGTTTTATTTATGTTTTTCATTCTCTCCAAGACCATTTCGGTAATCGTGATGCCGATTTTTTGGCTAATGGCAAGCTTTGTTTATGCTTTGTGGGTGCGCAACCCCAAGCGCAAACAAAAAGCACTGGTTTTTACTTTTGGATTGTTTTTGGTACTGACCAATACATTTACAGTCAATAGTTTGCTTTTGCTTTGGGAGATTCCGCCTACACCCCTCTCCGATGTAAAACAAGACTATGCGGTAGGAATTGTTTTGACCGGCATTACTCGCAATCTCAAATCGCCTAATGATAGGGTATATTTAGATGCCGGAGCCGACCGAATTATGCACGCTTTGTGGCTATATAGGCAGGGCAAAATCAAAAAAATTTTGATTACCGGCGGTACTATAGATATTAGCGGCAAGGTTCACACCAGCGAAGCCCGCCTATTGGCAAAAATACTAGCCGATGCCTATGTACCGGCTCAGGATATTATACTTGACGAAGAAGCCAAAAACACGCGTGAAAATGCCCTCAATGCCAAAAAAATTATTGACCGGCAGTTTCCTCAGCAAAAATATTTATTGATTACTTCGGCGTTTCATTTGCGGCGCGCGTGGGGGTGTTTTCGGCAGGTAGGTTTGGCGGTAAGCCCTTTTAGTGCGGGTTTTCATACCAAAGATTGGGACAGAACTAATCTTGCCGACTTTGTGCCCTCCGAAAAAGCTCTCCATTTGTGGTATATACTGGTACACGAGGTAGTGGGCTATATGGTGTATTGGGCGATGGGGTATGTACGGTAAAAATCTCTAAGTAATGAGTTAATCCACCAGAGGCGGACAAGTTTATAAAATGTGCTAGTGTGCTAATATGTAATACACTGATTTTCAATCAATTATACAAATTAATTTGTCCAACTGATTTTTAACTTATTCCTAATTACAATATGCATAACAGTTTTTAAAAATTAATTTATTAAAACACATAACTGATTGATAATCAGAAAGTTACATAATTTAGATTAAAAAACAAATACTGCTATACATTTATGATTTTCACGCAAAGACGCTAAGGCGCAAAGTATTGATTATCAGCCAGAGGCAGACACGGTCAATGGTTTATACCTTCTAATTTAAAATTTGTATAGTAGTATTAAAAAAAAACATAAATTTCTGATAATCAGCTAGTTAGCTATTTTTAATAATTGAATTCCTAATTTCCAATTCCTAATTCTTAATGATTGAATTTAGAAATAAAAACAAAATCCGATGAACAAATCTTTAAAATTATTGCTAGGACTTATTGGACTGATATTGAGCAATTTAGAGCCTATTGAAGCCCAACCCAATTCTCCCAAAAATTATGAAACCCTTGTCCAACTAGCCCAAGAACTCCGAAGTTTGGAGAGGACTAATTTGCCCAATGGCGTGCCGGATTATCGCGCCAGCACCATTACCCAAATCCAAACCACTTTGCAAAGCTACCGCAGTCGCCACGCCCAAATTGATACTAGCGGCTGGGCTATCCCCCAAAAAGTAGATTATGTCTTACTTTGGGCTGAAATGAATGCCCTTGATTTCAACTGCCGAGTGCTGAAGCCTTGGGAACGCGACCCTACTTTTTATGCCATCATTTTTACCGACCAGAGCGATACGCCCGACCACGAAGGACCGACAAGTTTTGCCGCTATCGAGTTATGGAAATATAATTTCCCTTTGACAAAAGACGAGTCCAAAAAACTGCTTACTCAATTAAAAATTATTCCGCCTTTGTTTGAGCAAGCGCGGGTAAACTTGACCGGCAATGCCCGCGACTTGTGGGAGGTTGGGATTGAGAATATCCAAGATCAAATCAATATTTTGGACGATTTGGCGAAAAAAACCGCCCAAAACGGCAAAGAAATGAAAGAAGCCATAGCCCAAGCCAAAACCGCCGCCACTCAGTTTGTAAACTGGCTGCGCCAAGAATTGCCCCATAAAAAAGGGGCATCAGGCATTGGCAAAGAGCATTATAATTGGCATTTGAAAAATGTGCTTTTGACCAACCTGACTTGGGAAGATGAAGTAGCCTTGCTCAGTCGAGAGTTGGTAAGGTCTTATGCTTCTTTGCAAATGGAGCGCGAGCGAAATCGAGATTTACCCGAGCTAAAAGCCTATTCAAGCAAAGAAGAGTACAGCCAAAAAACCGATTTGGCGGTCAAAGAAATGATGGCTTTTTTGCAAAATAAAAAAATACTACCGGTCAAAGCCTATATGGAGCCGGAAATGCGCAAGCACTTGGGCAATTTTGTCCCCGAAGAAAAACGAAATTTCTTTGCCAATATCAGCCACCGCGCTCCGGCAGTTTTGTATTCGCACTTGACTCATTGGTTTGAAATAGCCCAATTGACTCACGAGCCACATCCGAGCTATGTGCGCCGCGAAGCCTTGCCTTACAATATGTGGATGATGCGCGATGAAGGGCTGGCAACCGGAATGGAAGAAATCTTGATGCAAGCCGGTATGTGGGATAATAACCCCCGCGCCCGGGAGCTGGTCTGGATTATGCTCGCCCAACGTTGCGCCCGAGGTTTGGCTTCCTTGTATGCCCACGCCAATCAGATTGACTATGCCCAAGCCCGCAAATTTCAAGTAGAATGGACTCCCAAAGGTTGGACGGGTGATGAAAGTTTGGTAGGTTTTGAGCAACATTTGTACTTGCGCCAACCGGCTTATGGCACCAGTTATGTATCGGGCAAATACTTGATTGAGGGCTTGATGATGGATGTGAGCCGAAAACAAGGCAATGATTTTACGCTATACAAATTTTTTGCGGAGTTTTATGCGGTAGGCATTATTCCGGTTTCATTGGTACGCTGGCAAATGACCGGCTTGGAAGATGAAATTAAAAAAATAGTTGGGAAATTTTAGGGAATTAGGAGTTATTTAATTGCCTGATTGTGTCCGCCTTTGGCGGATTGTAAATTTTATGGTTTTGTAAATATGCATCTTATTCTGTAATCATTACTAAGTAACAGCAATTCCCACTTTGGCACATATAACTCATTGATTATCAATGGGTTAAAAATGCAGGTAAACAATTATTTTATAACTAACTGATTATCAGGGTTTTATAATTTAATAAAATTTTTATAACTCATTGATAATCAAGCACTTATCCATAGTGGGAATTGCTGACTAAGTAATTAAAAATTGGGTAATTAACTGATAATCAATTGACTATAAAAAATATTTCAAGGTTTTTTGCGATTGCGGCGAAGATACATCCAAACCAATCCTGCTACCGCTACCAATACCACAATTATCACATACCAGCCCAAGTTTGGGGCTGATTCACCACTAGGTGGGGCAGGCTCATCGGCGATTACATCGGCAGTAGCCCCCAAACTTAGCAGATAGACAAATAATAGAATCAAGTAATTTTTCATCATTGTTCAAATATCAAAATTTAAAGCAAAATTATATAAAACCAAAGCAAATAAGCCCAACAAAGGTACACCCAATCCCAGCAAAAGCCCCGGCGAAGCCCCCAAATAAAATATACACCCACCCAGAGCTATACCCATTCCCAAGGTAGTTCCGGCGGCAGTTGCGGGGAGCAGGGGCAAAAGACGGTACATAGCTCCCATAGCTATCGGAGTAGTAGATTGTAAAAGAAATACTCCGGGTATGAGCAGAACCCGCATTTGCTCGCCCCCCCACAACAAAGGAATAGCCCCTGCCAAAGCCCCAAGGGCATAGTTTTTTGCGCCCCAACGTGCCGCCCCAAAGCCTCCGACAATCTTACCGAGCATACCGGCAATAGCCATCAGCAAGAGCCAGTCGTAATCATAGGCATATATCAATTGAAAAATATTCCAGACTGCCGAGCGCATCGCAATCGCCAAAAGCAATAAAATCATCAAGCCATCGTGAGCATCTAATTCGTTTTGGGGCTTGGATATATGAGCTAAATCAGAAGTCTGTCTAGGCAAATCCTTATTTTGATAGCCCAAACCAAGCATTAGCAAAGCCATACCCACCAACAAATATCCTTCTAATGCAATATGGTGGACTGCCGCTATCCCGCCTATTATCAAACCCAAAACCCCCGGACCGGCAAAAATACCGGCTTGCTTATACACATCTCTACCTTGTCGATAAGCCCAAGCTCCCCCGCTAACGTGAAAAAACGCCGAACCTACACCAACCAATACAATAGCATAAAACATTGAAAATGAATGAATTAATAAACCAATTCCTGACACCAGCAAAGCCCCAATTGTATGTTGCCCATAGTTTTTAGATTTATCGACCAACCATCCGGCGGGCATTTGTCCGGCAAACGCCAGCAAATTGTATAAAGCTATCAAAAAACCGATTTCGGCAACATCATTGCCCAAACTCAATCTGCCAATCAAATATCCGGCAAGGCAATCGGAAAGAGCGTGCGCCAAACCTAGCAATACAATTAATTGATAATCAATGAATTGTACTTTTGTAGTGGTGATAAGTGAAACAAAAAAACTGCGCATCAATAATGAATGAGAATAAAGATTGTTTTTGAATGATAAAAAGTATCTTGGGTATGAAAAAAATAAATCAAGCGGTATAAAAGTGTAATTACTTAATAATCAGTTATTTATATCAATATTCGGTGGGTATTTTGTAACTGTTTGATTATCAAGATTTTACGAAATTTTAAACTCGAAACTTCACAAACTATTGAATATATACACATTCCGTCAAGGCTTGAGCCAATCCCCCGATTCTATCAAAGGGTACTTCTCACGGTCGTCTTTACCTTTGAGATAAATATAAAACTGATGTTCTTCATCCCAAAAACGCAGATAATACCCTTCGGCAGTTCCTTCTAGAGTATCCAATTCATTATCCAACAAAGCATTACTTACTTCGTAAATTTCGCCCACGATGCTTGCCTCTGGATTGACAAAGGCATAAGGATAAAATTGATTGTTGCGAATTTCATAGCCCATAATCTTGACCTCGAACCTCAATAGTTGGGCGGTGTGTAACAAATGATGGTTACTTTGCCCCCACCGCAAAGTACCATAAACAAACAAACGAGGCATATCAGGAATATAAACAAAAATATTAATTCGTAAATACTTGATAATCAAATACTTATATATAATCTTTAAAAATCAAAATTTAAACCACCCAAAAACATCAAACTGACTGGGTCGGTATTATAAAACTCTATACTTTGATTGTTGAGGGCATTGCGAATATTGACAAACAAAGCCATACTACTCATTGGATTATAGGAGATTTTGGCATTGATAAGCAGTTTTGCCGGAATAGTTCCGCGCCCGCGCCCATCGGCATAGGTGGGATTTTGGAGTGAAAAAAACTGATATTCGCTAAAGAAATAAGGATTTAGGTTAAAATTGAACGGCTTGGCTTGGTAGTTCAAAATAAATCCGCCAAACCAAGTAGGTGTACCGGTGTGTTGGGTTTTGGTACCAATGCCTTTTTGAAGGTCGGCTACTGTGTTTGATTCGGAAGAGTTGAACAAGGTTGTGTTTTGGTAAGTCAAATAAGGGCGCAGTTGAAAGTTTTTGGTGGCATAGCTCATAGCTAGGGTAATGCCAATTTGCTGAGTCTTGAGGGGAATATTGAGGGTTTGAAAAGGGACAATTGTTCGGTTAATCCCGCCTACAACCCGCGTAAAAGCATCACCCAGCAAAAAATTGGCAAAGTTCTGGGTTTGGGCATACCAAGTTTCTACTTCCAATTGCAGGTTGTTCGACATTCTTGACCGATACCCTAATTCCCATAAGTCAGTAGTTACCAATTTTAGGTTTTGATTGCCCGATACCTCCAAATCAAAGGGTAAACCTCTAAAATTGGGCAAATAACGGTCGGCATAGGTATAAATGATATTTGCCGAGCCATTGGCACGAGAGTAAGATAAACGCAAAAGATTGTTCAGACCCAGTTTGTAATTAGCCGCCAATTGATATGAAAGATAAGGTTGGTCAGGAAAATTAAAAATATCTAAGCGCAATGCCGTAATCAAACGCAATTTATCTTCCAATAAAGAATAATCACCCCGCAAGTAGGGCGCAAAAGTCGTAATTTGTCTTCGTCCGTTGAATTGACCGGTTTTGAGGGCTACATCTACATAAGGTGTATCATCATAAATGGCTTGCCGAAAATTTAGTCCGGGCTTGATAGAAATATTTTTAAAATTGATGTCGTACTCCAGCACGCCATCGGTGGTGATAAAATCCCATTTTTGCCCCAAATTGCCCACACCTTCTTCTTGAGTGCCAGCTTGGTACGAAAACTGCGCCGTAAACTTGCGGATATTGCCCCTCAAATCGATATAATGGCTTCTTGATAGGGCTGTGGTCAGGGGCGAAGCGTTGTTTTCGCTATAAGCCTTTTGAACCTCCGAGTCCTGATAGCCCATCGCCAAACTGAATTTAGTACCCGCATTGGGCTGAAAGTTAACAAAAGCATTTGCGCCATATTTTTGCATAGCACGCTCAGGGTTTGGGTAGGCATTACCTATGTCATCAAGTACCGCCTGCGGAAATTGGCTTAACTCGACATACTCATTTCTCTGATAATTATAATAACTGGTTTGCGTGCGATGCCGTTGTTGAAAATTGCCCGAGGCAATTACATTCCATTTCTTATTTAAACGATAGCCCAAAGAGGCATTGTTGATAAAAGTTTGGTTTATGCCTTGTTGCACATTGGCTACTGCATACACGCCTTGGTCTTCGACCTGCCGAGTAACAATATTGACAACCCCCGACACGGCATTGGGTCCGTACATCGCCGAAGTAGGTCCACGAACCAGCTCTATTCTTTCAACATCATTCAAATCAATCGGAATGGTCTCCCAAAAAGTTCCCCCTAGGTAATAATTGTAAATCGGGCGATTGTCAATCATCACCAAAGTAGAGGTATTGGCACTGACCGAAAATAGCGTATTTCTGATTACATTGCTTCCGCCTCGCAAGTGCATATCGTAGTTGCCATTGCTTTGCTCGGCGACCATCAGCCCCGGAATAAGTCGAAAGGCTTCGACAATTGAGGTACAGCCCGCCCGTCGAATATCCTCTCGAGTAAGTACCGAAGCCGAAAAAGGTGCATCAAACAAATTCTCGATTTTTTTGGAGGCGATAGTTACTTGTTGATTGAGTAAGCTATTGTTGAATTGCGAATACATATCTTCTACTTTCAATTGCAACATATCGCGCGAGAGCGAATCATCTTGCGCCTTTGCAAGCTGCGAACTTATGCCAAGCAATAGAAGAATAGATATTAGCAATTTAGGGGGCATCATCGAACAATTATGATTTCAGTGTAATGTTTTGATAGCGCATTAGGAATGAAATATTTTGTAACTCATTGGTTTTCAATAAGTTATATTTTTTTAGAGGTTCTTCACCACTTTTCAGGAATTGCCTTTGGCAATCCCTCTCGCTTTGTCATTCTGAGCGAAGCGAAGAATCTGAAACTCTTGATAATCAACGCT
>JALONJ010000031.1 GCA_025455045.1 Microscillaceae bacterium | reverse complement strand
TTTTGACCCGGGTTCAGGTACTTTCAATCTCACATCTGCTGGGAGTGCTGATATTTTCGTGAGCAAATTAGATGCGTCTGGCAATTTTCTTTGGGCAAAAGGAATGGGTGGGACAGATTTTGATCGGGGTCGGGGTATCGCCCTAGATGCCATCCGTAATGTCCATATCTCTGGGGATTTGGGAACAAGTATCTTCCTTGCTAAGCGTTGCCCTGTAGATTATAACCCTCAAGTAAGCATCCAAGTCAGTGATGCCGATTTGAAGATTTGTCAGGGAGAGTTGCTCACCCTTACCGCGCTGGTACAAGATAATACTGACAACCCGCCACGAGTATGGCGGCGGAATGGCTTGGTAGTGGGCAACAGCAATATCCTAGCTTCCAATGCTTTCAACAATGGCGACCGAATCGCTTTGGAGTTGGTTTATCCGGGTTTTGAAAACGGCTATGATGCTACTTGCATTCGCAATAATACCGCCAGCGTAGTCGTAGAAGTTCGCCCCGTGGTTACGCCTAGCGTCATCATCGGCATTACCTCTAGTGGTTTGGCTTGTCAGGGCAAGCCGGTAGTTTTCAAGGCTATCACCACCAATGGGGGCGAGCGACCCAGCTACGTCTGGCTCAGAAAAAATGTCGGGCAGGCTAATTTTAGCGTTGTAGGTACTAATTTGGATAACTACGAAACCAGTAGCCTTGCCAACGGCGACATCATCCGCGTTGAGCTTACCAATACCGACATCCCCAATTGCGCCACCGGCAAAGTCAATACTGTAACTTCACCTGATTTTGTAGTAGGCATTACCCCTAGTCTTACCGCCTCCGTCAATCTCACCGCCAATATCCGGCAAGGGCAACCCATTTGCAACAGCGATACCCTTGTCTTTACTGCCCAGCCGGTTAATCAAGGCGATTCGCCCAGCTATGAGTGGTTTATCAACAATAGTAAGGTGGCTACTACCAATACACCTAGCTTTCGCACCAATCAATTTCCCGCCAATACCAATCCCATCAATGTTTATGTGCGAATGACTTCTAATTATCCTTGCCTCACCAACAATCCGGTCAATTCGCCCAATTTTTCTTTTCGTACTCAGAGCAGTACCACGCCCGCGCTCAGTTTGCAAGCCTTAGATGGCACCAGCATTTGTGCGGGCGAGTTAGCCCGCTTCAAGGCAAATCCCATCGGCGGCGGCGTAGAGCCTAGCTATCAGTGGTTTATCAATGAAGCACCGCAGGGCAATTTGAGTACCCAAGATATATTTGGCAGTATCACTTTCCGAGACGGCGATGTCATTCGTGCCGAAATGGTTTCCGACCTCAATTGCGCCAGTCCGCCCATTGTCAGTTCCGCCCCACTTGTTATCAGTGTGCGCCCTGCCCCCAATGTAGAGATAAAAAGCAATAGCGGTTTGGTGGTGTGCCAAGGGGCGGCTCTTACTTTGGAGGCAGTTCCGAGCAATGCGACTAGCCCCACCTACCAATGGCGCAAAAACGGCGAAAACATTGTGGGAGCTACCAATCGTACTTATACTTTCAACAATATCCAAGCCTCTGATAATCAGGCAAGTATCGACGTAGTGATGAACTCCACCAATGTAACCTGCAAAAACTCGCGGGTGATTGCTAACCCCATCAACTTGCAAGTGAGCAATGCTTTTGTGCCTAGTGTAAACCTTCGGGCGCGTCAGGGGGCAGTCTTGTGCGAAGGCAGTTTAGCGATTTTTGAAATCGCCAGCCTCAATGTTCCGGCGGCAACTTATGAGTGGCGGGTGGACAATGTGGTCAAGTCCACCCAACCCTTGTTTGAGGCGGGAGTTTTGCAAGCCGGACAAAAAGTAAGGTTGAGTATTACGACTACCCTCGCTTGCGCCAACCCCAAAACCGCCACCTCCACCGAGTATGTAGTACGTACCCAAACCCTGCAAAAGCCTACCAACTTGACAGCCAATACTGTAGGCAATCGAGCCATTGAACTGCGCTGGCAAGACAACTCCACCGGCGAAACTCGCTTTGTGATTGAACGCGCCATTGGCAGCGACAATCCCCAAAATTTTGTTACTTTTCGCAATGTTTTAGATACCGTTTCTACCTTCTTTACCGATACCGATGTCTTGCCCAATACTACGTATTTTTATCGGGTGCGCGCCGTCAATGCCAACATTCCCGACTGTCGCTCGGCTTACAGCGATCGTGTGGGCGCTACAACCGATGGGGAAGATTTGGTTACTGCCAATAGCCCTAATTTAGAAACGGTTTTAGAAGTTTATCCCAATCCCAGTCAATCGGGGATATTTTATTTGCAATGGACTACCGGCTGGGCAGGCGAAATCAAGTTGGCACTATTCAATGTATTGCAAGCCCAATCTTTTGGGCAGGTTTTGCAAAAAAACGCCCAAAGTACCCAAACAACGCTCGATTTGTCGCACTACTCGGCTGGAGTATATTGGCTCAAAATCCAAGTGAATGGGCGCAGCCGCTTTGTCAAATTGGTGAAATATTAGCGTGGTAGTTTGATATAAGGTTCTAGTTTTACTAACAATAGTTTGGATAGTTTCTAGTTTCTAGTTCCGAGTTGTTTACTAAGTATCTGATAATCAGTTGGTTACACAAAACACTTAAAAACATAACTTGTTGACCGTGTCCGCCTTTGGAGGATTATCAGCCAGAGGCAGATGCAGTCAATTACTTACAAAAACTCTCCGAAGTATTGACTAAGGAATAGATACAAAATAAGGTAAAATTTTTAAAAACATAATTAATTCAAAATCAGGCAATTAAGTAGTTATACCAAACAAACTTGTTATTTTTTACAAAAAGTACAATTTTTATAAACAACTGACTGCTTCCGCCTCTGGCGGATTATCAATATTTTATATCTAAACAGAAAGACTCGTTTTTCGCATAGTGCGGGGAAGCAACTCCCCTCGCTATGGAAAAAATATTTCAAATTTTATTCATATTTTAACAAGATTGTTAAAGATGGCTACTTAAATAATTCGTAATTCTCAATTATTAATTTCTAATTCCTAATTTCTAATTGATTGATTATCAATACTTTAAATCATTTTGAGATGAAAAAAATAATAATGACTTACTTATTGGCATTGGGCTTGTGTGCGGTACAAGCCCAAAAACCCTCTGCTGACTCACTCAAACTTCCCGAAGATGCTGAGGGGGCTTTTTTTGCAACTAGTTCGCGCGTCAAAATTCAACCGGCACTCAAAATCGAGGACATAGATATCGATTTTGCTGACGATAAGCCGGATAAATACTATGCCCTATTTATTGGTATTCAAGATTATAAAGATGCCCGAATGCTCCCGCTTTCGCATCCGGCTTTTGATGCCCAAAAATTTCAAGAAATTCTGGTCGAGAATTATACTTTTGAGAAAGTGGATACACGCTTTCTCAAAAACCCTACGCGCTCTCAACTTCTCAAGACCTTCGATTCTTTGGCACTTAAGTTGAGTAGTAAAGATAATTTGTTGATTTTTTATGCCGGACACGGCTATTGGGACGGACTTACCGAAACCGGCTATTGGCTACCCGCAGATGCCAAAAAAGATGATAAAGGCAATTGGTATTCCAACCAAGAATTGCTAGATGCTATCAAAAAAATCAAAACCAAGCATACCCTAGTCATTACAGATGCTTGTTTTGGGGGGAGTATTTTCAAAACCGCCCGCAAAGGTATTGAAGAAGCCGAGGATATAGTCATTCAGGAATTATACAAGAAACCTAGCCGCCGAGCTATCACCAGTGGTAGCCTACGCGAAGTGCCTGACCAGAGCATATTTATCCAAACATTATTTCGGTTTTTGCTCAACAATCCTAATCATTATATGCCGGCAATAGATTTGTTTGTGGCAATCAAAAATCCGATTATTCGAGAGTCGCAAAACTCTACTGTTCCCCAACTTCCCCAATATGGTGAGCTGAATATAAGCGCGCATCTAGGCGGTGATTTTATTTTTATCAAACGAGAAAAAATCAAAACCAAGCGCAAATGAAGAAGGAATTATTATAATCAATTGGTAATCAGGTGTTTAGGTGGTTTTTAATTTTCAAATCCTAAGCCATATTTTGCCGAAAACGCTGATAATGCTCCGAGCGTTTGTAACGCTCGGTGAGTTCGGTTTTGGATTTGTATATCCGCCAAATACCCCGTTGGCGATTGCGAGCTTGGTTTTGTAATTTGACAAAATAATTATAATATTTGACATTGGGCGGGTATTTTTCGGCAAAAGCATAACCCTTGCGCACCAGCGTAGCATTAAAAAACTCCCCATTCAAAAGATATACATAAGCCAAAATCCGCCCAAATTCATCGCGCCGACCTTTGTCATAAACCAAAAAAATGTACTGACCCGATTTTAGTCGGCTTTTGGTATAGTTGGAGGCTTCTTTGCCAAAGGGCATTATATCTTGATACAAAGAACGCACGCTTTCGGGGGTGTCCACGCCGATAAACCGTACTTTGTGGCGGCGGTTCTTTTTTTGCGGATTGCCAATGATGATAGTATCGCCGTCTGCCACCCGCACTACCCGCACCAATGAGCCATAAAAAGGATTGAAAGCGTACAAAATCAGCCAAAACAGTCGCCAAACCCGCCGCAAAACCCAATAAGCCAATACCCAAAGCAAAGCCGAATAGGGTAGATGTTGCCAAGTAAGTTGAACAAAATATTGAACCCAAGATTGCCAATAATCAAACATTGAGAAAATAAATGGTGTAATTTTTGAAAAATAAATTAAAAATTATTGGCAATTATATAAAAATTTATCTAATAAACAAACTTTTGCTTTGTTTTTCTTACAAAATCACCATTGGCTAGAAATTTTATTTTTGCAATTTTTGGTCTAAATAGCTGATAGTAATGAATAATGTAAGCCCTTGCCTGTGTCCCTACAGGCAAGTTTGCGCTAAAAAGTCGGAAGAACCAAAAAATATTGTACGCATTATTTTTTTCTTGTTATATAATTTCCAGAAAAACAAAAAAAACAAGCAGTTTGGGTGCTTGTTTTTTTATAACTATCTCTTTATCAATGGCTTATATTCTAAATTCATTTATTGATTCAATCGGGTCAAAACCACTTCGTCTAAATACGCTCTCAGGGCTTCAATGTGGATTTTTTCCAAGATTTCGTAAGCAAAAGCGTGTACCAGCAAAGCTCTAGCTTCTTTGGGCGGGATTCCGCGCGCCCGTAAGTAAAACATTGCGGTTTCGTCCAGACTGCCCGTAGTAGCTCCGTGCGAGCATTTGACATCATCAGCCCAAATCTCAAGTTGGGGTTTGGTGTTTACACTTGCCGAATCGCTCAAAAGCACGTTGCGGTTTTGTTGATAAGCATTGGTTTTTTGGGCATCTTTGCGCACAAAAATTTTCCCATTAAACACCCCGCTAGAATTATCAGCCAAAATACCTTTATACAACTCATTGCTCATCGAGTTGGGTTGTTGGTGGTCGGCGATGGTGTGGTTGTCCACGTGCGACTTGCCATCTAGCATATACAAGCCCAGCATGTGGCTCTCAATGTTTTCTCCGGCGAGGCTGATGTTGAGATTGTTGCGAATCAAGCCGCCTTGCAAAGAAATGGTAATGTTGTTGTAATGACTATCGCGGTTTTGTTGGACTTGAGTCGTGTTGATTTGATAGGCGTTTTCGCGCTCGTTTTGCAAGCGGTAGTGATTGATGTGGGCATTTTCATAGACAAAAACTTCCCCCACAAGGTTGGTCAATCCGGCAAAATCGCCCAAAGTATCGTATTTTTCAATGATTGTGGCTTGCGAGCTGCGTCCAAAAACAAACAAGTTGCGAGGCTGAACTGCCACGCTTTGCGTACGCGAATCATTGAGATAATAAATCATAACCGGATGGCTAACCACTTGATTATGAGGTACTTGTATAAATAATCCTGAATCGGCAAAAGCCGTATTGAGAGCAGTAAAAGCCTCGTTTTTCAAATTGAGATGTTTGGCAAAATATTGCTCAATCAGCGTGTGGTCGCTTTCATATACTTCGGCTAAAGTCTTGATAATCAATTGATTGCTAGGGCTAATGATTTCGGACAAGTCGGCACGAAACCTACCATTGACCACGACCAATACATTTGCTTCAAATCCGGTGAGCATAAGTGGCTCAATATCAGACTTTTGCAAATTCGATTGACTATTAAAAGTATAATCTTGTTTGAATACTTTGCTTAGATTGGTATATTTCCACTCCTCGTGTTTGGTAGAGGGGATACCCAATTGTTGAAAATTTTGGATAGCCTGCCGTCTTATTTGATGCCAAGCGGATTGGCTTTTGCCATTCAAGCCCTGTTCAAAATCTTGAAATTGGGCTAGTAAAGCGGCGGTAAAATCAGTAGTTTGGTTCAGCGAACTCATATTAAAAATGTGAACTATTCGTTTTTAAGAAATGAGATATATTCAAAAAAAATTGAACAATATCCAAATAAAAATCCTGAGAACCCAGCTTGCTTGACACAATCCGCAAGGCTCTTGACTAAGGAATTAAAATTAATAATTAGGAATTGAAATTTGTATAAATACCTGATTATCAATTAGTTATATTTAAAATAAAGGTTAAGAAGCTACGACTGTTTATCAAAAATAGCATCTCGCAAAATAGCATTTTTGAATTTGGTGGTATGGTCAATTTGCGCCCCGCGAAAATCACAACCACTCAAATCGCAGTTCTCAAAATCAGTTTCGATAAGACTAGCTCCCCGAAAATCGCAATTTCGCATATCGGAGCGCGAAAAATCGGCGGCGTACAAATCGGCATATTGAAAAGAGCAATTGGGCAATACCGAATCAATCAACAAACTGCCTTCCAAATCGGCTTCATTCCAACTTTTGGCTTCGGCTTTGATACCGGCACAATTGGCATATTGCAAACGAACCCCCAATAAGTCAATATCATTCAAATCATAAAAACAAAGATTGGCTTGTTTATCGCGCAAGTTTTGGTCGTTAGAAGTCGTAATGCCCATATACGTACCAAAAATTAGGTTATCGATATAAAAAGTTTCCCAATAACCACCGGCACCCCCTTCGTTTAAAAATTGGTGATGCAGCTCGATTTTTTCTTCAAATTCTGCCGAACTGATTTTATTGGCTTTCAGCACCAATTCGCGCATTGTTTGGCGGGTTTCTTCAAAATTTGCCATACATTTTTAATTAATAAGAGCGTAAAAAAATGATTAGTAAAAGACTGATAATCAAAGATTTACAAAATTAAAAATCTTTTTGGTCAAATTTCAATTTCCTTAGCAAAGTTTGCCGCTTGGTGGTGTTTGTTGCTTGCCGTCAAATATTCTACCGAGCAAAATTATACCCAATTTATTGCAAAACCGCTTCGGCTTTAATCCAATCATAGCCTTTTTCTTCCAACTCAAGTGCAAGTTCTTTGGTGCCTGATTTTACAATTTGTCCGTTATAAAGCACGTGAACAAAATCCGGCACTATGTAATCGAGCAGGCGTTGGTAGTGGGTAACGACTATAGTTGCATTGTCTTTAGAACGCAGTTTGTTTACTCCTTCGGCAACAATCCGCAAAGCATCAATATCCAAACCCGAGTCGGTTTCGTCCAAAATAGCCAATTTGGGTTCGAGCATTGCCATTTGAAAAATCTCGTTGCGTTTTTTCTCGCCACCCGAAAAACCTTCATTGAGTGAGCGACTCAACAAGCTTTGGTCAATATTGACAACTTTGGCTTTTTCTTTCATCAATTTCAAAAAACTTACGGCATCGAGTGGTTCTAAGCCTCGGTATTTGCGAATTTCATTGACGGCGGTTTTCAAAAAATTGGTAGTGCTTACCCCCGGAATCTCGACCGGATATTGAAAAGCCAAAAATATGCCTTCTCCGGCGCGTTCTTCGGGGGCTAATTCCAACAAATCTTTGTCTTGATAGGCTACACTGCCGCCGTTTACTTCGTAATCTTCGCGTCCGGCAAGGATAGAGGCAAGGGTGCTTTTGCCCGACCCGTTGGGTCCCATAATGGCGTGAACTTCACCGGCTTTTACTTCAAGATTGATACCTTTTAAAATTTCTTTTTCGCCGATTGAGGCGCGTAAATTGTTTATTTTTAGCATTTTAGGTAATAATTTCAAAAAATGATTTAGAATAATTAATTCATAACTTATTGATTTTCAATGAGTTACCTTGTTTATTTGGTTTAATTATTCTTCACAAGCTATAAAATGATTGCAAAGTTAATTTATATTCATTCTAAATAACAAGGAAAGCCAAAGAATGTTTCGGACTTATCTTAGATAAAGCATTAGAAATGAATATTGGCACTTCAAAAAATATATAATAACCTGATTATCAATTGATTATATTTTCAGTTTTAATGATTGATTTTATCTTGAGGCATTAATTTCTGCTTTTGGGCTAGTTCGAGACCTTCAATGACTTCTTTGTATTTTCGACTCATTTGCAAAAACTCTACCCCACTTTGGTCAATTTTTCGGGTATGCAAGGCTTGATTGTGTAAAAAACTGAGGTGTGCGCAGTCTTTTTGTAAATTAAACTCTGCTTCTAAAATCGTATGCCGGACTCGAGCTTTTAGAAAACGTAATTTGCCTTGATAGCCGCATTTGAAGGTAGGTTGCTCAGTCAAGCCTATAGAATTAATCAATTCGCGGATGTAGGCTTTTTCTTGTAGGCGGATAGTATCCGCAACGATTTTGCGGTTTGGCTGATAAAAAATAATTTCAATCGTATCCGTACCGGCTAACAATTGCCGAATATTTATAGAGCTACAAGCAGTCAAAACCAAGAATATTAAACAAATCATTTTTTGCATTTGATTCATTGATAAAATATAAGTAATTGATTATCAATTACTTACAATTTAGTTTTAATAAAAAAATCAACTTTGGAGTGCAATATTACCAAAAATGAGGACAAAGTGAATCATCAATCGAGTCCTGATTTGAATTGACGCATCTATGGCGAGTTTTGGGCAAAATTTCGGACTTATTTTATTTTTTTTCTCAAACCTGTTTTTTTTGGTTTAAATTGGCAGTCAAAATGATAATAACTATGCCATTACGCTATTTTTGGCTGGGAGGGCTTGCTCTAACCTTATGGGCTTGTAACTCTGGCACGCCTAGCACTACCGAACAAACTACCTCGACTACCGACTCTACGGAGGTGGCTGACGAAGAAGAATTTAAAATTGAAAAACTTAGCACCAAAAACGCCCGCGAAGTATTGGGCAAATTTGCCAAAAAACACCCCGAAACTCTAGTTTTGGTCAGTACGAGTATGGGCGATATGAAAATCAAATTGTATGAAGATACGCCCTTACATCGCGCCAATTTTTTGCAATTGGTCAAGCGTGGTTATTACAATTTTACGGTTTTTCACCGCGTAGTCAAGGGTTTGGCTATTCAAGGCGGCAACAATGACGACCCAATGGTCAAAAAGAAACGCAAAGAAACGGGTAGTTATTTGGTGCCTGCCGAAATTATGTTTCCTAAGTATTTTCACAAAAAAGGAGCATTGGGCAGCCCGCGCCAAGAAGAAAATAATCCCGATAAGCTCTCAACACCTTTTGAGTTTTATATTGTGGAAGGAACAAAAATGAGTCCGGGGCAGTTGAATATGTTGGGTATTCAAAATCAAGTGCAATTTACGCCTGAGCAAATTCAATACTATTCTACCATTGGCGGTGCGCCTCATCTCGATAATAAATATACAGTATTTGGCGAGGTAATTGAGGGCTTGGAAGTCATAGATAAGATTGCCAATGTAAAAATTGATGCCAAAGACAGTTGGCCGCTCGAGGACGTAACAATTACAATGAAAGTAATTAAGAAATAGATTTTAAGATTGAAATTTTTTATACAAATCATTGATTATCAGGGGTTTGTCAATAAAATTAAAAAAATCAAAAGCAAGATATTATTCCATTACAAACTAAAAAATGTTCCAAAATTTAGAGTCAAGAATCGGGTTGGTGTTGGGGTTCTTTCTGATAATGATAGCTTTGATTAGTTTTTTGGGCTATCGGTCTATCCAGCAATTTTCACGAGCTTCGCAAGCTATTATGGAAGATAATATTTTATCTATCCGCTATGCCGAGGCTATGCAAAGGCACTTTAGCCAAATTCACGAGTTTCACGTGGGTAATGTGTTTGCCGAAAAAAAATCCGGCGAAACCAATTTCAAACCCAACGCCCCATACCAAAACGCACTTTTGCAATTTGAAGCCCAGCTATTGTTAGCCCAAAAAAATATTACCGAAGAAAAAGAGCAAGAGTTAATCCATCAATTGCAAAAAACTTATCGGCGGTATTTGACAGTTTTCCGCGATGCCTACAATACCAGTACCCAAAATCGGACGATGGAAGAAAACATCAAATTGGCAGAGATAGAGTTCCAGCCTTTGCAACGCAAAATTCGGGAGCAAATTAACCAATTGCACGATATTAATATGCAAGCCATTGCCCAAAAAACCGGCTCTACGCAAGAAAATGGCAATTCGGTTTTGTTTTATTTGGGCTTGATAGGAGCTATTACCTTGATTGTCAATATTTTATTGATGATTTTTTTGCCGAGCTACCTTACCAAACCGCTCAACGACCTCAACGCCGGTATTCAAGAAATTATTGGGGGCAATTATGACCAAGAGCTCACCGTCAAGTTTCACCAGCAAGATGAGGTAGGAAAATTAGCCAATTCTTTCAATGAATTGGTCGATAAACTCCAAAATTATGATGTACCACAATTGGCTTCGCTTCGCCAAGAAAAACAAAGAATCGAGACTCTGATTCAATTGAATGACAAGGCTACAATTATTTTGGACGAGCATCAAAAAATTTTGCATATCAATCAGCCTGCCCTCGAGTTATTGGGGGTTACTGATGAAGAAGTGATTGGTACACCTATTTTTAAATGGGCAAATGAAAATGAACTTGCCAGCAAAATGATGAATGATTGGGCGGGGCATATCAATATTCACCACACACGGGGAGCGCATCAGGTCGAGACTTTTATTGTGCATCAAAACGGTAAAGAGGAGACATTTCAAAAAATAACTGCCGAAATCAAATGCCCCGCCGAAAATGAACCCGAACTCATCGGCTATGCTATTAGTCTAAGCAAGATAAGTGATTGATAATCAAGCATTTGTCTTGTCTTTGCTAGGCACACCTATTGTGACTCCTATTTTAGATAACTGCTTGATTATCAATGATTTATGAAATTTTGCTTGAGAGTTACGCTACCTTATTGCTTCTTGATAGTCTCCAACTCTTTCAATTCTTCGTCAGGAATGGGGGTGTTGCGTACTTCGGTCATCGGTACGCGTCTGCCGTCTTTATATGATACAATCCAAGCATCTTTGACTCCCATCTGGCGGATTTTTTTGCGCGCATTGGCGGCATCTTCATAACTACGGTAGCCTCCCAGTAGGTATTTTTTCGTGCCACTGTCTTCCTCCACCGTCAAATCACTGCTACTGGTATCAAGCAAATGGCTGAGATTTACCCGGTTATAAGCACCAATTTGTACTGTAAAAAAAACTCCTTCGGTGGGTATAGCACTGCGCATTGTAGAGTCCGATTTTTTGCTCTCCAACTCACGCAGGCGGGTTTGGTTTTGCTCACGCTCCAAGGCTAGTCGGTCGATAGCCTCTCGATTGTCATTTTGGTTTTTCTTCAGTTCTGCCAATACTTTATCCAAGGAGTCGGCTCGTTCAACTGCTTTACCCATTTCGTATTTTACTTTTTCGAATTTCTCGATTTCATAATAATACTCCTTCATCTCATCTTTCAAAGCCTTTTCAGATTTTTTGTCACGTTTGGGCTTTTTATCTTTCTTGTTGCCTTGTGCCAGCATAACATTGATGCTTAAGACGAACATTAGCGCAAATAGGATTAACTTTTTCATCATCTTATTTTTCTTTGGGAACAAATGGACGATATCGTTTGATAGCAAATATATAATTGATATGAAATCCGGTTACTAAATAAAAGTCATTGTTACTCTTGCCGCGTATGTCTTTGGCTTGTCCGTAGCCTCTGGCACTAGAGTAGGGAGTGCCATTTTGCGGAGTGATAGTGATAAACCCTAAGCTGTTGGTAATCAAGGGAATATCTCGGGCTTCGCCCGATACGGCGGCAGTAGGTTCGGCAGAGCGATTGGACATCGCGCGCGCCAAATCGCTATCCAAGTCATTGGGATCAGGGTAAAATGCACTTACATCATCTAAATAATCGGTAAATGTTAACCGCAGACCGGCTTCAAACGCCAAGTCAATGCGGTCAGCCAATTTGAATTTGACTCCGGCACCAAATGGAATGGCAATTTGAACAGGAGAGTACATTTTTTCGTAGCCTTCTTTGCCTTGTCCTTCGGTACGAAGCGGGCGCAAGGCAACCCATTTGCCGGCCTCGGGACCTGCGTAACCAGGGTGAACTTTGGCTTTGGGATTGTGATAAAATACCGCCACCGAGCCAAATATGTATGGTATGATGTTTTTGCGGCGATAAAAGCGGCGACTATTGGGAACAAAATCCCACATCCCACCCACCGAGAACTCAAGAATATCGTTGCGAAAGTGCAAGTTACGCGTGTAGCGATAAAATGCGCCTTGGGCATCGTTGGGGTTTGCCGATTTGAAATCATCGCCCCGCAACCTGCCCCACAACAAATTGGCACGAAACGAAAAGCGAGGCGTGGCTTTGTAACTAGCCGTAAATCCGAAGTTGGGTCTGGTAAACTCCAGATTGGTACTCAATAGATTGGTGGTAGGGTTTAAATCGCCAAAATAATTCATCGAGTTAAATTGCCCGCCGATGGTAAAATAATTGTAACGATTTTGGGCGTAGGCCTGCCAACAACTTATCCAAAAAATGAGTAGAAATACATATTTCTTCATTAGAGATTAGCTTTGTAAATTTTTATTCAAATAATAATTAATAATATTTTTACGGTTAAGTCATTTTTTGATTTGCATAAGATACAAAAACTTGATACTTCTTACAATACGGAGTAAGAATCAAACTTTTGTATGCTATAATTTTGGAATTGTTTAACAAAAACGATCAGGAAAAGTTAAATTTTGCCATTGGGCTTCATCAACTTACCATCTTTAAAACCGATGACATTGGTGTTGCGAATACCCATTGCTTTGATGTAGCGTTGGAGTTCTTTGGCTTTTTGGGCATTGTCGTACCAGCCCAATATAAAGAAGTCGTTACCGGCTTCATCACTGGCTACGTTCAAATCTACTTGGTTATTTTGAATAATCTGATTCAACTCTTGTTCAGAAATATTGCCGATTTGGACAGTATAAAAACTCCCAGAAGTAGGTATAGTGCGTCTTTTGGCTTGTGAGCGCATTTTTTCGAGTTGGGCAATACGTTCTTGTTCCGTATCGCGCTCGCGCTTGAGTAACTCGAGGCGTTCTTGGTCGCGCTGTTCTTCTTGTTTGATGCGTTCAATCTCGAGTTTAAGCGAGTCAAGGCGGCGGCGCGAAGTGTTATTATCTTCTTTTAATTGTTTAAATTTTTGAGGGTCGTTGTATTTTTCCTTAAATTCTTTGCGCAATTCTTTGCCTCGTTTGCGGTATTCTTTGCGTTGGGCTTTGGTTAGTTTTTGCGCCTCAACAGTGAATCCTATAAAAAGAAATAATCCAACTAAAATCAGCCATTTCATTCTCTTATTAATTTGTGTTAGAAAAAAAATCATAGTTTGCTTCTTAAAAAAAACGATATTTTATCAATATTTGTACAATCCTAATGCCAGATTAACTTTCAAAAGTATTGCTAATTATCACTATTCTCTAAAAAACTTCAAAAATAGGGTATTTTACTATGAAATGAAATACTTCAAATTGCATCATCATAACGGACAACTTTAAGCTAAAGTATTGGTTATCAATCAATTATTCTAAAATGCAATTGGATAAAGCTGATAGTGGAGATTTTGATAATGAATTTAAAAAAAATATCTCAATAAAATAATCTAAAAAGTAAACCTTTATGCTTCAATTGTTGAATGGATGTTGGAATCCAAAACGAGACTTTGGGAGCATATATTTTTACATTTTTCCATATACCTTCACATATCCACTTTACATTTACCAAAAAAATCACCCATCAAAAATATGCAAACCCATTGGAACATTCGCACCGAGCTATTGATAGGCGAGCCAAAACTACAAAAACTCGCCCAAGCCCACATTTTATTGGTGGGTTTGGGGGGCGTAGGGGCTTGCTGTGCCGAAATGCTCGCCCGCGCCGGTATTGGCAAAATCACCATAGTTGATACCGATGTGGTAGAGCAAAGCAACCGCAATCGTCAGTTAGGAGCTTTGACTCTTACCGAAGGAAGCCCCAAAGTGTCGGTTTGGGCAAAACGCCTGTTGGAAATCAACCCTCAAATCGACATTACGGCTCATCAAATCTATTTGCAAGCCCCCGAAATAACCCAACTGCTGCAAACCTCCTATGATTATGTGATAGATGCTATCGATACCCTTACTCCCAAAATAGAGCTGATAGCGCAAACCTTACAAAAAAAACTTCCTTTGGTGAGTGCAATGGGGGCGGGCGGCAAACTTGACCCCCTGCAAGTCCAAATCAGCGATATAAGCCAATCTTACAATTGTCGCTTGGCTAGGTATGTGCGCAAACGACTCAAGGCATTGGGTTATCGGACAGGCTTCAAGGTGGTTTTTTCGCCTGAAGACATTGACAAACACCGCGTAAAACTTGCCGAAGGTATCAAACACAAAAAATCGGTAATTGGTACAATTTCTTATATGCCCAATATTTTTGGTTGTATGGTGGCTTCGGTCGTGATTCGTGATTTGATAGCCGATGGAGATTTTTAATTGATTTTTGAACTCAAGTACTTCTTATTTTTGTATTAGAATTTAAGTAAATTTTCAAACTTTTCATTCGCCAAAAAGGAATAAATATACTTATATTTTGATTTTTTAGACTTTCTGTTTTTTTAGTAATCAATTGATAATCAGCGTATTAGTGTAAAATATTTTTTGACAATTAAAATTCTCCCTTCTTACACCGTTTACTCAGGCAACCCACTTATTGTATGAAAAAAATATTATACTTCGGATTATTAGTATTGACCCAAGTAGTAAATGCGCAAATCAATGAAAGCGATACTTTATTGCTCCAAACTCGAGTGGCTCTCACCGGTAATTGGCAAACCGGCAATGTAGAAATGCTAGTTTTTCGCGGTAGATGGGACTTATCTTTAGCCCCAAGTCCGCGATTTGCTTTCAAAACCCAAAATGCGTATTTGTATCAGGAGTTTTTTCGGCGCAAAGCTGATGAAGACATTTTTAGCCGCAATTTTGTCTATTACAATCCCACTCGGCGTATTTATCCATTTGCTTATACTTTTTTGATTACCAATTTTCGACGCAAGATAGACTTTCGCTATTTTGCGGGTTTGGGGCTGGGTTTGCACATTTTGCGCAAGCCCAATCACTTGCTCAAAACGGTAGTTTCGGGTGTATATGAACACACCAGATTTAACCTCAATATATTCAATGAGGGCGAATACAACGGTAGTTTTCAAATCAATACTTGGCGAATGACGGCTTGGCTATTTGGGCGACATTTTTTTGCCAAACGCAAGGTTTTTTTGCATTACGAGGCTTATATTCAGCCTTCGGTCGAGAAAGTCAATAATTTTCGCTGGCAAACCGAGATAGGCGTAGATATTCCGGTTTGGCGCGGTTTAAACTTTACCAGCAATTTTATTTATACCTTTGAAAGTGTAGTAGTCACCCAAGCCAAATCCGATGATTCTATTTTGACCTTTGGATTGGCTTATCAATTTAAAAAATAGATATTTATGTTAGTCAGACGCAATTTTAGTTTTTTCAAAGTCCTATCATACATTTGGCAAGAGGTCTTGTATGCCGCCCTAGTTGCGGGTTTAGCTTATATTTTGATAAGCAGGTTGGGTTATACCTTTTTTATATTGCCCTTTGCAGTATTGGGAATATTGGGAACGGCTTTGGCGATTTTTTTGGGCTTTCGCAACAATTCCTCCTATGGGCGCTGGTGGGAAGCCCGCCAATTGTGGGGAGGCATCATCAACTCAAGCCGAGTATTGGCAAGGTTGGTCATTACATTTACCGACAGCCACGTGCATCAGCCCAATTATGAACCAAAACGCAGTGAAAATTTTAAAAAAACCTTGATTTACAAGCAAATAGCGTGGGTTCACGCGCTTCGAATCCATTTGCGTAAGCAAACTACTTGGGAGGAAATTCGTCCTTTTTTGAGCGAGCCGGAGTTTGCCGAACTCTCGCAAGCCCAAAACAAACCCAACTATCTACAGCTCCAAATGGGTAGGCAAATATACGAGGCAATGGCAAACGGTACTTTGGCAGGTTTTGACAGCTTTCAAATTGAGGGGCAGTTGTTGGCATTGGCAAATTATCAAGGCGGGTGCGAGCGCATCAAAAATACGCCTATGTTGCGCCAATACGACTTTTTTACGCGGGTTTTTATTTTTATTTTTATCAGTTTGTTACCGTTTAGTATTATTGACAGTTTCAAGAATGTGCCGATTTTGGTCATTCCGTTTTCTGTCTTGATTGCTTTTGTATTTATTACCATCAACAAAGTAGGGGTGGTCAATGAAAATCCTTTTGAAAATCGGGTGCAAGATGTGCCTCTTACAGCTCTTTGCAATACCATAGAGCGCGATTTGCGCGAGGCTTTGGGCGAAACTCAGCTACCCGCCAAACTAGAACCCGTAGATGGGATTTTATTTTGAAAGGCATTGTTTTGTAATGAATAGCGAATAATGTAAAATGAATAATTTTTTAATTGCCTGATAATCAATATGTTACAAAAAAATATTGTACGCATTAATAATACTATACAAAATATGTTTTCACGCAAAGACGCTAAGACGCAAAATGTTGATTATCAATGATTTATATTTATCGATTTGAAATTTGTACAGTAGTATTGTACGCATTATTTTTTCTTGTTCCAATGAGAATATTCTGATGCAATACCTTGATTTTCAATTGATTGGAGTTTTAAAAGTGATAAGTAGTTATACCAAACATACTTGTTGAAAAGTACAATTTTTATAAACAATTGATGATTACTGACAACTAAGTAATGAGTTAATTATAAGATGTGCTGATGTGCTAATGTAATACCTTGATTATCAATTAATTCATAAATTCAATTGGTTACTTTATTTTATTCTTGTTCCTAGGGAGAAGTATTATAAATAATTGACTGTGTCCGCCCCGAGTGGATTATCAAGCATTTATAAAAATTACAAAATCTCAGTTAATTGCTTGATTTTCAATTACTTAGCTTAGTTCCCCGCCTCTGGCGGGGCAGGGGACTTAGAAACTCGGAGCTAGAAGCTCCACGAACTATTGATTAAATGAATTGCAACAAAAAACCTCACAAGGTCTTGGAAAACTTTGTGAGGTTTGTAAGAGAATTGTCCCTTGCGTCTTACTGCTAATAATTAGTATTTTTATCGCTTACATCATCTAAGAGCAGGTTTTTGGTGCGCTCAATGATTTTGCGGAAAAAGTCGGAGCCTCCGGCGGTTTTTTCGGATTTGGCAACCGTGGTTTTGCCACTGGTTACTACCGCTTGCGGACCTAGGCGGTCGTCGATTGCCTTAAATCCGGCAAGTACCAAGCCTACGGTGGTGGCATACATTGGGTTTTTGGCATCGGCGGCGATGGATTTGCCGAGGTACTCGTTGGGGTGACCTATGCGGGTGTCCATTCCGGTCATATATTGAAATATTTTTTGACAGCACTTCAATTGCGCGCCTCCACCGGTGATTACAATTCCGCCTACGAGTTTGTTTACATAACCCGATTTGATGATTTCGTTGTGTACCAACTCAATGATTTCTTGCATTCGCGCCTCAATGATGTGCGCCAGATTGCGCAAAGAAATTTCGCGGGGTGAGCGACCTTTCAAACCCGGAATCGAGACAAAGGTATTCAAATCGGCTTCTTCGGCTAGAGCTGTACCAAATTTTACTTTGAGTTTTTCGGCTTGGCTTTCCATTATTTTACAGCCTTCTTTGATGTCGGAGGTAATAATATGCCCGCCGAAGGGAATCACTGCCGTATGACGGATGATATTTTCATAAAATACCGCCACATCGGTAGTACCGCCGCCAATATCCACCAGTACAATACCGGCTTCGCGCTCTTCTTCGGTCAATACCGCCATACTTGAGGCTATAGGCTCTAAAATCAAGTTTTCAATCGACAAGCCACAACGCTCCACACATCTTTTGATGTTGCGAATGGCACTGGTTTGCGCCGTAATGATGTTAAAATCAGCTTCTAAGCGCACGCCCGACATTCCTACCGGTTCTTTGATGCCGGTTTCGAAGTCCACCGTATAGTCTTGAGGCATTACGTGGATAATCTCATTGCCCGGCGGAGTTACCGTCCGATACATTTCGTTTATCAAGCGGTTTACATCGTGGATAGTGATTTCGTCTTCGTTGGAGTTGCGACTGATACTGCCACGCTGGGTCATACTTTTGATATGTTGCCCAGCAATGCCTACATTGACTACTCGGATATCGATACCCGATTGTTTTTCGGCTTCTTCTATTGCCTCGGCAATGGCGGTTACGGTTTTGTCAATATTGGTTACTACGCCGCGAATTACGCCGTGCGATTCCGCTTTGCCCATTCCCAGTATCTCGAGTTTGCCATAAGAGTCTTTTCTACCCACTAAGGCACAAATTTTGGTGCTTCCGATGTCTAATCCGACAATAATTTTTTCTTTTGACATAATCTTATTGGTGTAAGTTTTCTTGCATTGAATCCCTATAAATTCAGAGTTATGAGTTATTAGCTTTGAGTTATGAATTTGAATTTTATAAAACCCTGATAATCAACTATTTGCAAAAGATATTTTATTTTCGTGCCCCTCATTGTATTCCTCCCTGCCTTCGGAGAGGTTTGGTAGAGGCTTCATTATTCACAAATAACTTGATTGTTAAATCTCAAATTGATTTTTTTGTACGCGCCCCAGCCTTTCAAGGGCAATATGCGTTGGTAATACACGTTGAGGCGTTTCAATTTATCTTCCCAATTGTCAATTTTGCCTAGTTCAATGATTTGATTACCCACTTGCGGATAAATCGCTATTTCATCGTATTGATTGATTTCCAATTGGGTGATTTGCGCTTTAAAAAACTTATCGTGGTAGATAAAATTTATCAATTTCAGCAACTCGCGGTCGTATTTTTTAAAATCCGGCAATTGTTTGTCCGTTTCGCGGGTTATAAGTAGCACGCGGGCGGCGTATTTTTCCAAGACCGGCATTATTTTACCTGTGCTGTCCACATAAAAATCGGGCTTACCCTGCCGCATAAATCGGGCTATGGGCAAGGCTTGGGTTACTTCTACAAACAAATCTCCCCGCAAATTTCGGGCAATTTCACATTTATCGACAAATAAATTTGCTTTTACCCGCGATTCTAAGGTTTTTATCGATACATTTTTGAACACTGTGTTGCCCAAGTCCTCTTTGCCGTTGTCGGTGAGGAGGCGTTTTACTTCCAAAGTATCCAAAAAATGATAGTTATTTGCCTGATTTATTTGTACTTGTATATTGCCGATTTTGCGGTTTTGCAACTGATATTCAATCATCATTACCACAAAAAATATCGCTACTGCGCCCAAAAGTACTTGCACGCTACGTTTTAATCGAAATTGGGGGCGTGTGCCAGTTTCTGTCATCGGTATTAAATTTTCGCGCTAAAATTAATATATTTTGTTGATAATCAAATAATTATGAGTTGGCAAATTTTCAAATAAATTTAACAAAAAAATAATTATCAAAAACACTTTTGTATAACTACTTGATAATCAAATACTTACAAATATCAAACCAAATTCCTGTTTTTTGCCAAAAAAACATTCTTAAATCCCTGAAAATCAAAGATTTATCTTTCAAATGATAAAAAAAATGGAAGAGTAAAAAATTACCCTTCCATCATATAGAATACTGATACTCAATTAGATATTACAAAACACCAAAGGCAAACAAAGCACTCAAGATACCGGCAATGGTCGAAATCAAAGTGTTGCGGTTCGCCTTGCCGTATTCCATTTCGCCAAAGGCTTTCCAACCATTGCGAAAATATACTAAACCGACTATCAAAAATGCCAAAGGCAGTAATGCCCCGCCAAATCCTGTGCCTATCAGCTTGACAACGGTGCCAATGACCGAGCCAATGGCGGAAACACCAAAAATAGCCGTACCGAGAGAAAGATTTTTGCGCGTGGCAACGTGTTGATCGCTACTCATAATAAATTATTGTATGGTTTGGGTAATTAATAAATCACAAATTTATAAATGCTAACTCATTGATTATCAATGGATTGAATTTTTGTTTTTTTTCATTTTTATCAACTCAAGCCATTGATTGGGTATGTTTTATTCAAATATACGAGAATCTTGACAAAAACGGCAAATTTTTTTTGGCTTACTCGCGCCCTCGTTTTTATTATTTGGAATAGATACAAAATAAAGTAAATTTTTTGAAAACATAATCAGTTGAAAATCCTCCAAAGGCGGACACGGTCAGGTAATTAAATAATTCCTAATTGTTTTTGGTTTGGGTGGACTTAAGAATCCATCTTTGCCCATTCACTTAGCCCGCGTACTACCCCTTTTTGGCTATCCTTATCTATGATTTGGTGCAAAAAAGTATTATCCGGCATTTTTTGGGCATTGATTTGTAAATTATCGCCCCAAAATGACTCTGCCCGAAACTGCATATCCAATTTGGTGAGTTTTTGGTGTGTCCATATTTCGGGGGGCAAGGCATCTAAAGACCAGCGAAAATAATGTTTGTTGTTGGTATGCTCATTGATGTCTAAATCGTGCCATTTGACAGTTGTAAAATGCTGATAATCAGCCTGTTGCAAATCAGCAATTTTGTTTTTGTTCATCGCGTAAGGCATTTTTTGAGGATTATGGAGGGCAGTTTTGACAAACTCGGGAACTACTGCGAGTTTCTTTTTTGCCAGCTCTACCACTACCCAATTGCTGGCGGCGAGTGCTACCACTTGCCCCTGATGCCTGACCACAAAATCGCGTTGCAAATAAAATTTTTCGGCGAGTGGGGCATAAGTTTCAATCGTTAAATGGTCGGTGTAATGCGGATAACTCAGCATTTCCAATTGAAATCGAGATAATACCCAAGTAAAACCTTGCGCAATCAAAGTCGGAATCGGCACTTTGCCTTCTACCGAAGCCTGCCAAGCAATTTCTTGCAAATAACCTAGCATAGCTACCACCGTAAGCCGGTGGCGACTATCTACCTCATCTAAGCGTACCGAATAATCGGCATTGGTCAGCAAATAAGCCATATCGGAATTAGAGATTTATAATTAAGTTTTGAAAGTAGCTTCGGCTTTAGCCGAAGTCGATAAAATGGGTTCTTCACCACTTTTCAGGAATTGCCTTTGGCAATCCCTCTCGCTTTGTCATTCTGAGCGAAGCGAAGAATCTGAAACTCTTGATAATCAACGCT
>JALONJ010000366.1 GCA_025455045.1 Microscillaceae bacterium | reverse complement strand
ACAATCCAAAATCCCCCAAGCTGTCATCCTGCGTGGAACTTTGTTAAATTGTTACCTCTTAGAATTTTTCTGTAATTAATTGAAAGTCAATAAATTGTGATTCTCCCCCTCTTTCGGAGGGGGGGTGGGAGGAGGCTGAAAAAAGTCCACAAAGTTCCTTACAAGATGACTTACTTGTGTTATTTTTATTAGTTCAATTTTTTCACTAACTAATTGGTTATCAGCACTTTATATATTTATACAAAAATCATATTAAATATTTATTATATTAAAATAATACAATTTTATTTTTGAAACAATTGATTGTTTGTCAAAAAGGGTGCATTTTTGCATCATAATTAACTCATTATCCTCCAAAGGCGGACACGGTCAAATAGTTACTAAAATATTCACGTTATTTTACAAAGCCTTCAAAATCCCTTTGCTTACCAACTCTCGAATAGCCTCCTCGCTCACGCCGGCTTCGCGCATAATCGCCAACGAATCTTCGCCCAAAAGTGGCGAAGCCCACGAAACTTGCGCCGGAGTAGCCGAAAATTTGAGTGGAATACCCACATTTTTGATTTTACCGGCAGTAGGGTGGTCTAATTCTACAATCATTTGCCGAGCTTGCACGTGGGGGTCTTGCGCTACTTCATTGAGTTCATACACAATATTGAGCAATAAGTCGTGTTTTAAGCCCAAATCAGCCCAGTATTGAGCCTCTTGAGTCATAAACAAATCGGTCAATTCTTGTTTGTAATGTGCCAATTCTTCGGGGTTTTGATAAATGATTCTGCCTTTCCAATCGGGTTTGCCTACTACCTCACAAAAACGCTCCCAAAACTTGGCTTCCAAAGCTCCCAAAGCCACATAACGCCCGTTTTTGCACGGATAGATGCCATAATTGACTAAGCCTCCCGACAAAAACATCGCATCGCGGGCTACCATTTGATTTGCCAACAAATAACCCGCCTGAGCATTGACCGCCAAAGGCATTGCGCCATCCATCATAGACACATCAACAAACTGCCCAATCCCGCTACTTTGGCGTGCATAAATGGCTGATAAACAGCCAATTACTGCCATATAAGATCCCCCGGCAATGTCGGCTATTTGCATCAGAGGTACTTGCGGGGCAGAGTACTGGTTGCCACTTAAAAGTCCGGCGTAGGTGATATAATTCAGGTCGTGTCCGGCGAGGTGAGCATACGGACCGGTTTGTCCGTAGCCGGTAATGGCTACATAAATGATTTGCGGGTTTATTTTTTTTAAATCTTCATACCCCAAGCCCATTTTGTCCATTACGCCCGGGCGAAACTGCTCTATGACTATATCGGCTTCTTGTACTAGCTTGAAAATCAAGGACTTCCCTTCGTCCGATTGGTAGTCGATGCACAAATTGCGTTTCGAGCGATTGAAAGACAGATACCCAATGGATTCGCCGCCTAAGTGGGGCGGAAAGTCGCGGGTGTAATCATAAAACTTAGGAGCTTCAATTTTGATGACTTCCGCGCCCATATCTGCCAATAGCATCGTTGCCAAAGGACCGGGCAAGAGGCGCGTAAAATCCAAGATTTTCATACCTTGCAGGGGACCGGCTTGGGGCTTGCGTGAGGGGGTAGTTTTTAAACTAACTGTCTGATTATCAATGGATTGTAAAACTTCTAATTTTTTGAATAATTGGCTAAATTTCATCATTTCCATCAAATTATCCATCATAATTTGCCCCGACATAATTGCCGTTTGTGGGTTGATTTTGCCCGTCTCGACTCCGATGTAAGTTTCGGATTGGGTTTTTACGGTGCATTGCGGCGTGCCTTGCCAGCCCGTTTGCACTTCACATTTGCCTTCGGCAATGTTGATGGTGTATTTTTCTTTGCCATTGTCAAAATCAAAATGAAAAATGGCTTGATAATCACCGGCTTTATCAGCCCGAAAGCGTTGGGGCAAGGAATTAAAAATATCTTGAATAGTCATAAGACAAAGGTAGGCGTTTTGTGATTTTTATGAATGTATGTTATCTTATCTTTAGCATAAAATCAAAATACAGGGTTTTTGTTTGGCTCAGTTTTTACAATAGACTGACTAAGAAATTGGGAATTAATAATTAGGTAATGAGTTAATTATAAGATGTGCCGATGTGTTAATGTAATACATTGGTTATCAATTAATTAATAAATTCAATCGTTTACTTTATTTTATTCTTGTTCTTAGGAATTAGGAATTGTTTAATTACCTGATTTTCAATTAATTATATTTTTCAATATTTCGGACAGTTTCGGGTTCTGAGTTTTTTGTTAAGTGCTTGATAATCAGCTTTTACATAAAATATTTAAAACACCATAACTAGCTGATAATCAGTTACTTATAAAAAATGTCCGAAGTATTGAAATATACTTTGCACTTTTTTAATCATTCCCAAGCCATTCAACTTAATCATAAATTTCTAATTCCTAAGGAGGTAAATAAGTTTTTTTTTAACATAGCGGTAATTTTAAAAATATTCTTAAAAAAATTACATATCTATTACTCAATATACTAATTTTGAGGCTGATTTAGATAAGTTTGTTTTTTTGATATTTTGCAAACCGAAGGCAAATACACGCCTCCATCGTAAACGGTTGAATCAATGAACTCATTTTTTAATCCCTATTTCATATAATTTACCACTTTTAATTATCGTATTATGGCATATATTGAACCTGCACCCATTAAAGATAAAGAAAATCCCTTGGAGTCGATGATGTCGCGCTTCGATGAGGCGGCTCGCAAACTAGGCATTACTGAAGAAATGTATTACATTCTCAAAGTTCCCTATCGCCAAGTAACGGTAGGCTTGCCGGTAATGATGGACAATGGCAAAATCAAAGTTTTTGAAGGTTATAGAGTATTGCACTCCAATATTTTGGGTCCCTCTAAGGGTGGCATTCGTTTCGACCCGGCAGTTACGCTTGATGAAGTAAAAGCCCTCGCCGCGTGGATGACTTGGAAATGCGCCGTGGTAGATATCCCCTACGGCGGCGGCAAAGGCGGGGTAGCTTGCAACCCCCGCGAAATGTCGGTAGGCGAGCTGGAGCGTTTGATGCGTGCCTACACCGTAGCGATGCTTGATGTATTTGGACCCGATAAAGACATTCCTGCCCCCGATATGGGAACTAGCCCCCGCGAAATGGCGTGGTTGATGGACGAATATTCCAAAGCCAAAGGTATGACCGTACACGCGGTAGTAACCGGCAAGCCGGTGGTATTGGGTGGCTCGTTGGGGCGCGTAGAAGCTACCGGACGCGGGGTAATGGTGAGTGCCTTAGCCGGTATGGAAAAACTCCGTATCAATCCCTACAAAGCTACTTGTGCCGTACAAGGGTTCGGCAATGTAGGCTCGCACGCCGCCCGCCTACTCTTTGAGCGTGGCGTAAAAATAGTAGCCATCAGCGATATGACCGGCGGCTATTACAATGAGCAAGGTATTGATATTGAAGAAGCTATGCGCTATGTTGAGAAAAATAACAAGAGTCTTGAAGGCTATGCCGGTGCCGAAAAAATCAGCAATGAGGATTTATTGACCCTCCCCGTTGATATTTTGGTGCCTGCTGCCAAAGAAGACGTAATTACCGAAGAAAACGCCCATCAAATCAAAGCCAAGTTGATAGTAGAAGGGGCTAACGGACCCACTTCGGCAACTGCCGACCCGATTATCAACTCCAAAGGAATTTTGGCAGTACCCGATATTTTGGCAAATGCCGGTGGGGTTACGGTTTCGTATTTTGAGTGGGTGCAAAATCGCTTGGGTTACAAATGGACGCAAGAACGCATTGAGCGGCGTAGTGACCGTATTATGAAAGATGCCTTTGATAAAGTGTATCAAGCCTCTTTGGATTATGATGTGCCTATGCGGATAGCCGCTTATATTGTGGCTATTGACAAAGTGTCGCAAACCTATCGTTTCCGAGGCGGATATTAGAAAATAAATGATTAATTTTTTATAAATTTGAAACCACAATTCATTGATTATCAATGAATTGTGGTTTTTATTTGAATCAATAACTTCAGCTTACCAGTAGGCAATAAAACTTAGATAGCCTTTGGTGTATCAATTTTTACCCATAAAGTTCGCCAAGATTTTTCCCCAAGAAATCCAAAGAGCATTGCTTTGCGAGTCTTTGTGTTGTATTTCTTAGTGTTCTTTGTGGTCAGAAAAGCGTAAATTGGCGTGGATATTTTAAAATGTATAAAAAAAGTACAAAGACGATTATTTATAAATCAATTTGAAGTACAAAATCACCCCCAAAAGCACCAAAATAGTTCCATTGGCGACAATAATGGGCAAAGCCGAAAGCATCAAACCATACACCAGCCACAATGCTGTAGCCGTAAACATCAAAAAAAACATTGCAAATGACAAGTCTTTGGCTGATTTGGTTTGCCAAGTTTGAATTACCTGTGGTATAAATGCCAAGGTGCTAAGGGTAGCCGCAACTAAGCCCAATATGGTGATAAAATCCATTGTTTGATTATTTTTATTAAAAGTGAATAGGTTTTTAGAAAAAATTATTGTAAAAAATCACTTTTTCGGTACTAACCTGATAAGGCAAATCGGCGAAGGCTAAAACCTTTTCTGTGTCTGATTCTAACCAAATTTTGAGCGGAAAAATTCCATTGATTTGTTGAGTTGGAAACCAAGCGCGTTGCAAAGGTACAATAATTAGCAAACCTTCGGCATCACCGGCGGCGCAAAATGTGCGCAAATTGCTAATGTGGCTATACATTGGCAGGTCAAGATGCGCAATGATTGCCTTATAAAAAGGCTCAATTGCCGGTACGGGCAAGCCAATTTCACTGATTTGCAAAATACTTTGCGCCGAAAAAGGCTGGGCAGAGGCAGTAGGCAAGTCGTGCCGAGCTATCAACTCAACTACATTGCCTGCCGGGTCAAAAAAATAGACCGCGTGCGCATTCCAATTCGGAAACGGAATAATCAACTGATTTTCAGAGGGTAAAATAACTATAGCCTTGCTCTGCAACCAACGCACTGCCTCCGCCATTTGATTTTCGGGAATATTGAACGCAAAGTGATAGTTGGGAGAGGTCAAATCCGATTCATCAGCCAATTGAAACTCCAAAAAAGAACTACCCACCCCTAGTGTAAAGGCAGTTTCGGATTGGGCAACCACCGAAAAATCAAGTGTTTGCGTATAAAACAACTCAAGCTCGCTTAAATGTCGGGTATGAAGTTGAATTTTTTTGATGCGCATTGTAGCAATGAATTAAGAATCATTTAATCAATTGATTTTCAATCAGTTATATTTTCAAAAACCTTACCTTATTTTGTATCTATTCCTTTTTGTATTCACAAAAATAGACGATTTATGAGCGCGAAAACTTTATTTTTCAAAATGTTTGCCCATAAAAATCCGAAAAATGATAGTTCCTACGCCGTTGCTTGTGGGGACACAAGCAACTATTCTCGAGCAAACTCGCTCAATGTGCGGAAGATCCGAAATTTTTGATTATTTTTTTTTACAAATTGAGCCAAAGATGAGGGCGTTTTTATATTTTTGTGTCCATTCCTTCATTTTTCGATAAAGTTTATTGATTTTTGAATTATTGAGATAACTATAATCTGAATTTTATAGTTTAAATACCTAAATTGCCTACGGTTTACCCAATTATTTACCACAAAAGATTGTATGTCTAACCAAAAAATGACCCTTGTCCTGATTGATGATGACCCTATTAATAATTTTGTGAATCAGAAAGTTTTGCGCAAGCAAAAAGATGATTGGGCAATGATGGATTTTGTCGACCCACGCAAAGCCCTCGAGTATCTGGTAAAAACCCACGAAACCCCACCCTCGGTGATTTTATTGGATATCAATATGCCGGTCTTGAGTGGCTGGCAGTTGTTGGACGAGCTAGTCAAAAATGGCATTAGCGCGCCCGTATTTATGCTTACCTCGTCTATAGCCCAAGAAGATATGGAAAAAGTAAAAACCTACCCAATGGTAAAGGGCTATATCAACAAACCCCTCAATGACGACAAAGCCAAGTTGATATTCAAGCATTTTGGGTAGTCGTTTGAGTATTCTCCAAAACCCAGCAAAGTCAATGTTGATACATTCAATAATTCAGACAGTTTTTAGTTCCGAGTTATTTGCCTAGTAATTGACAATCCGCCAGAGGCGGATTGTCAAGGGCGCATTTCAAATTTACGCATTTCTTTTGCCTCACCCTGCCCTCTCCGAAGGCTAATCTCCCTACATAATTTTAAAGTGCTGATAATCAATCACTTAACTATCATTATTTTTAATTGGTGTAGTAATTGAGAATGCTCAATAATTAAATAAACACAAATAAACAAATAAATAGCATTTAGAAAATTTTAAAATAATATTTGGTAACTCAAAAGGTAAATTCTTAAAATGAATAAGTAAAATTTGATACCGTATTTATTTGTACTTATACAAGCGTTTCCCAACTTTTTTTCTGTAGGGAGATTAGCTCCGAAGGAGAGGGTGGTAGGTAGTAAATTTGAAATGCGCCCGATTGTCAATTACTTATAAAAACTGTTCGAAGTATTGTATATTACAAATAATATTTTCATAACCATTTTATAATGAGTTAGTTATGAAAATTTTTTGAATCTTTACACTTTTCCGAAAATTCTAGTTTTATCCTAAACCCAAACGCATTTACGCGGACGCGGGCAGGCTAGACAGCCTGCGTTACAGTTTTCCAGAAAAGTGATGAAGAATCAATACTTTTTTCAACGCAGTTATACAAATCAATTCAACCTTTCCCTTTGCCCGAAAAAGACTGTAGAGTTCTATTTTGCGCCACATTTTAGACGTTTACAACCCTTGCCGTGTTCTGACTCTAAGGGGGTACAAAACTTCACGAGTTATGGATATATTTGAAAATATCATTGAAACTTACTAAATTTCGAATTAATTTATTTGTAATAAACAGATTCAAAACAAAATGGCACTTTTTAAAATATAACTAATTGAAAATCAGGTAATTAAATAATTTCTAATGATTAATTTCTAATTCCTAATTTAGTTTTTTTCGCTCCAACTTTAAAAATGACTGAACAAAAATTTAAAATATACTCTTCTTCTGCCGGTTCGGGCAAGACTTATACCCTCACCAAAGAATACCTCAAGCTGGCTTTGCAAACCGATAATCCGCATTATTTCAAAAATATTTTGGCAATTACTTTTACCAACGATGCCGCCAATGAGATGAAAGTCAGGATTGTCAATTCCTTAAAAGGCTTTGCTTTTCCTGAATCTTTGTCCGAAAAAGAAAAAAACCGCAGCGAAGATTTTTTGCAAGTCATTGCCAATGAATTGAACCTAGACAAAGAGAAAGTTCGCACCCGCGCTACGAAAACCTTTGCCAAAATATTGTATAACTACGCCGACTTTTCGGTCAGCACCATTGATAAATTTGTCAATAAAGTAACCGGCGCATTTACCCGCGAGTTGGAAATTCCTTACAACTACGAAGTGGATTTGGACACCGACCAAATGCTCCAAAATGCCGTAGATAGAGTGCTGGAAAAAGTAGGGCGCGAAAACAAAGAACGACTTTCGGAATTTGTCATTGATTGGGTAAACCAAAAAGCCGAAGAAGGCAAAAACTGGGGGCGAGTCGGAACAGAATTAGCCGATTTTGCCAGTCAATTGATGAACGAAAGTGCGTATCCATTTATCAATCAATTGAAAGTATTGTCGATTGAAGATTATAAAGTTTTGAATCAATTTTTAAAAAATGATTTAGAGAATATAGAATTAAAAATCAACAAATTAGCCCGTCAAGGTTATTCCTTAATTCTAAGTAGTCATATTCCAATTAAAGATTTTCACTATGGCGAAAAAGGAATACCCGGCTATTTTAAAAATCATTTTGAGAAATTTAAAGAAACCTTCTTAAAATCATATCCAAATTATGCAAAAGATGCTATTGAAAAAGATAAATGGTATGGAGCCAAAAGTGCTTCAGCAACTATGATTGATGCTATCAAAGACGAATTAAGAAATATAATCGAGGAAATTGAAGAATTTAAACAAACCAATCAATCTCGTTATCTTATCAAAGATGCTATTTTACCGCATCTTTACAAATTAGCCCTTATTCAAGAAATAGAAGGCGAACTAGCCGAAGTGAAGCGCGAAAACAACTCCATTCATATCTCGGACACCAATAAAAAAATTGCCGAAATCATTGCTCACGAACCTGTGCCTTATATTTATGAGCGAGTAGGCGAAAAATACCACCATATTTTGATTGATGAGTTTCAAGATACCTCAGTCTTGCAATGGCAAAATCTGCTGCCCTTGGTCGAGAATGGCTTGAGCGAAGGTTTTTTTAACCTCATTGTGGGTGATGCCAAGCAAGCGATTTATCGCTGGCGCGGGGGTGAAATGGAACAATTGGTTTATTTGTACAAAAAAGAAATTGAAAATTTGGTGGGTTTTAATCCCGATTCCGAGTATTTGGCGGAGCGATACGAAACCATTGCCCGCAATACTTTGCCGGTGCAATTGAGTTATAATTTTCGCAGCACGCAAGAAGTGATTGATTTTAACAACGATTTTTTTCGCACTTTGGTCGAGACCGATTTTGGCAAAAAATATCCTTTGCTCGAAAAAGTTTATGAAACCTTTGAACAAAAAGTCCCCGATAAACCCAAAACCGGCGGACAAGTGGAGATAGAGTTTTTGGAAAAAAGTGATATATACCGTGAAGAAACCCATCAAAAAGTATTGGATTTGATTCAAAAACTCCAAGCCGAAGGCTGGAAATTGGGCGATATTGCCGTCCTCACGCGTAGCAACCAACCCGGACGCGATTTGGCAAATTATCTCAAAGAACAAGGCATAGAAGTCGTATCGCAAGACTCCTTGACTTTGATTTCGGACGAAAAAGTGCGGTTTTTGGCGGCATTTCTGAAGGTAATTCATCGCCCCGAAGACAAACTGGCAAAATCAGAGGCTTTGTATTTGTTTTATAAAGTGGTCAAAAACGAAATTCCCAACCCGCAAACCAATCAAGAAATTCAACAAATTTTGAATAAATCGATTATTGCTTTTTATGAAAAACTCAATCAAGAAGGCTACCCCGTCAATTATACCAAGCTCAATTCTTTGAATTTGTACGAAATAGTCGAAAAATTAATCAATATTTTCAAACTAATGCAAAGCCAAGCCAAGCTAGAGTTTGTATTTAGATTTTTAGATGTCATTTTACAATTCAATCTCCAAAAACAATCCAGCTTAGGCGATTTTTTGGAATATTGGGAAGAGAAAAAAGGCTCTTTGAGCATCAATGCCACGCCCAACCCCAATGCAGTTACGGTTACAAGTATTCACAAATCTAAGGGCTTGGAATACCCAATTGTGATTTTGCCTTTTGCCGATTGGAGTTTTACCCCACGCAATACCTCTACGATGTGGGTGGACATCAGTACCGAACAATTAAATTTTATCTCTGCTTCGCCGCCTTTTGTCGGAATGGAAAAAATATTGCCGGTGGGCTTGGTCAATATGAACAAAAATCTTGAGCATACCAGCATAGGCGACCAGTACCTTGCCGAAATGGAAAAAATCTTCATTGAAAATGTCAATATGCTTTATGTGGCATTTACGCGCCCGGTGTATCGCTTGTATATTTTCTCAAAAATGGCGGATTTTACCAAAGATGGCGGACAAAAAAACATCAATTATCTCATTTATTTATATTTATTGTATAAAAATGAATGGGAAGAAAGCCAAAGCGTTTATCCCCTCAAAGACTCCGGCAATCAAGTACATAGTGAAGCCAAAGCCGGAGATGAAGATATTTTTTATATTGAGGATTTTGTAAGTACTGAATTTAACAAAAAAATCAAGCGCAAAGGCAAAAAAGCTAAAAAAGATTAAATGCCTAGTCCTAGCCTACCGTGGTTTGTTTTCGTTCAATTTATGAATTTGTTTTAGGTAGATGTTTTGTGAAAATACATAATCATTTGATTATCAATAAGTTACGTATTTTACTGATAAATAAAAAACTGCCAATTTTACTTTCGTAAGATTGGCAGTTTTTATTGGATAAAATCTAAATTAGTACGACTGGAAACTAATCGTAAAGCCCGAACCGAGTTGCTCTTTGTTGTGATTTGCTTAATAATTCTTGAATGCTGGATACGCTGTGGGCAATGTCGGTATCGAGATTGCCGGTGTTAATTAATCCTTTGGTAATGTGATCGAAAATGTAGTTTTCAGATTTAATGAGCATATTCGAGGTGTAGTTGTAGCGCTTGGCGCCGGCGGCATTTAGTTTAGTATTTTTATCCATCATAACAAAATAAGTTTATTTGGTTTTATAAATTAGTAACGCCCGAATTTATAGACTAAAAGTATAACAACCAAATATTCTATGTTTTTTTTTGCTAAAAATAGCATTTTTGTTTTTCTATAGCTTGATATTTGACCAAATTATTACTTTTTTTTAGGTAAAATACCCGTAAAATATCGCCTACGTAGGTAAAAAAGCCAAAGTAAATTTGTTAATTTTTGCTAACAATTTTTAACCCACGCGCAATTCGTTCCTACGCCGTTGCTTGTGTCCTCACGCCACGCCGTTGCTTGTGTCCTCACGCCACGCCGTTGCTTGTGTCCTCACGCCACGCCGTTGCTTGTGTCCTCACGC
>JALONJ010000365.1 GCA_025455045.1 Microscillaceae bacterium | reverse complement strand
TTATTTTTGAAACAATTGATTGTTTGTCAAAAAGAGTGCATTTTTGCATCATAACTAGCTCATTATCAATTGATTGCAAAAATATTCACGTTAATTTAGCTAATCATTCAAATCTTGCGCGCCGGCGATTCGAATGGGGGAAATGGGCATATTGAAAAATAAAAAATTAAACTATGATAAGCTCATTTATTGTAATCACTTCAATTTCAGTAATTTGCTTTAATTGAAAATGATTACTGAGAAAATAATCGCAATTTTCGTTAATTGAGGTAGCCAAATGAATTGCATCTGGAGTGCGTAAATTATATTTTGCGCGTAATTGAGCCGTTTTCTCCGCGATTGCTGGATTAAGATTTATCAAACTTAAGCCAGTAGTATTCATTAAAATATCTCTATACTGTTGGGCAACTGTCATATTTTGAGTTCGCAAAGGAAGAATTAAAACTTCGGTTAAGACTAACACTGAGGCAGTTAAATAAAATTCTCCTTTACTATGTCGGTCAAAAAAATCTGACAAAATAACCTGAAAGGCTGGATTAGCCTCCATAAAATAAATCAAAGGCGCGGTATCTAGACCTATTTTCCTAGCATTCAAATCGCTTAGTTTGATTAATCCCATTGTTTGCGCTCTTCTTCCAAGTATTGTTCAATATTGATATTTTGCCAAATTTCTTTCCCCAAGCCGTTTAATTCTGTAATTTGATGCTTAGTAGCTGAATTAGTTTCTTTTTTATGGATTAATTCATCTAATAAAGCCATTAATTCGATTTGTTCTGCCTGAGACAATTGCTCAATGCTCGGTCGTAATTGGGCTAAGGTTTTCATTGGACTATATTAAAAAGATTGAATATCAAATTTAAAGGAAAATGATTTTATTGCAAATTAAATTTCAATTATGGCTTGTATTATACTGATTATCAATAGTTTAGCTAATCAGTCAAATCTTGCGCGCCAGCGATTCGAATGAAGAAAGTAGGCATATTGAATTAGAATTAAGAATTTGTAATTAGGAATTGTAAATGATTGATTGTCAGCAGTTTACATTTTCATACAAAATTATTACTTTACAAAAATTTTATTCATTCAAAAAATTTTAGCTTTTTTTAGCCTAAACAAACTTACTCTTTAGGGGGGATTTTAAGTTGAGATTTCTCGGCAATTATTTTTAAATCCTTCATTTTCCAGTTTAAATTCAGAGTTTTAAAAGAATATCCATCTTGAAAAATTACTTCATAATAATGGGTATTTTTACCCCCACGCCCTGATTTGATTTTTTTTACTTCTTCATAGCTATAAATTGCTTGCTCTTTGAATGATTTTTGCACGATTATTTGATTGGAAGTTAAAATTACACACCAAAACCAATTGATATAAAGTATAAAAGAGCTCAAAAAGAAAATAAAATTTAAAATATAAAGAGAATTTTTTGGGTATTCATTGCCTTCATAACAAACTTTTTGGCAAATATCCCTGCCAAAAACTATATCAGTCAAAAAAACTAATAAATAAAATCCCAGAGCAAAACTCATAAAAAGGCTAGGTAAGCCCCATATAGCCCAACTAGGACTAAAAAAACCAATTTGATTGGTAGTATAAAAGTATTGATAATGCTTTTCAGTCAAAAGTCAAACCATTAAAAATGTGATTGTAAAAGAACAAGCCGCGAAAATTATTTTAAAATAATTGGAGAATTTCTCCAAAAAAATCCATTCATTGCTTATCACTATAAGCGGTTTTTGAGATTTTACTGGAAATATATCTTCCCAGAAAGAGCTAAAAATATTTAGCAAAAAACACTTAAAAAAGATGCTAAAACAGAGAATAGAATACCAAAAAAAACCATTTATATTTTATTTATTTTCATATTATGCCCAGACTCAAATATAATTATTTTGGCGAGTAAATTTATAAAGTGCTGATTATCAATTATTTATAAATAAGATTTGCAAAACTCCACTCGCCGACAAACTTTCAACGATGGGCTAAAGCTTTATAATTGCATATCAAATTTAAGGAAAAATATTGAAAATTTGGCTTGGTTATTTTTTATCAAATATTTTATAAGGCTGAAAATGATAATATTTGGGAATTTTATCCAAGCGAATGTGTAGCCAATATACACCCAAGCCCGCCGTACTGAGCCAAGTAGGTTGGGCATTGATACGCTGCTCGAGAGCCAGAGCCAAAGTTTGCCAAAGTTGATGTCGTTGATAATCAGGAGCTTGCCGCACAAAACGGGCTAAATGGGTATAGTTTTGCTGTTCGCTGCGTGGGCAGGGAGCTAACAAAAAGGCGTTTATTCCTCACTCTCCTTCGGAGAGGCTCAAAAAGTCCACGAAGTTTCTTACAAGATGAATCGTTTGTGTTTTTTTAATTTTCAAGACAATTTTCTTAACTTTCAAATTATCCAATTCCACTCATCCCATTGCACACGTTCCTTTTTGAAAATTTGAATCCAGCGTTCAAACATTAGGCAAATTTTACCCCTACCACCAAAATATCATCAATTTGTTTGCCTTGTCCACGCCACATTCGGTGTTCATCGTGCAGGGCTTGTCTTTGGGTAGTCATAGGTTGGTCGGCGATTTTTTTGAGCAAATCCCTAAATCTTCGAGAAGTGTATTTCATATTATCCGCCCCACCAAACTGGTCAGGAAAACCATCGGAAGTCATATACAAAGTATCGCCCGACATCAGTTCAATGGTATGCGTATGAAAATTGCGCACTTCGTTGTAGTATTTGACGCTGCCGCCAATCGGAAATTTTTCGCCTTTAATCACATACACTTCGCCGGCTCTTACCAAATACAAAGCACTCTGCGCACCGGCAAAGTAGGCTTTCTTTTGGGCAAAATCAAAACCACAGAGGGCGATATCCATTCCATCTTTGGCATTGGTACCCAAGGCACGATACACATCGGCTTGGAGTTCTTGGAGTATCTGCCCGGGCGTGTCCATTTGTTTTTCGTGCATTATGTAATCCAAGGAAGACTTGCCCAACATTGACATAAAAGCCCCCGGTACGCCGTGTCCGGTGCAGTCGGCAACCGCCAACAAATTGAAATGATTGCGTTCATTGTGGGCAAACCAATGAAAATCGCCACTGACAATATCGCGGGGCAGTGATAAAATAAAATAATCGGGCAAGTATTTGGCAATTTTATCCTCTTCGGGCAAGATGGCTTCTTGAATATTGCGGGCATACGTGATACTGTCGCGCATTTGTTTGTTGATGATTTCCAGCTCACGTTTTTGGACTTCAATCTCGGCTTTTTGTTGCATTACTTCGGCGGTGCGTTCCTGCACTTTGATTTCTAAGCCTTCGTTTAGTTCTTGAATTTCGCGGTTTTTTTTGACCAATTCGGCAGTTTTGCGTTGCACTTGGCGGCGCAAAACAAAACTCAAAATTACAAACAAAGCCGCTACCCCGCCCACTATAGCCAGCCCCCACAAGAGCCAAGCATAATTGACCGTACTGGCAGTGCGATTGAGCCAGCGCGCCTCCGACTGATAAAAAACCGAGTTTTCGTCTTCCAGCATTTCTTTCATTTCATCGTCCAAAGCCTTGATTAGCTGAGGATTGTGTGCGCGGTCTTTGGTCAGCGCAAAGCGCAATTCGTTGGGGTGAAACACAATTGGCGTGCCTTGTACTTGGTACTCTTTTTGGTGCATTTCGCCATACAATACACTGATGAGGGCGGCATCGGCTTGATTTTTATCAATGCGCTCGAGGGCTTCTTTGAAAGATTGAACTTCTTGGTATTGGATAGGAATTTTGAACTGTTGGGCAGTATGTTTTAAGCCGTGACTCCCTTCATAATACACGTTGCCTTTGACTACTGCCACTTTTTTGTTTTCCAAATTGAGGATAGAACGCATTGTTGAGTCCTTGTGAACATAGATTTCGCCCCAATTGGTAATGACGGTTTCTTGGGTAAAATCGTATTTTTTGGCGCGCTCGTCCGAGTAGCCCAACGCCACCAGAATATCAATTTTACCCTTTTCAAGATTTTCTAGGCATTTTTCCAAAGATTCTTCATATACATATTGCAACTGCCAGTCTTGCTGTAGGGCGATATGCTCGAGAATATCGATATAAATTCCCTTGAACCCGCCATCGGTGTCTCGAAATGCCAAAGGTTTGTTTTCGTACAAGCCTACTCGATACTCAACAGTCTGTTTGGTTTGCGCATTGAGTTTAGAAAATACTCCAAAAAGCAAAATAAAAAGTAAAAAACGGGACTTGAAATAAGCAGACGGCATTTTAATTTGGTGTTTTGACGCAAAATTCAAATTCAATACTATAAAAATAATCTTGGTTTGGCAAATTAAATCCGCAATATGAAGAATGAGGTATTGTTAATTAAAAACCATAAATTATATAAGCCATTGATTATCAATGAGTTATATTTTAAAAAAAAATTCCTTCGCAAATTGGCAAAGTTTAAAACTTTGCCGATTTGGATAATGAGCTAACTTAGTATAAACCTTTCCAAAGTCTGTAATAAATTATATAAATCATTGATTATCAAATAATTATACTTCTATCCATTGCCCTTTATTTGGGTGCATTTCAAATTTACCACCTATTGCCCTCTCCTTCGGAGAGGGCAGGGGGAGGCAAAAGAAATGCGTAAATTTGAAATACACCCCTTTATTTTGTATTCATTCTTGATTTTACCTAACTTGAAGTTTCAATAGTTCGGACAGTTTCTGGTTTCTAAGCCCCCTGCCCCCGGAGGGGGTTATTTTCCGAGTCTTTTGTTAAGTGCTTGATAATCAATTAGTTACAAGAAATATTTGAAATAGTACAACTAGCTGATAATCAATTACTTACAAAAAATGTCTAAAGTATTGAGTGTATGAATACTTTATTTTCCAAAAGTTTCTTCAGCACTTTTCAGAAAAAATTGTAACGCCGGCTGTTAGCTTGCGCGCGTAAATGATTTTGGGCTAAGAATAAATCTGGAATTTCCTAAAAATAGGCAAAGAACCTCCCAAAAAATATATATATCTGATAATCAGCACATTAGCCCATAACTAAAGGAATCTTATGGGCAAATATTCGGCATATTCAATTAATCCTCGTAAATTGGGTTACATTTAGCAAATTTTTAAAAACTGAACTCTATGAAAAAAATCTCTTATTATTTAGCTTTCAGCTTGCTAATCATTTTCTCGGCTTGTGGCGGCGGCACATCCGAAAAAGAAGGTGAAAAAACTACCGATGAAAACAAAAAAGCAGGCTCAGTTGAGGAAGCCGTCGAGGAAGTAGGCGGAAAACTTACCGATGCCCTCAACAAAATCAAAGCCGATCGCAAGAAAAAAGGCGATACGCTTGCCATTCCCTACAAAGAACTCCAAAAATACCTACCCAAAGAGCTAAAAGGCTATACATTGGCGGGCGAAATGAAAGGACAACAAATGAATATGCAAGGTATGTCGTTTTCGCGGGCGGAAGCTAGTTACCAAAAAGGTGATGACCGTCTTGATGTTTCGCTCAACGATTACAACCAAGCATTTGGTTTGTTGCAAATGCTCACAATGGCTTGGAGTATGGGTATCAGCGAAGAAAACGACAATGGCAAATCGGGAGTCATTACCCTTGCCGGACACAAAGGCTGGGAAGAATATAGCAAAAGTGGAAAAGAAGCCAAGGTATTGTTGGCTATCAATGAGCGTTTTTTTATTGAAGCTCGTGCCGAAAACCAAAGTGATACCGAGTTTTTGAAGTCGGTAGTTCAGAGCATTGATTTGAAAGAGTTGGAAAAAAAATAAGCCCTCAACATTGTACTACAGCCTGTTAGTTTGAATCACATTGTACCACAGTGTTTTTCAGCCTAGACAACAGGCTGAGTTACAATGTACCACATTTTCAGCCTAGACAGGCTGAGTTACAATGTATCACATTTTCAGCCTAGACAGGCTGAGTTACAATGTATCACAGCCTGTTAGGCTGTGTTTTTTCAGCCTAGACAGGCTGAATTACAATGTACCACAGCCTGTTAGCCTGTGTTTTTTCAGCCTAAACAGGCTGAATTACATTGTACCACAGCCTGTTAGCCTGTGTTTTTTCAGCCTAAACAGGCTGAATTACATTGTACCACAGCCTGTTAGGCTGTGTTTCCATCAGCCTAGACAGGCTGAATTACATTGTACCACAGCCTGTTAGACTGTGTTTCCATCAGCCTAGACAGGCTGAATTACAATGTATCACAGCCTGTTAGGCTGTGTTTCCATCAGCCTAGACAGGCTGAATTACAATGTATCACAGCCTGTTAGGCTGTGTTTCCATCAGCCTAGACAGGCTGAATTACAGTAGCTCACATTGTACCACAGCCTGTTAGGCTGTGTTTCCATCAGCCTAG
>JALONJ010000364.1 GCA_025455045.1 Microscillaceae bacterium | reverse complement strand
ACAAGGGCTAAGATACTTTTTTTAAAGCAATAATAAAATCATAACTTCTAGAAAGGCTTTTAATTTCCAAAAATTTACATCATATTAAAATCACACCCATGAATAAAAGAGAGTTAGATGACCACTCCTTAGCCGATTGGATTAATTCTCGCTTATTAATAAATCCTCAATTTGTTCCAAGGAATGAAAATCGACAGTTTGAAGTACAACTTTTATTAGATTTAATGAAAATACTAGAGCCGGATTTAGAAAAAATAATTGGCGCAAAAGGCGAAATTTCGGATTTTACTTTTTCCGAAGGTCAATTATTGTTCAAAAACATTCCGATTGATAAACTTTCCACGGGTTTTGTGTCTATTATTAAAATTTTTCAAGAAATCATTGCCGGATATGGGGCTTGGCTGGGAATGATTGGCGAAACCGATATTCGCAATGCCGAAGGCATTGTATTGATTGATGAAATTGAAGCCCACTTGCACGCCAAATGGCAATATAAAATCATTCCTTTGCTCAAAAAATTCTTTCCCAAAACTACTTTTTACATTGCAACCCATTCGCCCTTGATTGTGGCTACTACCGAACAAGATGAGGCTTATGAATTGGTACGAGAAGGCAATCAAGTAACCGCCCGCCGATTGGGTAATCCCAAAGATTGGTATTTGGCTGATGTATATGCCCAAGCCTTTCACGTGGATTTTAGCGAGCATTTGAGCGAAGAAAACGGCAAACCGACTTTGTTGGATTTATTGAAAGATTTTAGCGAAAAAGTTAAGGATTATACCATTCAAAAAGATGCTGATTTGAAACAAAATATTGAGCAATTGTACCAAAATATTTTGCCTAGTTTGGGCGAAGACGACCCGCGCCGCCGTTCCGTTGAATCCTTGAAAAGCCTAGTGTAATGAAAAAAAATCACTCGCACCCAGCCCCCCGATTGTTTGAACAATGAAATTGAAGGTTCGCGCAAGCAAAAAATTAAATTTTACGAAAATCTCCGCAGTAAAGATGGCAAAATTCAGCCGCGTTGGAACTCCACTTGTTTGGATACTGATAAAATTTCCAAAATTCGTAAAAAACTGCTGGAAATGTCGGACAATGCCTGTGCATTTTGTGGAGTCAGAATTGACAATAAAAGTTTTGATGTAGAACATTTTTTACCCAAAGACGGGGATAAAAAAAATGAAGGATTCCCGTATTTGGCTTATTGTTGGGAAAATTATTTGCCTTCTTGTGAAACTTGCAATCAAAACCACAAAGGAACTTTTATTCCCCAATCGCTTAAAAATCAGGCAATTATCGAGGATATTTTACAAACCAAATTTCCTCAAGCGCAAGTTTATCACCAACAAAGCTTACTCAATAGTACAACTGACAGAATCATTGAACCTTGTTTTGATAATCCTGATGAACATTTGGCGTTTATAGCCGAGTTTTTTAGTTATCAACCGATTACTGAAATTGGGCGTTTGACCAATCAAATGTTTTTTAATCATAAAGAAGTTGCTCAAAAATGGGAAACTCTTAGTAATTTTATCAAAAAGCTGGTTGCAAATTATCCAAATGCCCAAGAACTTGTAAATGATTACATCAATTTGCACGGTTATGAGTTTATTTGTAAAAAACTTCTTGAATATTGGCAAAATGAAAAACAAGCTGGCAGAATCAATAGATAAAACCCATAACTCATTGATAATCAATGATTTATGGGTTTTAAGAAAAATCAATTAACATTTATTTTTTGACTGCCAACATCAAGTTAGAAGTTCCTTCCCGAAACTGATAACCGATGCCAAAGGGTAGCGGTTTTACTTGTTCTTTCTTTTGATAGGCTTGTTTCATATCGTTTTGCCAATAATTGCCAAACAAAGCAATCGGTCCGGCATACGCACCAAAGAAAGTTAAATCCCATTGATATTTGTTCGAATTGTCCTTACCGGGCAAAAAGTTGCGCAGGGGCATACCCGAATCATCTTGCAAAAGATATTTGGATTTTTTCAAAATCAAATCTCTAATTTGATAAAAATAAGGCTTATACATCAAATAAGAGGCTGATTTCAAATAAGTTGCGTTTACGTCAAGGTTTTCAATGTACTTGACCAAATCTTTGCGTTGGGTCAAGCCACCTCTTCCATCATAAGGGTCATTGCCCAAATTGACACTAAAATAATAAAAATACTTGCGTTCTTCGGGTTTATCGGCGCGCTGATACGCGATTCTATTGCCATAATAAACCGGTTCTTTGCCTTGCGCTTTCACTTCTTCAGGATTTACCAATTTACCTTCAGCATTGATGGCTACCCGCTCAAAAAACAAAATTTTGTGATTGGTGCGTGTCATAAAAAACAAAATGATGGGCAAAGTACCATCTAAATCGTATTGAATGCGTCCGGTAAAATCAACTGCCATATCATTGGTTTTGAAGAAGCTATATTGTAAAATCGTAACCAAAGATCGGCGTACCGCCCCAAAATAAAGGTTCATAGAGCCTTTTTGTTTGATTTTTTCGAAGTCGGGCATATTACCGATAGGCTCCAAGCCCATCATTACGGTTTCTTTGGCTTCGGGAAAAAACAAAGCGGCATGCAAAAAATCAGCCCCACCAAAAGGGTAAAACAAAGTGCCGTTTTGGGCATTGGGGGCTTGCAGAGCTTCTTTTGCCCAAGTTGCCATTTTGTCCACTTTGGCTTGATTGCCGCTTTTCCATTGATTATCAAGGGTTTTGGCATAGTCTTTCCAAGCTGGTTCATCGTGAAACTTTGCCAAAGCCGAGCCTTCTTCGGCCGGCAAACCACCAATAAAGCGGGCAATATCGTTAAATTTTCTATCTACTCGGTCGTCTTGACTAGGCTTAGATTTTTCTTCAGGAGTTTTGCCTTCTGCCTTATTTTCCGACTTTTGTTCTTTTTTTTCGGTATTTTGTGAATTACCGCCACCGCACATTGTCAAAGTAAATCCTAGGGTAAATAATCCGAGAATTTTGAGAGTTCTTTTTAGCATATAAAATTTGAATAGTCAATAATATTTTCGGGCGCAAATATAGAGCTATTCTCAAAGATATTGCATCATTTATTGAAATTGATTGCAATATTTAACCTCAAAATATTGATTGTCAGGGCATTAGAAATTGGAAATTTTATTTAACGGTGATGAACGAGTAGGGAAGACTGTGCATATTTCAACCTATTGATTCGCTGGCAAAACTTAGACGATTGTAAAAAAATGGATCTCCCGACTTTTTAGTGCGTGCTTGCCTCCGCTTTGGGCAGGCAAGCAAGGGCATTAGAAGATTGTGAAAAAAAATTATTCCATACCATTCATTGCAAATTTATTAACTTTTGTAAACGTTTTTTTGCTTTTGTGCTACCTACCTTTGCTTTATCAAGATTGAGGAAACTATTACCCAGTAATTGCTTGATAATCAGGTCATTAAGTCTTATAAACCCAATCTTGATTTGTCTTATTTTTTTAATAAAAGTAAAAAAATTGATGCTTATGAAAACTATTTTGAAAATTGAAGAATTGGCGATGTTTGTCTTGGCTTGGTTGAGTTTTGAGCAACAAAGTTGGGCGAGTTGGTGGTTTTGGGTTTTGTTGCTCACGCCGGATGTGGGTATGTTGGGCTATGTTTGGAATAGCCGAGTGGGGGCTTTTACTTACAATATTTTTCATCACAAAGGCATAGCGATTGGGCTAGGCTGGGCGGGCTGGGTTATGGCTAGTGAAACTATGCTCATCGTAGGAATTATATTATTTGCTCATTCGGCATTTGACCGAGTATTGGGCTATGGCTTGAAATATGGGCAGGGTTTCAAATATACGCACTTGGGCGAAATCGGACATAAGGGTAATTAAAAAAATGTAAATCAAACAATTTGTATTATTTTGGGCAAAAAATCGTTTTACTCAAAAAATTAAATGATTTATGAAACTATACACCTTATCTTATTTGCTCAAAATCGGTCTTTTTTTCGTTTTTTGTTGGGTATCAACGACTGTTTTTGCCCAGCCACCCCAAAAAACACCCGGCAAAAAAACTAACCCGGTCAAAGCTACCCTAACCACCGAAAGTACTTGGAAACGCGAAAATTACAAAACGGTAAACCATCAAAATTTTCGAGACAATGCCTTGTTCAAAAAAAATATTGACTCCAAAAACCCTGATTATACTTTGTTGAATGCTTGTATTTTTTTTGCAGTCAATGAACAACGTGTCAAAGCTAAACTAAAACCATTGGACTATGCCCAAGAGTTGGAAATAGCGGCTTGGCACCACGCCAAACGAATGGCGGAAAAAGATTTTTTTAGCCACGAAAACAATGCCGACAAAAATCGCAAAAATCCCGACGACCGCGCCAAACTTGCCGGAATCAGCAACCCTTACATAGCCGAAAATATAGCAATGCGGAGTGGCTTTGGCAATCAAACGACTTATTTGGCTTTGACCGATGATTTTATCAATCAATGGATGAACTCTACAGGTCATAAAGAGAATATTTTGCACGCCAAAGCCCTCCAATTGGGTTGTGGAGTGTTTATGAAAGACCAAAGCTGGTACGGCGTACAATGCTTTCAATGGTTCAAACCCATCGTTGCCCAAAAAGCCACCGATAAACTGCCCTAGGAATGAATAGTGAATAATGAAGAGTGAATAATTTTTTAATCGTTTGAAAATCAATAGATTATCAGAAAATATTGTTTACTTTATTTATTCCCTGTTCATTAGGAATGGGGAGTTAAGAATTGGGGATGTGGATTAGAAATGAGTTAATCCACCAAAGGCGAACAAGTTGTAATACATTGATTATCAAGGATTTAACCATTAATACTGTTTTGTTTATTTTTAAATTACGCCTTGGTGGTTTATCAGGTTGATACTGTCGGGTAGTAGTTGATGTTTTTTAGAACACTGATGACGCAAACTGGGCGGATTTTCCCCGATAAATCCGTAATTATCTGTCTAATCCGCGTCATCGGTGTTCCATTTTCAACCACAAAATGGCGAAATTGGGTAAAAATTTTAAGAATAATTAGCCAAATCATTTTATTCGACAGTATTTAATAGTCAAAACACTTAGCAAGTGATTAATAAAATGTTTACATTATTCCATTGCTCAAACAACTCACCAATCGGCTAGGCTTCTTGTCCAGCCTAAACTAATACAGATTCCAAAATCTTCATCTGCAACAGCAAGCAATCAGTTTTTTTATCCATCTCGATATATTTACCCTAAAATAACAAACAATTAACCGCAATTTTTAGTAATATAAAAATCTTTTGAAAAAACATTGACTTATTACGAGTAGTGTAGAAGTTATATTTGCTATCATTGAGGTGTATTCTTAAATTAATAAGTTATTGATAATCAGGCACTTATACTACTATCTAACTTTTCTTTCAATGGGGTATAAAATCATTTTGGTTCTTCACCACTTTTCAGGAAAATTGTAATGCAGGCTGTCTAGCCTGCCCGCGTAAATGAGTTGAGGCTTAGAATAAAACTAGAATTTCCTGAAAATAAGTCAAGAGCCATCATTTTATTGAGGCTCAATCAATCATTCAATTTTATTTATCAAAACCATATTTACAAATGGAAACATACCACGACTACGTGATTAAAGATGGACAATTTGTGGGCAAATTTGAAGAAATGTATGCCAAGTTTGACGACCCTTGGATGCAATCCAATCAGCCCAACAAATACTCAAGAACTGCCGGAATCATTCATCTCAAAAATTTTCAAATCAAGTCCGTATTAGAGTGTGGCTGCGGTTTGGGCTATTATGCCGATTGGATATTCCGCGAAACGGGCATTGTTCCGCATAGTGTTGATGTTTCGGAGGTGGCTATTCAAAAAGCCAAGACTTTATTTCCGAATTTACACTTCGAGGTTGCCGACATCACCAGCGATTTAGCCAAGTTCAAAGCGGTAGATTGTGTGATGTTTGCCGAGATTGTCTGGTATATTTTGCCGCAGTTGCCCGATATTTTTCGAGTTTTGGCGCAAGAGTTCAAAGGCAAGTATCTTTTGGTCAATCAAGTTTTTTACAAAGGCAGTCAAAAATACGGGACTGAGTATTTTACCAACCTTGCCGAGTTTATCAATTATGTACCTTTTGAGCTACAAGGGCAATGCGAAGCCACTACTGTAGGTGAATCTACGATTGAAACCTCCACAATTTTTAAAATTTAGAACCACCTTTTTTAGGAAACTCTAGCCTTATGCGAAGCCTAAACTCATTTACGCGCGCAGGCTAGACAGCCCGCGCTACAATTTTCCTAAACAGTGGTGAAGAAAAATCAAAAAGGATCTTCACCACTTTTCAGGAATTGCCTTTAGGAATTCCATTGAATTCTGAAAAGCTCTCGCTTTTCAGTGATTCTGAACATTACCAAGCAAAATG
>JALONJ010000363.1 GCA_025455045.1 Microscillaceae bacterium | reverse complement strand
ACTTTTTTTTACAACTTTCTTTTTTCTTGATAAAAAAGAAACAACGAAACCAAGCAACCCTACACTATCCTGAATTTCGGAGCGAAAAGTCTACGAATTTACTTAGTCGCTTCGCTAAAGCTCCGCTTCAAAGTGAATTTTTAGGACTTTTCACCCTGAAATTCTAGGGTTTCGCTAAGGGCAATTTAATGAGAAATACATTTAAAACACTGATTATCAATCACTTATGCTTTTTGTTATTTTTGTAAATATAAAAGTTAAAATATCAAATTTTTGTTCAATTATTTTACAGTTGGAATTGCTGGCGAAGATTCCTTTTTTGTGTAAATAACTGATAATCAAGTGTTTATATATCTTCTGGGCTAACTTATAAGCGCGTTTGGAAACGCGCAAGTACGACCTGCTATGTTTGGAAACATAGTAGATTAGGTGTCGTTATGTCTGATAAACCCGCAAAATTTAAAAGCTCGTTGGTAATTTCTACGTGCCAACAATGGTGAAAGGCTTTAAAACACGTACAGCAACTTATAACTCACCTACTATTTTTTTCAACAAAACTACTCCCGTACTCATTTCGGCTTCATTCAAATTGGCAAAGCCCAGTCTAGAGGAGTTAACTACTTGATTATCAAGCGAATAATTTGTTCCATTACCAATATACAAGCCCTTGCGGTGTGCCGCCAAAGCCAAATCTTGCAAACAAATATCTGCCGCAAAATCTGCCCAAACTGCCATACCACCTTGTGGAAGTTTAAAATCCAAAAAATTGGCACAATGAGTCTGCAACAAATCTCCGAATAACTCGCGCCTTTGTTGATAAATTTTTTGAACTTTTTTGAGATGCCGTTTCAATTCTCCTTCGGCTATTAATTCGCCCACAGCTTGTTCTAAGATAGTATCGCCTTGGCGGTCGATGATGCGCCGCAAATTGGCTAATTCTTCAATCAAATTGACTGGAGCTACTACATAGCCCACCCGCACTGCCGGTGCCAATACTTTGGAAAGCGAACCCACATATACCACCATTCCATTGGTGTCGGCACTCGCCAAAGGCAATATCGGGCTGCCGGTGTAGTGATAGTCATAATCATAATCATCTTCTAAAATGATAAACCCTTGTCTATCAGCTAGTTGCAGTAGTTGGATTCTTCTTTCAGCACTTAGGGTTACGGTGGTAGGATAATGGTGATGAGGGGTGATATAAAGTAATTTGATGGGTTTTTGCCGACAAATCTTTGCCAGTGCTTCTACTTGTATGCCGTTTTCATCTAAAGGTACACATACCAAGTCTGCTCCGGCTTGGCGAAAAATCATTTCTGCCGATACATAGCCAAGTTGTGCTACCGCAACTCGGTCGGAAGGGCGCAAAAGGGTTTGTGCTACCAAATGAATGCCCATAATACAGCCCCGAGTAATGAGCAAATTTTCTTTTTGAATTGCCAAACCCCGCGTTTGTTGCAAAAAAAACGCCAATTGCTCGCGCAAAAAAGCGTTGCCCAAGGTATCAGAATAGGATAACAAATGCTTCTGAAAACTCCGATGCAAAATGCCCCGATATTGGCGCATCAAAATATCCCAAGGCGCAAGCCGAACATCAGGAAATCCATCATCGAAACCCAAATTAAGGAGGGCTTTGAGGGGCGAACGATTCAATACTTCGTTTTTGGGGAGTACGTAGCCGGTTTGTTGCGGATAGACAAATTTTTGCGTATCGGCATCTTTTAATTTCTGGGGGCGAATTTCGGGTAGTTGCCGACTGACAAAAGTTCCTTTGGCGGCTATCTGCTCAAGCCAGCCCTGAGTGTATAATTCTTCATAAGCCCTTACGGCAGTTTGGCGGTGAACCGCCAAAATATCTGCCAAGCGTCTTGTTCCCGGTAATTTAGCCCCCGAAGGCAAAACCCCACGCTTGATAAGCATTATCAGATTGTTGCTGATTTGCAAATAAACCGGTACTGCCGAATGACGGTCAATCTCGATAAGAGTTTTGTAAGGAAGCATATTAGGGCATTTAAAACTAGAGCCAAAAACTTTGTAATTAATTGATTACCAAATACTTAGCTTTTAAAATCAAGATATACACTTAATAAAAAGTGTTTTTTTGACAGAAATGGATTTATTCAACTTCGGCAAAGTTTACAACTTTGCCGAAGTTCAAAACCAATTAGTTTTGAGTATAACTCTCAAGAAATTTCCAAAATATAAATTTTAAAAAAAAACCTTGAAACTCAAAAAAAGTTTCAAGGCTTTAGTCATAAACGACTGGTTATCAATCATTTACATATTAATAAAACTTATAACGTTTGTCGATGATGTTGGAAGCATCGCGGATTACTTCACCTACCAATGAAGGCAAGCGACCTTTGAGGCTATTGAGGGCATCATTGCGATACTGCGAAAAATCGGCAATTTTAGCCGCCGGAGTGGTTTTGATATTTTCTAAGACAAATACCCCGCTTTCATCGGCAAATGCCGGAGTGCGTTTGCCTTGGGGCAAGCCCATCGCTTTGCCAATCGCAATTGGATTAGAACCTGTATTTTGGAAAGCCGAAGCATTGAGCGACAAATCGCTTACAGTATTAACTTGGGCAGTTGCGCCGTATTTTTGGGCAATTTCATCAAGCGTTTTGGCATTAGTCGGAATTTTTTGGATGATTTGCTCGGCTTTTTTCTGTTTAACAATTTCGCGCTTCAATTCTTCTCTAAAATCATTGATGGTAGTAGTTTCTTTGCGGGTCATTGCGGTAAGGGTGGCTACTACATATTTATTTTCTTCCGATATTTCAAATACATCTGATACATTGCCGATTTGAGTTTTGTCTTGAAAAGCCCATTTTACTACTTCGCGGGCATTGTTCAATGCTCCTACATTGGTAGCGGCAGTAGGCAATTTATCGGCTTTGAGCAAAATCAAAGCCGGATTTTTCTTGATAAAAGCTCGCAACTCATCGCCGGTTTTGTAAGTACGAAGTTCTTCGGCTTTGCGCAATATTTCATCTTTACTTTTTTCGCTTGGCTCAAGCACTTTGTCCACAATTGCCAGTTTGTATTTTTTATTGTTTTTCGGGTGAGTTATTTGAATGATGTGATAACCAAAATCGGTTTTGACCAAACTTGGTATCAAGCCAACTTCATTGCGCGCAAATACGGCATCTTCAAACGGCTTCACCATTTGTCCTTTGGGAAACCAGCCCAAATCACCACCTTGCGCGGCGGTGCCATCGGTGCCGTATTGTTTTGCCATTGCCGCAAAATCGGCTCCATCTTTAATTTTTTGCAAAATTTCGTTGGCTTGTTTTTCGGCTTTAGTTTTTTCATCTTCGGTAGAAGTTTTGTCGGCTTTGAACAAAATATGACTGGCACGAACAAAATATACTGAGTCTTCTTTTTCGTCGGTTACTTTGAATATTTTATAGCTTTTGCCTTCAACATACGGGCCATATACTCCACCTTTGAGAATCAAAGGGTTTTTGCTAAACAAAATATTAGGAATTTGATTCAAAGTGTAAAACTGATAGGGGCTAGGGCTATCGGATTGTTGTAAGACAAAGAGCGAGTCGGCGGTGGTAGTAGCCAAGTCGCGCGCTAAAGTTTTGATTTCTTGGGCAAATCCGGTGCTGTCTTCTTTAGAAGGTTTTACATCAAATACTACGTATTCCAAACTGCGAGTTTCCTCGTTTTTGTATTTTTCCCGATTTTTGTCCAAATAGTCTTGCAATTCGGCATCGGTTACTTTTTTTGCCAAAGTAGAGTCATTGATTGAAGCAAAGGGCACATAAACGTATTTGACTTCGGCTTTGGTATTTTGTGCCAAGTATTCGCGCTCGGCTTCGGCTTTGGTTACATAAGCCGAAAACTTGATAAGATCTTGGTACTTGCCATTGATACGGTCTTCCCGAAGCCCGGCTTCAAACATTTCCCATTGCATACGATTGGCAGGAGGCATACCGCCTATTTGTTGTAAATATCTGATTACCAATGATTTGTCAAACTTTTGAGTTTTGGGGTCGGCAAACTGACGGCGAACTTGCGGGTGGATAAACATCGAGTCACCTTGTACCATTTGATACAATTCTTTGTCGCTTACTGCCAAGCCCAATTTGGCAAATTCTTTGGTAAATGATTTCTTAAAAATCATATTGTTCCAAGCCTGTTCGCGGATATTAGCCCGCATACCATCATTGAGTTGCATACCTTGCGCGGTATAGTTTGCCTCCATTGTTTTGACTTCGGCTTCAAACTCATCAATGTTAATTTTTTCGCCGCTTATGTAGCCTACGGTGCGGTCGGGTCCGCCGGTCCAAAAACCTAAACCACCCGGTCCGAGCAAGTCAGCCAATACAAACGACAAAATAGCCACCATAATAAAACCTACGGCTACCCAAGAGTATTTTCTAATACGATTAATTACTGCCATATAAATATTTAAAATATCCTATTTTCGAAAAAAGCGGTGCAAATATACAAATACCCAGCTAATCCGCAAAAAAAGTTGAAAAAATAGCTGATTTAGGGCAAAATTAGGACGTATTTTTAAAGCGAATTATTGTAATCCATTGATAATCAATGGATTATATATAAATTGAGTAAATGGTTTTTGACAAGAAAGTGAATTTTGAAATGTAAAGGCTTTAAAACAATATTTGAAAAAAAACATTTTGTATTGGTAGTATTATCAATGCGAGTCTTTTATCGTAAGTATTTGATAATCAATGATTTGTGGAATTATCTGAAAAATTATAAATGCTTAATTTTATGCTTCATCAAAAAATAATCAGACCCATTCTGGGAAATCGTTGGGTAATCGCCGATATACACGGCTGCCTCAAAACCTTACAGGCATTGGTCGCAAAACTGGCGATAAAACCCTCTGACCAACTGTTTTTTTTGGGCGATTACATCGATCGAGGTCCCGATAGTGCCAGAGTAGTGGATTTTATCTTGGATCTGGAAGCTCAAAATAATCAGGTATATGCCCTGCGAGGCAATCACGAACAAAGTTTGTTGGAAGAATGGCAGTTTTATAGCCAAACCAAGTTGCTCAAAAATCTGGATACTTTCATTGATACTTGCGACATAAACAATGCCTTGAATTTATTGGACGAAAACGGGCGGTTAAAAACCAAGTATGAGCATTTTTTCAAGCAATTGCCCTATTATTTTGATTTGGAAGACTATTATTTGGTTCACGCGGGATTTGATTTTAGCTGCCCGATTCCGCTCCGCGCCTATGAAGAAATGTTGTGGATACGCGGATTTTCGGAGCAAAACTTGAGTTATCAACAAACCAATCAAAGGCGGATTGTGGTAGGACATTCGGTACATCAACTTGAGCAAATCAAAACTTTTATTCAACAAAAAAACCTGATTATCCCGCTTGACAATGGCTGTTTTTATGCCTTATACAATCCCTACGAAGTACAAGAAGGAGTTTATGGTCATCTATGCGCTTTCAATTTGGATACTTGGGAACTGGTGGTGCAGCCTTGTTTGGACGAAGATAATTGAATTTTGGGTTGATGAAAAAGAGACTGTGTAATCCTTTTGATTTTTTCATTTTGTTGCAAAAATCTCTCGCAATTTGTTAGACTAAAGACTAAAATTGAATTTTTGTGAGGGTCAAAAACAATTTAATAAAATTTTTAAAAACATAATCAATTGAAAATCCTCCAAAGGCGGACACGGTCAGGCAATTAAGCAATTCCTAATTCCTAATTATTAATTCCTAATTCCTTATGGTAATTTTGAAAATAACAAATCAAAATTGTTTATTACTAAATCGGGTTCATCGATGAATATATAGTGTCCGGCTTTTATTGTGGTAATATGGGTAAAGTCTGCCACTCCAGATTTTAATGAATGGTGAGCATCATACCACAACTGCCTATCTGTTGGTGTATGTAAGGCATCTGTTTTCATACTCGTCAATACAACAATAGGAATATTGGGCAAAGGTGGTAGAGCAAGCATATATTGCGAGTTTTCTATCAATTCTCTTGCCTCCCTGGTTGCGCCAAAATTACGCCCGAAACCGGCAAAAAAAGCATTATAAATTTGGTCTTCCTGAGCTTGAGTCGGATTGTTATAATTTTCGTGAGATGGGTCAATAAAGAGAATCCCGGCAGTTTTAGAGGGATTTTTGATGGCATAATCTCTGATAATCATACCGCCCAATGAATGTCCTACCAAGATTACTTTTCTGCCATTTGCAAACTTATCTATCACAATTTCCAATTCTATCCTTAATCGTTCAAACCTAAGTTTTAACTATGGCCCCGCCCACGATTTCTTTGCCTGTTGTGCCGATTAACAGAGAATAACAACTTGGTCGGAACTGTAAGATTACCAGTTGAAAAATCCTTTCGTATCTTCGTGCCCAGTTTTTCCCTGACCCACACTCTTTTCGATTTGCAGATTCCTTCCGAGATTGGC
>JALONJ010000362.1 GCA_025455045.1 Microscillaceae bacterium | reverse complement strand
TTATCAAGAGTTTCAGATTCTTCGCTTCGCTCAGAATCACTGAAATTGATAAATTTCAGAAAAAAGATTTTCACTCCTGAAAAGTGGTGAAGAACCAAAAATTATTTCAAAACCACAATCGGCTGGGAATTAGGAAAGGGGATTTTGGCTTGTTCAAAAGCCTCTTTATAAGATTTGAGCAAATCACTTTTCATAATACCCGAAGTAGCCGAATCTTTAGCCCATATCGTAGCCCGAAGCGTAAAACCATCATTTTTTAATTCAATGACACGCACGGTTACTACCGGTTTTTGGGCTTCTTTGTCTTCTTCGCTCCGATTGTCAAAACAGTCGGGGTGTTGTTGGGCTAAGTCTTGCATAATTTGGCTGGCTTGGTCAATATTGGCTTCGTGCGCGAGTGTAATATCAATTTGAGTGGCGATTTTTTCTTCTACCAACGTGGAGTTGATAATGGTTTGCGTACTGATAATTGAGTTGGGAATGACAATGCGCCGATTTTCGGGACCATTGATAATCACGTGGCGCAAGGTAATGTCTTCTACCGTACCGAGCGTGTCGTTGTTGATTTTGATAAAATCACCCACCCTAAAAGGCTTAAAAATGACAATAAACATTCCACTAATGATATTGGACAAAGCCGCTTGCGAGGCAAAACCCACAATTGCCGCCAAAATACCCGCTCCGGCAAATAAAGTAGTGCCAATATGGGTAAGTGCCGGAATGATGAAAAAAATTTGAATGACCGCAAACGTATAAATGGTAAAACTTACCGCATTTTTAAAAAAATTGAAGTTGGTCGGATCCACCGCCAAAGTTTCCATTGCCGGTTGAATCAGCTTGTCGAGCAAACTCCGCATCAGCCAAGACAAGAGGTAAGCAATCAACAAAATAATCAATGTTACCACCAAATTCTCTAAAAATACATTGTTGAAATCTATCTTAGCAAAAAACTCTTTCATTTGCACTTTAATTTAATTAACAAAAACTAACATAATCCACTGATAATCAACACATTATGAATTAAATAATTTGCAAAGATACCAAAACTCGGTAAGAAGTATGGTGAAATGGAGATTAAATTGCTAAATCAGCCCAAGAATCGAGCAATTTTTGAGAAAATCATACTCCATTATCCCTCCAACCATTTTTTAAAAATTGGAGCTTTTTCGCGGGAGATGTCAATGGATTCTTGTGGCATATTCTTGAGTTTGAGCGTGAGTTTGCCATTAAAATTAGTTTTATAGCTATCTACCCAATCCAAACGAATGATGTGCTGGCGGGTAGCGCGAAAAAATACCGCCGGATTGAGCATATCTTCTACTTCTTCTAGGGTTTCGTACTGACTTACTAATTTCTGGTTGTCGATAGTTACGACATAAATCAGCTCATCTTTGAGAAAATACGCTACTTTATCCATCGTAATGGGAACCAGCGCGTTTTTGTAATGCACAATAAATCGTTCTTTGTATTTTTTTTCGCTCCCTTTCAAATCTTGCAAAAACTGCGAAAGCTGATTTTGAAAATTGGGCAATTCGGTTTTGTTTTCATACAATCGCCGATATTTTTCGAGGGCTTGCTTCAGATCTTGTTTGTCAATGGGTTTCAATAAATAATCCAAGCTATTTACTTTAAAAGCCCGAATCGCATACTCATTGTAAGCGGTGGTAAATATGATCGGGCAATCAATTTTCACCCAATCAAACAAATCAAAACTCACGCCATCGGATAGTTGAATATCCATAAACAACAAATCCGGCTCACGATGAGTCTCAAACCAATCTTTTGCCGACTCTACACTAGGCAAGACTGCTTGTATAACTATCTGATTATCAATCTGTTGCAATAATTTTTGCAAATCTTTTGCCACCAAAGGCTCATCTTCTATAATTAAGGTTTTCATCATCAAGTTTCCTTTGATTCTCCAAAAAAGGTTTTTTGGAGAATTATTTTCATTTTTTGATTTTGGGTTTCAACTTCCTCGATATTTTTACAAATTTACTTTTTATGCACTCGAAAATTATTTCACAAAAGCGGGATTTTTACCAAAAAATATTCACTATCTTCCTGAATATCAAGCTGTTTATCGGTCAAAAAAGTGTATAAGTTTTTCAAATTTTCCAAGCCTTGTTTGTTGGAGGTCTCGACCAAAGTTTTCTTTTGTCGATTGTTTCTGATAATCAAATAATCCTCAATCACCGTCAAATCAATTTGCAAAGGCTTGCCTTCGCCAATGCTGTTGTGTTTGATGGCATTTTCAATCAAAATTTGGGTAGTAACCGGCACTATTCGTTTATCTAATTGATTATCAGGGATTTGAATTTTTATTTTTAAGGTGTTGTTGAAACGAGTTTCCAACAAAAAAATATAATTTTTCACAAATTCCAATTCAGTCTTGAGGCTTACCAAGTCCTTGTCTTTGTTTTGCAAAAGGTAGCGAAACACCTTCGAAAGTTGTTGGAGAAATTGTGAGGCAAGCTCCTGATTTTCAAAAATCAAACTATTCAAAGAAGTCAGGCTATTGAACAAAAAATGGGGATTCAATTGATTGCGCAAATTATCAAATTGTACCTGCGATTTTTCTTTTTCCAATTTTTCGGCTTTGAGCAAAGTGTTTTTCCATTCTTGAAAATAGTGATAACCTATAAATCCGGCATTGATTAATGAAGCCCCCAAAGCCCCCGAAATATAAGCCGCCATCCGCAATTTGCGCTCTACGATAAATACATTGAGGTACGTGTCATTTAGCCAAAGCATAATATTCATATATACCCACATAAAACTTGTTCCCAACAGCACTTCGGCAAGTACTCGATAAATTAGTTTTTTGGGGTGATAAGGCATTTGTCTGTCTAAAAACTGATGAATTTTTTTAAATACAGTCCACGTAAGCAAGATGGATATAATGCTTATTGGGTACATTGTCAACAACAACCATAGGGGCAACTCTTGAAAGAAAATAACAGTTCGAATCATAAAAAGCACAGTTGCGATACCAAATATGATGAAATATTCATTGTTCAAAAGTTTTTTATTGAATTGAATGTTCATTATGTAACAAATAGTGAATAATGTAGCATGAATAGTGAATAGTCTTTTAATTAATGCAAGTTGCGTAGCACCTGAAAACTCACTCAAAACCCCACCCCAAACCCCTCCCCTTTCAGGGAGGGGCTTCATAATCAGCGAGTTATCACCCATCCCGCAACGGGGAGGGGCAGGGGTGGGGTTCAAAATATAATACTACGCAACTTACACTAATTACTTGAAAATCTGCCAAAGGCGAAACACATCAATAGTTTATCAAAAAATATTGTACGCATTGTTTTGTTCTTGTTGCTATTGTGTATTTGAGCTAAAACTTCGGGAGATGACTGTGTATCGATTTTTTCTAATCATTTGGTTTAAATATGCAAAAAAAACCACCTGTCTTTATTCCCAAAAACTACTTGTGTCAAACGACCTAAATATCTTTTGAATTGATTGAAATACAAGTTGAGGTGTAAAACCTCAGTGCATCACCCCTCCCTACTTCGCGTTGGACAAGGAGACTTTTGACAAATTTGGAATTTTACAAAATTATTCCGTTATTTAAGCTACAAAAAGTGGAATGGTTTATGCCAATATGATTGAGATAATCAATTTTAAAACCTTGATAATCAAGCATTTATCGAATTTTATTTTTAACCTTTTAATACTTGTACCTTGATAGATTCAGCCCTCAATAGCATTGCCAATACCTTAAATAATCATTTGCGTAACCGTTTTTCGCTTACCAAAGACAAGGTACAAGTGGCAAATGTCGTCCGTACCGACGACAGCAAATCAGCCGGTAATGCCGACAAAATCACGATTACCTTGGTAAACCTCAAGGAAGAACGCAACCTAAAAAGCCGAAGCGGAAACCCCGCCGACTCGCCCATCTATTTGAATTTGTATTTGCTGATTTCGGTTTATTTTGGTGAAGATGGCAGTTATGAGCAAGCCCTCAAAGAATTGTCGGCAATTATTAGTTTTTTTCAGGCAAACCACGTTTTTACACCCCAAAATACGCCCGATTTAGACGATAGAATCGAAAAAATAGTTTTTAAAATGGAAGATTTGGATATTCAACAACTCCAAAACCTCTGGGCAATGATAGGTGGCAAACACACTCCTTCGGTGATTTACAAAGCGAGTATGATTGCCATTTCCGAAGACAATGTTCCTTTTGGTTCTTTATTGGGTGTAAGATCTTGATTATCAAATACTTATCTATGAAAACTGTTTGTTGGAAAATCGCATTTAATCATTCAATAAACTAAGTGTTTGGACTTGCTCGGCGGTCAATCCATACAAAGGCGGAGTAGGCACTTGCAAGATGCCCAAATACAAATAAATTTGCCCACGATGGTGAATCTCGTGTTCGGTCATAGCTCTCAACCATTTCCAAAGCGCAATTTGGCTGCTTGCCGGAGTAAACGTCTTGCGTTGCAAATCTTCGGGGCTTAATTTTCGGAAAATCTCCAAAGATTCTTGGTGCATTTGGTTAAAAAAATTAAGCACATTTTCGTAGCCTTCGGCATATTCGCGCCCACAACCTTGGTAGCGACTGGGTAGAAACTGCGCATTTTCGGCATACATAAACCGCTCAATACAAGCCAAATGACGAATCAAATCGCCCAAAGTAAACTTGCCATTCTGATAAGTCCATTCTATTTTATCAGGAGGAATACAAGCGATTACTTTCAAAGTACGCTCGCGGATTTTTTGATAATAAGCCAAAAAAGGTTCAATGGTTACAATTTCCATATTTATATAAACAATTGATTATCAATTAGTTATGAAATTTAAAAAAATTACAAATACGCTTGGGCTGGGGGAGGCTCTTACGAATTTTATTTGTCCAAATTACTTATTTTTTTGCAATGAAATTAAAAATTTATCAAATTGATGCTTTTAGCGAGCGAGTTTTTGGGGGCAATCCGGCGGCAGTTTGTCCACTTGCCGAATGGTTGCCGGAGGAGTTGATGCAAAAGATTGCAATGGAAAACAACCTTGCCGAAACCGCTTTTTATGTCAAAACTGCCCAAGGATTTCATATTCGTTGGTTTACGCCCACGGTTGAGGTTGATTTGTGCGGACACGCCACTCTAGCTACGGCGCACGTGTTATTCAATCACGAAGGTTTTGCCGGTTCGGAAGTGGTTTTTGATTCTCGAAGCGGTTATTTGAAAGTAAGTCGCCACAACGATTTGCTCACCTTAGATTTTCCTGTTGATACTTTGACTGCTCTTGATTTGACCGAAGATTTGAAAAATGCGTTTGATATAAGTCCGCAAAAAGCGTATAAAGGCAAAACCGATTATATGCTGGTGTTCGAACACGAAGACCAAATTCGACTACTTCGCCCCCACCTTGCCCATATTGCCCAATTGCCGGTCAGGGGAGTGATTGCTACTGCCTCGGGCAAAAGTGTAGATTTTGTTTCGCGGTTTTTTGGACCGCAATCGGGCATTGACGAAGACCCTGTAACCGGTTCGGCGCATACTACGCTTACGCCATATTGGGCTGCGGTATTGCAAAAAACTGAATTATCAGCCCGCCAACTCTCGGCTCGAGAGGGTGAGTTGCACTGCACACTCGCGCACGACCGCGTAAAAATCAGTGGTAAAGCTCAAACTTACTTAGTAGGCGAAATTTTTGTTTGAAATGAGTTAGGAATGAATAGTGAATAATCTACGCCGTTGCTTGTGTCCTCACAAGCAACTAGGTTCAACCTATCATAACACCTACGCCGCCGTTGCTTGTGTCCTCACAAGCAACTAGATTTAACCTATCATAACACCTACGCCGTTGCTTGTGTCCTCACAAGCAACTAGATTTAACCTATCATAACTCCTTTTTTCTTCAAAAAATGCAATTATTTAGCTCCAAAAAGCATAAAATCAAATATTTATGTTAAAAAAATGTTATTTTATTAAATTTTTTCGGGCAAATATCCTAATGATTTATCAAAGTTAGCAATAAATAACTTTGGGGAGTTTTATTTTTATGAAATATTATTCCGCTTTACAAATTAATTAAGAATTTTATTTTGTTTTAATTGAATTAAAAATCAAAATAAAATGAAATAAAAAATTTAATTTTGCGAAACATTTTTTTAAACCTTGTCGTTAGTAAGAACAAAGACAATATTTTGAAACAAAGCCATGACAGATATAGAAGATAATAAAATTATGAGTCCGAAAAAAAATGAAAGTGATGATCTACGCCAACAATTGGCTGAATTGTCGGAAAAATTGGAATATATTAAAATTTTAGCCGGAAAAGAGCAAGGTCGTTGGGCAGAATTTGGGGCAGGCGAAGCCCCCGAGTGGACAACTCCATTCAAAAAAATCATTCAAATCATCGAAAACTAATTCGCATTTATTTTAACCATACACTTGGGCGAGTCAATTTTTTTGACTCGCTTTTTTTTTTAATTTCTTGTCCAAATGCCATTTGATGACTTAAAAGAATGCTGTGAGGTTGGCAATTGCCAAATATCCGCGACTGCTTGGGCGTTCCAAATTGTCGAAATAAACCCGCTTATCGGCAAAAAAAGTCCGAGATTCGAAGCGAATCATCACATTTTCAATTGGTTGGATATTGATTCCTAAGGAAGCACTATAAGTACTAAAACCCCTTTCTTGCGTAATGGGTACAATTTGCACTTGCTCGGGGTCGCTAAAATATTCCAAACGCCCCGAAATCGAGGCTTTGGGGGCAAAACGATACCGTCCAATGATATTGGCTTGCCACCAGCGATGCGTGAGCCGACTTTCGGTATTGGCTAATGCTTTTTCCTGCCAGCCTACATAAAAACAAGCCGTTCCCGAAAATTTGCCATTGGGATTATAAATCGTGTATATATCCGTAAAAAAACGGGTGCGAAAAAGCGGATTTAGCTCTGAGCGTTCATCGCCGATATAGGTATTCCAGTTGATTAGCAATTTGTCGGTGGGTCGCCACTCAATTTGTGTACCCAATGACTTGCCCCGATTGTTGTCTTGAATCACTTGCCAGCCATTGAGCAAATAAAAATAGCCATTTACTTTGGCACTCAGCGGTATGGTCAGTTTTAAGCCTGAGAGGTAGTAAGGCACATACTCGGGCGCAAATGAGCGCGTATAAACCAAGTGGTCTTTCGAAATCGCCGATTCATTGGTATAAGGCGAGCCTAAAACGCCGGCATCGAGCCAAATTTCCCGATTTTTAGCAAGTTTGATGCCTATATAACCTTCCAAAATATTTTTTAATGTACCGGGTTCATTGGTATAGTTGGCATTCATATATGTACCAAAAGCCGGGACAAATCGCGCTCTAAATCGCTCTGAAGAGTACTTAATATCGGCAAAAGCCAAATTGATAGTAAATTCATTGTGGCGATTCATTGATACCGAGTAAGGGCGGTTGCCACTGATTGGGTTGCTAAAATCGTAGCCATAGTAAGCATCAATGTAACCGCTTATCGTAACTTTGCCTTTGATGGCTAAGTCGGTAGTATCTAGAGTAGCGGTATTTGTTACCTGCGCGTATGCAGATAAAGTATTGATAATCAAGACAATACAAATAAATAGTCTGGACATTTTTTAAAATTCAGATTCAAAATTTAATTTTCACTCTTTGAGCTTTAAAATTAATAATTATTACTGATAAATCATTGATAACCAAAGAGTTATTGATTATTTGAATCTTCAATTGTCCAATTTTTTCAATTTTTTGGCTGGTTTGGCGCAAGCATTTAAGTATCGATATAAAAAAACCACCGCATTACCATTACTTGGGTGGTTTGTTTTTAAATATTTTGAAAATTATGCTTCTCTGCCCATTTTGAGGAAGTTCTAGCTTTATCCTAAGTCTAAACGCATTTACGCGGGCAGGCTAGACAGCCTGCGTTACAATTTTCCTAAAAGGTGGTAAAGAATCATAAATTTGAAAATCTAAAAATTCGGAAATTCAAAAATTTGTAATCACTTGATTATCAGTATTTTATGCTATTAGGCTTGTAATTCTTCTTCTTCTTCTGACTTGCGTTGTATAGCCTTGTCGGCGGCTTTTGCGCCCATTGCGTCAGCTTCGCGCTCGAGTCCGGCATCATCATTCAAGGGCATACCGTTTACACTTGAGTTGGCTTGTACTCGTCCTTCTCTTTGTTGTACTACGTGGGTGAGTTCGTGTCCAAGCAATGATGCACCTTCTTGAGTGTTGGGGTTGTATTGGTTGGGAGCAAAGTGAATGTCATTGCCTTGAGTATATGCCAAGGCTCCTACTGAGGAGGCTTTTTCAGAGTTGGCGTGGATATTTACCCCCGAAAAATCAGCCCCCATTGACTCACCCATTTTTTGCATCAAATCGCCATCACCAACCGATTTAGCTTGAATGGCTTGGCTAACATCGGCGGTTTTGAGAAAAGGATTTTTAGATTTTTTCATTTGGGCAGGCAAAAACGGATTGCCGGTTTTTTGGCTCTGACCGCCCAAAAACGGGTTGCTAAGTTTGGTTTGAATATTGTTATTATTTGACTTAGCTTGTTCTGTGGCGTTTTGCTTGTTTTCAAGGTTAGATTTCATACCGAATAGAATTTAATAAAAATCCCGAACCGAAAGACGATGATTATATCTTACATAAATTGCCACAAAAATCAAGCCGTCAATTTTTAAATTTAAGATTAAATAATTATTTGATTATCAGAGTTTTATCTTCTAAAATAATTATTTTTAAGCAATTTTGAAAGCAAATAATTTTTGTAGCAAAAATCTTTTTAAATGTACGAAGTTTTAATCATTTTAAACAAAAAATCTTAAATAAAATTGAAGCCCAAGCAAGTTAATTTTCAAGTAAGCATTGAGGAAGCCAATCTGATTTTTAAGGCTTTGGGCAAACTGCCCTTTGCCGAAGTGTATGAATTGATTGGCAAATTGAATGAACAAGCCAACGCTCAACTCAATCCTCACGTACAAGAAGAAGATAATGCCAATACTACCAATAAAACCTGATTATGCAAGAACCACAATTTATCAATGATACACCGCCCGAAAACAAGGCACTGAATTTCAACTTTTTATACAGTGAAGGAGTCAAGATTGTTCAGGAGCTTACCGGAGCTTTTTGGACCGACTATAACCCCCACGACCCGGGCGTTACGATTTTGGAGCAACTTTGCTACGCGCTTACTGAGGTAGCCTATAGAACCAATTTGCCTATCCAAGATTTATTGCACCAAGGCGATAATCAGGCAAGAATTTTTTATCAACCCGCAGAGATTTTGAATAATAAGCCCCTCACTATCAACGACTTTCGCAAAGTAATCATTGATGAAATACCCGAAGTACAAAACTTATGGCTTTTTCCGGTGGGTGGGCAAGAGTTTTCGTTGCGGGGTTTATACAAGATTTATGTAGATTTGTACGACTATACCGAAGATGCCGAGGTTCAGGCAAGTATCATTCAAAAAGTTCGCTTGATTTTTGGACGCTACCGCAATTTGTGTGAGGATATTCACGAAATCACCATCGTAAAACCCATTTTGTTGTCTATTTATGCCGATATTGAGGTAGAAAGTTCGGCAGAAGTAGAAGATGTTTTGGCAAGTATTTACTTTCAACTCAACCAAAGCCTCAATCCTGAAATTCATTTTTATTCTTTGCGCGAGATGTTTCAAAAAGGCAAAACCGTGCAAGAAATGTTTACCGGGCCTTTGCTCAAACACGGATTTATCGAGGATCATAGTTTGACCGACAAAATAGATAAAATTTTGGTTTCGGAGCTTATCAAAATCATTATGCAAGTGCCGGGCGTAACCAGTATCAAAAATTTATCTTTGTTTGCCGAAGGTAAAAGTGAAGGAAATCAATTGAAAATCGGTGATAATCAAGGAGTTAGGCTTATTTTTGGCTCGGATAAAGAATCCAACAATTATACCATCAATTTTTACAAAGGAAATTTGCCTTATACCGGCATTGAGCGCAACAAAGTAGATAGAAAATACCACGAACTAAATACCAACAACAAACGAGTATATCGCCTCAGTAATCCCAAAATTGATACACCAACCGGCACTAAATTGAATATTGCCGAATATTATTCGGTGCAAAATCATTTTCCGATTACCTATGGTATTGGCGAAGATGGCATTGCCGGTAAGCCCGACGAAGCCCGCAAAGCCCAAGCCAAGCAATTGAAGGCTTTTTTATTGTTTTTTGAACAAATATTGGCTAACTATTTGGCACAATTGGCAAATGTCAAAAATCTTTTTTCACCCCAAAACAATCAAAGGCGCACTTATTTTTATCAAAATTTGCATACTGTACCCCGAGTGAATGAACTGTTGGCTGATACGCCTCAAAATACCATTAATGATATTTTGTTTGGCAAAAACGATTCGATTCCTCAAAGTTATGAAGAAGGTTTGCCCCATTTGTTGGCTTTGCAAGACGATTTTTTGCAACGCCGCAATCGTTTTTTGGATTTCTTTTTGGCAGTAAATGGCATTAGTTATTATGAATACGAAGTATCGCAAAAGCAATTTTATAAAGACCCTCTCACCTTTGCCGAATATTTGATTGCCAGTAAAACCTATTTTCTCGAGAAATTCCCCGAATTGAGCCAAAACCGCGCTCAGGCTTTTGATTATACTCAAGAAGTTTTGAATCAGACCAACCTTGCCGGATTGGAATATACTTTGATGATTTTGTTGGGAATGGGCGGGCGTGATTTGGCAACCGACGAAGCGGCGTTTCGACGAGTTCCGATTTTTTATCACCAAGCCGTTGCCGAAAAATTGTTTATCATTGATAATGAGCAAGATAGCAAACTTACCGAAAAATGGTTTAAAATAGTTGGATTGCCCGATTACCTCAATGCGGCAATGATTGACAATGAATTTGATTTTATTGATGATGCCGATTTGAAAGCCCTTGCAAATGAGGAAGATAAGCCCGAAATGCTCAATTTGACTCGGTTTTATCCGCAAAAATTGTTGAGTATTCATTTCTTGCGCGAAGCTACTGACTTGCGAAATTATAAACTGGGGCAAGCCCACGCCGGTGACAACTACCATTTAGTATTCCGAGAAGACAATCAGTGGATTTATTTGGCAGAATTGAAATATTATGAAGATGCTTTTTGGTTGTTGAAATCGCTTTTACAGTTTCTCAAAAAACAAAATGCTTATCAAGAACAACTTTATTTGCTAGAGCATATTCTACTACGCCCTCAAAATACCGACCAAAAATTTGGCTTTTATATACTCAACGAAAAGGGCGACCCAGTGCTTAAATCCTCAATTCGTTACAACTTTGCCGAAAGACAGGCTTTGGTAGCTAAAATTGAGCCTTTTTTATATGACTCCCAAAACTACTCAGTTGAGCGGCGCAACGATGGCAATTTTGAGATTCAATTTCAAATGCCCAACGATAGTTTGCAATTGGTCAGCTTGAAAAATTATATTTCGGTGCAAGAAATTCATCAAGTAATGGAGTCTTTGTATGAATTTATTGCCAACAAACGCCTGATAGTGCCTTACGAAGAAAAAATTAGCTTTTTTATTCAAATTTCAGAAGAAGACGAAGCCATACCCGAAGATTTTTTCAATCACCACATTAGTTTGCTGTTACCGGCGTGGACAGCTCGGTTTACCAATTCGGAGTATCGAAAAATAGCCGAAAGTATCATTCGAGAAAATACCCCGGCGCACATTGCCTTTCAAATTGCGTGGCTGGCAACTCCCGATATGGGCAAGTTTGAAGAATTGTATTATGAATGGCTACAAATCAAACGCGAAAGCTCAAGCCCCAATCCGCAATTGGAAAACCTTGAAAATCAATTGATTAGATTTTTGACTAAACAATAAGTTGATAATAAAATGCGCAGATGTGCAAATTAAAAGTCTGATTATCAAGTATTTATAGAATTTTTATTTGCCAAAGCTGGCTCAAAAACCAACTATTTAAACACCAAGAACCCTAAGAAAATACCCACCAAGTTCACGAAGACCTTGGTGTTTCTTGGGGCTTACCTTGGTGAACTTGGGACTCAGGAAAACTTTTCCTAAAGTATTTAAGTACTTGATAATCAGTTATTTACTAAACACCACTTTTCAGGAAAATTGTAATGCAGGCTGTCTAGCCTGCCCGCGTAAATGAGTTGAGGCTTAGAATAAAGCCAGAATTTCCTCAAAATGGGTAAAAAACCGACTTAAATACTCAAATCATTGATAATCAATTAGTTAAGATTTTCAGTCGAACTTTTCCTGAGTCTTTAGTTGTTTAAGTATAAAAAAAGTATTGGCTTATTAAATCTAGAATTTTCAAAACTTGTGAAGATTTTTATTTACTAGGGGATAAGGTTGTTTTATTACTTAACATAAGTATTATTATAATCTTAAAAAATCTAGAGTAGGGGAGGAGATTTCGGTTGGTAAATAATCGTTTGGCAAACGGGATAGAAATAAAAAACCCTTACTTCGGTGTGAAATAAGGGCTTTGGTCAATTTATATAAAATTTAAAATTTTACCGTAACAATGTTTTCGCCTCTTTCGGGTGCTTCGGCGATTACCGATACCTCACTAAAGTTTCCGACTGATTCAGGAATTCGATAGTCGATTTCTATTTCAGTACCATTTTTCACGACTCGGTAGTCAATCAATTCAGCACTGCCCAATTTAATCATCCCAATATCAATTTTATCTACCTGATTTGTATTAAAATTATACAAGCGCAATGTTTGGGTATTGCCGGACGCGATAGAGCCGCTATTGGGGGTGGCTTCGACTTCAAAATATAAGTGAGGCACAAAATCGTATTTTCCGCAGGCTACCACTACGATTGTGAGCGATAAAGCCAGCAAGTAAGCTAATCTCTTTAGCATAGTAAATCAGAAAAATTATTCAAGTTTAAACACTCGAGTACTTATACTGATTTTTGTAACTTGAGGCTGATTTTTTGCTGACATTGTCAAAAAGTAGTTGTAATATATAATCTATTTTATTGATTTTTTATGTTATTTTATTTAAAATAAAAATTACAAAACTTTATTTAAAGTAGTTATTTGGGCATTTTTGGGCATAATGAGATAATTTTTAAAAAAAATATATGATGTAATTTTTTATTGATAAAATCAAAAAAGTGATTCAAATACTCCTCTTAACCACAGCAAAATAGCGCGAAAAAAAATGCAGAGGCGCAAAGATGTGGCGGTTGTTATGCCTAAAATTTAGATTTTTTCCAATTCATTCCATTCTTCATTTTCCAGACTGGTACGATAAAAAAACTTACCGCCTTCTTTTTTGACAGCAAACCAACCTTTGTGTTGTGGCACTTGGTAGCCGATTTTTTCGCGCAATTGCTTGTAATATACATTGCGTACTTCCAAAAATACTGCTCCTTCTTTCATATTGTCCATTACTCTTTTAAACAAAGTAGCCATTGCTTCATTGTCTTTCATAGGTGAGTACATATAAGCAAAATCGGCTTGGGCAAAGTATTGCCCGTCAATCTCGAGCGCGTCGCCTTGGATAATTTCTGCTTTTTTATTGCTGATAAAATCTTTCAAAAAAGCCTCGCTCAACTCTTTGGATTCTTTGGAATATTCAAGCCCTTTGACATTTTCAAAGCCTAGACACAAGGCGGCGTATAGTTTTTCGCCATTGCCCGAACCAATATCCATAAAAGTCTTGTGTTGGCGTTCTTTGAGCATAGATACCACGCCCAAAAAGCTATCCATATTGTACCGAATTGACCCCCAAAAACCTTTTTTGGCTTCTTCTAATTGGTTTTTGGCGCGTGTGGTAACGTATTTGACAAATTTGGCTTTGATGCCCAAATCCGATACTTCATTGCAAAAACTTACTACATCTTGAGCATTAAAACCCACCGCATCGAGGCGTTTGTAGAGGCGAGTGTCGCTGGCGTAGGTCTTGAGGGCATTGAAAAACACTTCATCTTCATTGACTTTTTCCGATTTGGAAGGTTTTTCGCAAGCCATTAAAAAAAAACCCAAAAATAAAATGGGTGCTACGATTTTTTTGAACATAATAGATTGATTATGAGGTTTTTAGATGCTTTTCTTATTAAATTTCTATGTTTTAAAATTTTGTAAGCAAATAAAGACAATTTAGTCGAATCTGCCAATAAAACGGGTGCATTTCAAATTTACTACCTATCACCCTCTCCTGTATTTACTCCCCCTCTTTCGGCTAATCTCCCTACAGAATTTTAAAGTGCTGATAATCAACCACTTAACTATCATTATTTTTAATTGGTGTAGTAATTGATAATGCTCAATAATCAAATTTAATACAATAGAAAAGTAGCAAATAATCAAATAAATAGCA
>JALONJ010000030.1 GCA_025455045.1 Microscillaceae bacterium | reverse complement strand
TTTGAATGATTTAAAAAGCCATTTTTAAGATTAATTTCATTAATTGTATTAAAATAATTTTAAATTGTATTTTTCTCATAGTAAATTTGAATTGCACCCGGAATATATATGATGATACATAAAATATAAATAAATAATTTCATTTTTCGACTTGGGTTATAATGTATAATTCTAAAAGGAAGTAATCAAATTTTCAAAAAAATCAAGTTACTTTTTATCTATATGTCTGCCAAATGGGTTTTTTTTAAAAAAAAAACATTAAATCGTAACTAATTGATTGTCAATTAGTTACGATTTTTTTGTATTTTTCATAAATCACTGATAATCAGGTAATTACAAATTTGAAAGTTCAAAAGTTTGAAAATGGCAGACATATTGATTTTATCAAATTATTATTTTATAGGACTTTCGCTTCAAAGCCTATAATTGATTGATCGTCAATGAATTATAACTTTTCCATATTCTTTATTAAACATCTGATTATCAACTACTTATATAATATTAAGCGAAAGTCCTAATTTTAGTTACATGCACTCCACAGATCCCAAAATAAATCATAATAAGCCCAAAAAGCATCTATATTTCCGGCATCATAAGCAGCATTACCCAAATCGAAAGCATCCGTTAATGCTTCTCGGTATTCACGGGATCCACAAAAACCGCCAAAAGTACTCTCCATTTCGGTCAAACTTAATTTCTTCATCGTTTTTAAGAATTTAATTTGTAAAATAATGAACTCATAAAAAGCTTATCGGTGCCGGCTTTGATAAAGCATTTTACTTATACCAAAGGTAGGAGAGTTAATTTAAGTACGCAACCCCAAAAACTATAATTTTGATAGCCATAGGCTATTATTTTCATATCATTAGGCTATTTGTGTCAATAAAGTTCGGGTTTTATTTTTAAAAATCAAAAATAATTGTTTTTTTTGTCATAGTTATATTCAAATAAAATTAATTTTCCCCTAGCAAGGGGTTTGCAAGCCTTTTACTAGGGGAAAATTGTCCTATTTTAAAAAAATCGCTTACTTTTGAGTATATTGACTTCAAAACTAAGTAAAAAACGAATGGATAATCATTTGCCGCCAAACTCTAGCTTTTAATCATTGATTGATTATCAGCTATTTATCGCTTATGGGGCAATTGATGAATGAATGAATAATTTTCAGCTAAAACTTAAAAAACTAAACCACGTATGTTTGACATCAGCCAAATTTTGCGCCAAAAGCGTCTCGAAAACCGCTACTCTCAGCACGCAGTAGCGCAGGTCTTAGAAATAAGCCAAAATGCTTACCACAAACTTGAATCGGGCAAAACCGAGCTTCGGCTTGAGGTAGCCGCTCGATTGGCTATTTTGTACCAAATTTCGATTTATGAGTTTATCAATCCGGCTCTCCACGAAAAATTACCCCACCCCATAACTTATTGATAATCAATGGTTTATGATTTATTATCGAATTGAGTGTATTGGCGTGGGCAGGGTTTATACAACCCACTCCATAAAAGATGAGAGTAATAATTCAACGGGCTAAGATGGCTGATTTACGGTTTTTAATTGCTAAACAATTTCCCGCTAATCCCTTGAAAATCAAAGATTTAATCCTTAACTTTGAATACGGATTGCTGATAGAAAATAAAAGCTAATTATTTGCTAAGTATTTGATAATCAGCATATTATCCCATTATTAAATTAGTGAATCAATCAATGAATTTTCTCCGCCTTTGTGCCGAACATCTCCATCGCCAATATGCCCAACAAATGGACAAAATTTGTGTCATTTTGCCCACGCGCCGCAGTGGATCGGTTTTGCAACAATACTTTAAAGAGCTGAAAATCAAGCATTTACCCGAAGTGAGCGACATCGAGCTTTGGGTAGCCAAACTAACGGGAATGGAAAATACCAATCCGGTTTTGCTCTTGTTGGAACTTTATGAAGTGTTTAGCGAAGTGGACAAAAAGACCAAACTCGAAAAATTTACGGGTTGGGGCTATATTTTGCTCAAAGATTTTGACCAAATAGACCGCAATTTGATTGATGCCGAAAAACTATTCCAAAACCTCTGCGACATCAAAAACCTCGAGCGTTGGAAACTCGGCGAAGAGCGCATTACGCCCAAAGTAGGCGAGTATTTTCAACTTTGGGAAAATTTGGGCTACACCTATCAAACTTTCCGCGAGCGACTCACAAGCCAAAACCAAGCCTACAGTGGTATGATGTACCGCCAACTTGCCGAAAACGCCGAACAAATTTTATTGCACCAATCGCCCTTCGAAAAATACATTTTTATCGGTTTTAATGCCCTGAGCCAAGCCGAAGAAAAAATCTTCAAAACCCTCATCGACCACCAAAAAGCTGAAATTATTTGGGACTCAGATGAGTATTATATGCAAGACCAGACCGAAAACAAAGCCGGTTTGTTCTTAAAAAAATACAAACACCACTGGGCAAGTACCAATTGGAAATTTCAGAGCGAATACCTCCAAAAATCCGAAAAAGAAATCACTATTATTCAAGTTGCCAATGCCAGTATGCAGGGCAAAGTGGCTAATCAATTGCTGAAGAATTGGAGTCTCCCCCAAAGCCCCACCCCAGCCCTCCCCGAAGGGGAGGGAGAAAGCCTCCCCCCAGCCCCCTCCGAAGGAGGGGGAGTAATTGTTCCCCCTCCTTCGGAGGGGGCTAGGGGGAGGCTCTTGGGGCTTGAATGGGCAGATTTGCTGATGCCCGATACGGGGATTGTATTGGCAGATGAGCAAATTTTGATGACGGTTTTGCACTCCTTAGACGAATTATTTGCCAATTTGAACATCACTATTGGCTTGTCTTTGAAAGATTCGGCTATTTTCAACTTAGTGGACACTTTGTTTGAGCAATACCAAACTTTGATACGCGACAAAGAAACCGACCAAGTCAAATTTAGCCATCGCACCATTATTCGCCTCTTGAGCCATCCGTTTGTGCGCCAATTTGAACGGCGGCATACGGCTGGTTTATATACTGCAAGCGGAACTAGTACGATTGAAAACCCAGAAGTATCTGATAATGAGGTGATTAGCGAAAATCAAATTGAGACTGATTCCGACTTTGGCGGCGAAGATACGCGTTTGGAAGTGCCACTTGTGGAAAATGAAAAATCTTCACTTCCCGATACCAAAAGCTTGGTCTTGCTGTTGGTGCAATTTATCAATCGCAACAACTTGATTTTTTTGGGCAAAGATGAAATTATGTCTTTGGTAGATTCAGAACTTTTTCAAGAAAAAATTGCCGAAGAACCGGGTTTAGTAGCGTATTGCCAACAAGCCAATGCTATTTTGAAGCCTTTGTTTGAGGTATTGTTTGCGCGTTGGAAAGGCACTTATGATTTGATAGACGCGCTGGAAGAAATCACCAAGCTATTGTATAATGAAGAAAATTATTTTGAATCGGCTTATTTTCAAGAGTTTGACAAGATTTTGAAACAATTGAAATATTTTGTGGGGCATAAGCCGGAGTATATTGATATCCGAACTTTCAAAATTTTCTTATACCAAGCCTTCCGCGAAGCAAAGTTTGAATTTGAAAGCAACAAAGAAACTCCTTTGCAACTAATGGGTATCAATGAAACCCGCAACTTGGATTTTGAGAATTTGATTATTCTTTCGGTCAATGAAACTACTTTGCCCCGTAGCAAAAAAATGAGTTCTTTTATCCCAATTGATGTGGCGCAAAGCTATGGAATCCCCACTTATCAAGAACAAGATGCCATTGTGAGCTATCACTTTTATCGCCTTTTGCAACGCGCCAAAAACGTGGCTTTGGTCTATGTTGCCCCCTCCGACACTTACGGAGGCAAAGAAAAAAGCCGATTTATTTTACAATTGCAAAGTGATTTGGTGCGCATCAATCCGCAAATCAAAATCAAAGAAATGACCGCGCGGTTTCGCCCCCAAGTTGCGCCGCCCGACAATCCTTTGGTGTTTGCCAAGGGTGAATACGAAATTCAAAAAATCAAAGATAATTTTCAAAAAGGGCTCACCCCTTCGCACATCAACTCATTTGTTACTTGTAGTTTGCAATATTATTTTGGGCAAATTGCCGAAATCGGGCGTAGTGTGGCGGTCGAGGAAACCTTGGGCGCAGACAAAATCGGGAGCTTGATTCACGAAATTTTGGAAGAAGTTTACCGCGAACTTGCCCAAGAAAACAAATTTATTGCTGCCGAAGACATTGAAAAAACGATTCCCAGTGTGCAATCTCGAGTTGAAGAAAAATTTAATTTAGATAAATATGCCAACTATGTAATCACGGGACAAAATTTTATTGCCCAAAAAGTAACTACCCAATTCATTGAACGCTTTTTGCACCGCCAAATTGAAGAAATTGCCGACAACAATGCCCCTTTTGAGATTTTGACGCTTGAAAACCGCGAAGCCGATGATGAATCTGAAAACCTCAAACTGAATCTTTATGCCGATTTGGAAGTAGAAATTAGCGCAGAAAAAATCCCGATTTTGCTCAAAGGCGTAACCGACCGCATCGACAAAGTAAAAGACTTGGTGAGAATTGTGGATTACAAAACCGCCAAAGTAGATGGCAAACAAGTAAAACTTGGCAAACAGGACATCGCCAAACTCGTAAGCGACCGCCAACTCGACAAAGTGCGCCAGCTTTGGCTTTACAAATACATTGTAGCCAAGCGGGTATTACAGAGCCAAGGCAAAGGATTCAAAGTGGGCGACTATCAAATCCTTGAAAATGAGCCGATTAGTGCCGGTATTTATAGCTTGCGCAATTTGCAAGAAGGTTTTATTGAAATCAAATCGGGTGACAAAGATACTTCGGCTTTTCCCGAAACTTTGAAAGAATTTGTGAAAGAATCGGAAAATTATCTCCAAGAAATTGCCCAAAATATGCTCGACCCCGAACAATCGTTCAAACGGACCGACGACATTGACGCTTGTAAATATTGCAATTACAAAGATATTTGTGGAAGGTAGTGAGATTTTCGATTTCTCGATTTTGGATTGCGGATTTTGGCATTTGTCATTCCGAGGAATGAGGAATCTTGTATTTTCGATTTCGGATTTTCGATTTTTAAATTTTTCATAAATCATTGATAATCAGATAGTTATATAAATTTTAAAGTTTAAAAAACGCATTTTAATTTTTAATACCTTAGCGTATTCCTAAAAAAAAATTGTATATTTGATATTTAGCCCAATCCCAAACAAACCTAAAAAATGGAAGATATTTTTATTACCGAATTGCAAATTAATAAGGTTCGTCATTTAGAGAATATTACAATTCCTTTGGATAAAAAACAACGCAAACACCTGATTATCACCAGCAAAAACGGCAGTGGGAAGACGAGTGTGTTAAATGAATTGAAAGAATATTACCAAGCCTTTTTAATTGCTTTGGCTAATCAAAAAGCTTATGGACTAGATAAGTTGTTGGCTTTTGAGCCAAAAGATTTTTTTTATCAATTAAATAAAGATGCTAAGATTGAATTTAAAATATCAAGCGAGTCAAAAGATTTAATTCAACTGATTGATAATCAATGTTTTATATTTGCTCATTTCTCCGCTAAACGCACTTTTAATCCGGCTAAATCTGAAACCGTTGAAAAAATTGAAATACCTTTAAATACCAACTTAGAAACCAAATTGAATGATATTTTCCTCAAATACTTAGTCAAATTGGAGTTTGACCGCTTATATTGGCACAAAAATCAAAATACTGAAATTACAAATCAAATAGACACTTGGTTCAATAACTTAAAAAATCTTTTAAAAGAGATTTTTGGCGATGAAACTTTAGAATTAAAATTTGATATTGATACTTACAATTATCAAATCTTTGTGCAAGGGCGCGAACCTTTTGATTTGAATACTTTATCGGATGGCTATGGGGCTATTTTGGATATTGTGAGTGAAATAATGCTAAGAATGGAAAACTCAAAATCGCAACTCTTTGATATTCAAGGCATTGAATTGATTGATGAAATCGAAGCCCATTTGCATATTGAGTTACAAGAGAAAATTTTGCCTTTTTTGACCCGCATTTTCCCCAAAATTCAGTTTATTGTAAGCACTCATTCGCCGGTTATTTTGGCATCTTTGGAAGATGTGGTAATTTATGATTTGGAGAATAAAGTTTTGACTTCGGATTTATTTGGTTTGTCTTATGGCTCAACCGCCAAAGAATATTTCAAAATGAAAAGTGATTTTTCGGTTTTGATGCAAAAGAAAATGGCAAACTATGAAAACCTGACTCAATTAGAAAGCCTCACTGATGAACAAGCAGATGCGTTAGGCGAATTGGATATGGAATTGAGCCATTTATCACCATTACTTTCTACGGATATGTTTTTACGTTTTCGCAATGCCAGAAAAAGATTACTAGCCGAAAAAAATGATTAATATTATTCGAAGTCAGCATCCGATTGGGGAAGTGGATTACCAAAACGAAGATATACGAGAGTTAGTCAAAAATGATTTTTTCAAAATGTGTTATTTGTGTGAAGAAGTTACTCGACATTTTGAAATAGACCATTTTTATCCCCAAAATTATTATCCTGATGAAGTTAATAATTGGGATAATTTGTTCTATATCTGCCAAAAATGCAATAAAATCAAGCCTAAAAACATCAATACGCATAGCCAAAATGAAATATTGAATAATTGCGTAGATGATGTAGAGTCTTTGATAATTTTGCGTTATGACCAAGCCCGAAATCATATTGAAATAACGAGTGATAATCAAGATAGAAGAATTGAAGCCAAAGTCAAGCAAACTATTAGGCTTTTAAATAAAATTTACAATGAGCAAAATACCAACAGTAAATCTTATAAAGACTTGCAAGATGAGATTAAAAAAGAAATTGCTTATTTTTTTGATTTGTTAGACAATTACGAAAAATCAGAAATGAAATTTATTTACAAAAATCAAATCAAAAAACGCCTGAGTAAAAAGAATTTAGATGAAAAAAAGCTCATTCATTTCCTTCAAACGGCGTATCATTTTAGATAATCCGCAATGGCTACATTTTCAAATTTATTTTGATTAAAATTTAGATAAAGAATATATACCCAATGGCACATCACTTTTAAGTAATGATAATACGCAAATTTGTTATTTTCTTGAAAAAGGCTAAACAATTGCCCATATATGATTATCTGCAATGATAAAAGTAGCTTCGGCTAAAGCCGAAGAAAATAAAAAATATATAAAGTATTGATTACCAATAATATAACTTCGGCTAAAGCCGAAGCTACAAGTTTTTTTATCAATTGTATTTTTCTTATATTTTAATAAAGTTGTGGCTAGTTATTACTCAATCATATAAGGGTGCATTTCAAATTTACGCATTTCTTTTGCCTCACCCTGCCCTCTCCGAAAGAGAGGGTAATAGGTGGTAAATTTGAAATGCACCCATCATATAATTAATTGGTAATCAGGATATTACAAGTTTTTCATCTCGGGAGAATTAGCCCACTAAGCCTTTTTATAATTATGGCATTACTAATGCCTTAGTATTGAGATATTTAAAAAATGATGAACGATATAGATGATATTTTGGCAAAAAATCGCCTGATTTTATTTGACGGCGTTTGCAATCTTTGCAACAGCAGTGTAGATTTTGTGGTCAAACGCGATAAAAAAGGCATTTTTAAGTTTGCGTCTTTGCAGTCGGAAATAGGGCAAAAAGTCTTGCAAAAGTTTGATCTGCCTGCCCAAAAGTATGACAGTGTCTTGCTGATTCAAAACAACCAAGCCCTCCAAAAATCAACTGCCGCTTTAGAAATTGCTCGCCAAATAAATGGTGCGTGGTTTTTGCTATATATTTTTATGCTTGTTCCGCCTCGGGTGCGCAATATAGTGTATGACTGGATAGCCCGCAATCGCTATCGTTGGTTTGGCAAAAAAGAAACTTGTCGTTTGCCCACTCCCGAAGAAAGAGGGCGTTTTTTGGGCTAAAATCGCCTTATTAGAAATTATATAAATATCTGATTGTCAATTGATTATGTATTTATCAAGGTGTATCTTACTTTTGTCATCTTCCTAATTGATGGCAATGTGTTTGTTAGCGCAAACTTTTTTTATTAAGATTGCTTATATTATCTATAAAGTGCCAAAGTAGGACTCATAACTCATAACTCCCTAATTCTTTAAGTCTTGTATGCAAGAGTCAGCATCTAAAACAAAAAAATTTAATGATTTGCCCGTCAATACCAAGTTGGGTATTCCTTTGTGGATTACCGGCGGCAGTATTGCTTTGGGTTTATTAGCTAATTTATATCAGATTTTTCAAGCACCCGATTCCACTTTTTTTCTCTGGACTTTTGTTTTGGGTAGTATTGGTCTGGCAAGCTTAGTATTTGGGTGGCTTATTTTGCAACAAAGCATTACCAAACCCTTGACCGAGCTGAAAGAAGCCTCCGAAGCCATTGCCGAAGGCGATTTGGAATTTGACTTAGCCATTGCCACTCAAGACGAAATCGGTAGCATTGCTCATTCCACACGTAACTTATCGAGCAGTATTCGCAAGGCACGGCAGTTTGCCCGCGATATTGGTGAGGGTAACTATGACCTCGACAACCTGACCAGCTCTACCGATGCCCACAAAGACAGCCTTTTTTTAGCTTTGATGGGAATGCGCGACCAACTTAAAAACGTTGCCGAACAAGACCGCAAGCGCAATTGGGTTACGAAGGGAATGGCTGAGTTTTCCCAAATTCTACGGGCTAATGATACCGATTTGCACCAATTGGGAGCCAAAATTATCACTGCTTTGGTGCGCTATGTCAATGCCAGTCAAGGCGGAATTTTTGTTTTGAATAATGAAAATACGGAATTTACCCATCTCGAACTCATCGCTTGCTACGCCTACGATGAAGTAAAATATTTGGAAAAAAAAATTATCCTCAACGATGAATTTGCCGAAGGACTGGTAGGGCAGGCTTTTCTCGAGGAAGAAACCATTTACCTGACCGATGTACCGCAAGAGTATGTCCAAATAGCCTCGGGCTTGGGTGGCTCAAACCCGCGCAGTATTTTGATTGTACCCCTCTCACTCAACGGTAAAGTAGAAGGAGTAATAGAAATTGCTTCTTTTTATAAAATTGAAAAACACGAAATTGAGTTTTTGGAAAGACTAGCCGAAAACATTGCCTCGGCAATCATTAGCCTCAAAGCCAATGAAAATACCAAACGACTGCTCCGCGATGCCCAAGAACTCACCCGCAAGCTCCAAACCCGCGAAAACGAACTCCGCCAAAACTACGAAGAACTGCAAGCTACTCAAGAAGTAGTAAAAAAGAACAATGACCTGATTGAAGAACAAAAGAAAGCACTTGAGAAAGCCTTGGTTGAACAAACCGAAAAAAGCGAAATGCTCCAAGCCCAAGAAGAAGAAATGCGCCAAAATATGGAAGAGTTGGTAGCTACGCAGGAGCAAATGATGATTACGCAATCGGAGTTGGACGGGCAATTGAACGCTATCAACAATAGTACTATTTCCAAAATAGAGTTTAATATTGATGGTACAATCGTGTCGGCTAATCAGAGTTTTTGTGATTTGTTTGGCTATACGCTCAAAGAAATCAAAGGCAAACCGCATCAGCTTTTCTGGGACATCAACGAAGTAGAAACCCAAGAATACGGTCGTTTTTGGCAAACTCTCCAAAAAGGCATTTTACAAGCCGGCGTTTTTAAGCGTATTTCCAAAAATAACGAAGTCATTTGGCTCAACTCTGTATATTCGCCGGTACTTAATCGCAAAGGTGAACCTTACAAAATCATCAAATTGGCTTTTGATATTACCGAATCGAAGCGATTGTTGGAAGAAACCCAAATTCAAGCCAAGATTTTGCAAGCCCAAGAGGAAGAACTCCGCCAAAATATGGAGGAACTCAAATCTACCCAAGATGAATTGAACGCCAAAAACGAGGCTATCATTCTGCTCAAAGAAGAAGAAGCCCAAAATGCCCAAATCAAAGCCAAAGAAATTGAGTCCAAAAATCAACTCATTACCTCAAGTATTCAATATGCCCAAAACATTCAACGCTCTATCTTGCCCGCAATAGACAAGATGCTCGAGCAAGTACAAGATTGTTTTGTGATATATTTGCCCAAAGACATTGTTTCGGGCGATTTTTATTGGTTTAGTCATATCGAAAACAAATCGTTTTTTGCGGTAGTCGATTGTACCGGACACGGCGTGCCGGGCGCGTTTATGTCTATTATTGGCAATACCATTTTGAATGAAATCATCAATGTCCAAAAAATATTTGACACCGGCACAATTCTCGAAAAACTGCACGAAGGCGTAAGAAGTCGCCTCCGCCAAGACCGCGAAGACAATGACAACTATGATGGAATGGACTTGGTGATTTGTATGCTCGAGAACTTAGACAGCCAGCAAGTAAAAGTTCATTTCTCGGGGGCAAAACGCTCTTTGTTCTACTATGAAATGAGCCAAGCCCAGTCAACCAATGCGCTAGACTTGGTGGAGCTTAAGGGTGAACGCAAATCGATTGGCGGCTGGCAACAAGAAGTTCATCGCACTTTTGAAAAAACCGAGCTGATTTTGAAAAAAGGAGATTTGCTCTACCTCACTACCGATGGTTTGATGGATAGCCCTAATTTTCAACGCAAAAAATTTGGGGTAGACCGTTTCAAAAAAATTATTCTTGAAAACCTCCACCGCCCAATGCGCCAACAACGCTCACTCATACTAGGCGAAATGGCAGTACACCAACAAGGTGCCGAACAACGCGATGATATTACGGTGATGGGTATTAAACTTTGATTTTGCCAACCCGCCAATTCGTAATTTGGTCTGTATCTTCATTTAAGCCATTGATTATCAAAGAATTAAAAATGAGCGCAAACGATTTTTTTATAACTATCTGATCATCAATGAATTATAAAAATTGTACCACAGCCTAAAGGCTGGGTTACATTCTCATTTGTCAAAAGTCAAAGATTATCAAAGAGTTAAAAATGTGGGTAAACGATTATTTTATAACTATCTGATTATCAATGAATTATAAAAATTGTACCACAGCCTTTAGGCTGTGCCTCCCATAGCTTAAAGGCTGGGTGACATTCTCATTTGTCAAAAGCCAAAGATTATCAAACAATTACAAAAAACAAGTAGTAATCATTGCTTGTTTTTTTGTTTTGATAGAAAATAGGTAAGTAGTTGATGTTCAAGTATTTATAAAACCTTTATTTTTAGTTAATTACTTGATTTTCAATCACTTAAATTAAAATCCTTGCCGAGTGTAGGCGGCTTAGAAACTCGGAGCTAAAACCTCGCTAACTATCAAAATCAAGTAGTATGAGCCAATTGATTGATAATGAATAAATTAATTCTAACTTTGCCAAATAAAGACTTACACAAAATAACGATGAACAAAACAATTGCTTATATCTTGATGACACTTGGAGGTTTGATGATGCTTGGCGGCTTTGGTAGTGAACAGTTTTTGACAGTGATCTGGGGTGCGGCACTAGGCTTTGGTGGCTTTCGACTTTATCAGAATGCCCAAAAAAGCCTGCCCGGTGGCAACTCAAGACAGGGTTTGCCCACTACGCAACAAAAGTTTGAATTGACCGATGAAATGATTATTCGCTTGGCAGGACGCTTTGGCAAAGGGCGGCTTTCGGTAGAAGATTTGGTCGCACAAACCAGCCTTAATCGTGAGCAGGCGCAAGCTCGCCTCGAGAAACTCCACGCCCAAGGAATTTGTCAAATTCGCTTGGAAGAAATTGGCGCAGACGGCAAAATTTATTATTATTTTTAAGAAAGTTAACTAATTGATAATCAATTATTTATGAAATTTATAGTTACTCATTTTATCAATAGTTCGGACAGTTTCTGGTTTCTAAGCCCCCTGCCTCTGGAGGGGGTTCTTTTCCGAGTCTTTTGGTAAGTGCTTGATAATCAGTTAGTTATATAAATTTTTGAAATAGCATAACTAGCTGATAATCAATTACTTACGAAACAGTCCGAAGTATTGTTTATACATAATTTAAAAATAAAATAACCAATTTAATTCTCAAGGAATTGATTGTATCTGCCTGATAATCAATGCGTTGTGTTATTACAATAATTCATTTTACTACTTGTACCTCTGGCGGATTATTTCATTGCCCAATTCCTTAATTTTAGGCAAAAACCCAATACTTTTTAAATTTTTAATGATTTTTATTCATTCCTTACCATCTTAATTAGCCTATTTATTTATGAATCTAAAAGAAATTACAGACCACATCAATCAAAAAATTGCTGAACTGGCTTATCGTCCGCATCCGGTGGAGCTTTATGACCCTATTCGTTATTTGATGGCTTTGGGGGGCAAGCGTATGCGCCCATTGCTCACTATTTTGGGTGGGCAGTTGTTTGCCGACAATTGGCAAGACTGGCTCAAACCCGCCATTGCGGTCGAGGTTTTTCATAATTTTACTTTGATGCACGACGACATTATGGACAATGCCCCCCTCAGACGCAGCAAGCCCACCGTCCACGAAAAATGGAATAATAACATTGCCATTCTTTCGGGCGATGTAATGTTGGTGCAAGCCTACGACCTGATGCTCTCGGTAGAAGACCGCTACTTGCGACAAGTTTTGGATAAATTTAATATATGTGCCGCCGAAGTATGCGAGGGGCAACAATTGGATATGAATTTTGAACAATTAGCCACCGTAAGCGAAGCCGATTATTTGGAAATGATTCGCCGCAAAACCGCCGTTTTGTTGGGTTTTGCTTTGGAGTTGGGGGGGATTCTCGCTCACGCTTCCGAAAGAAACACCCAACTTTTGCGACAATTTGGCGAAAATATTGGGCTTGGTTTTCAGCTCAAAGATGACTTACTTGATGTGTATGGCGATGCCGACAAATTTGGCAAGCAAGTAGGCGGAGATATTATTGCCAACAAAAAAACTTATCTATTGATTGAAGCCCTCACGCGGGCGCAAGGCACTGACCGTCAAAGACTTGAGTACTGGCTGGCGCAAAAAGATTTTGACAAAACCGAAAAAGTAAAAGCCGTAGTGGAAATCTATAACAACCTGAAAATCAAGGAATTAACAGAAAATAAAATCAATCATTATTTTCAAATGGGCTTTGCCCAACTTGCGCAAATCGAAGCCGAAGAACCTCGCAAAGCCACCCTGCGGGCTTTTATCCAAGCTTTGATTGAAAGAGAAAGTTAGGATATTTGCCCAACCAAGGCGTGAGGAAGTGTGCATTTCAAATTTAATTTTTCGAGCTATTTTCTGTAATTTTGCCGATTAAATTTGCTGTAAATTTTTATAGAATACTAATCCATTGATAATCAATGAATTAGTAGTCAATTATTTTCATTTGGATTAATAAAATTTTATGATTGATAAATTAGAAGCCATTCGCCAACGATTTCACGAGGTAGCCGATTTGATTATTCAACCTGATATAGTTTCGGATATGAAACAATATTCTAAGTTGATGAAAGAGTACAAGGATTTGCAAAAAATTGATGAGGCGTACAAGCATTACGAAAATATTTTGAGCAATATCGAAACCTCGAAAAAAATCCTCGAGACCGAAAAAGACCCCGAGTTTAGAGAAATGGCTAAATTAGAGCTTGATGAACTCTACCCCCAAAAAGAAGAAGCCGAAGACTCGATCAAGTCTTTGTTGATTCCCAAAGACCCCAACGACAGCAAAGACGTAATTCTGGAAATTCGCGCGGGGGCAGGTGGTGATGAAGCCTCCATTTTTGCCGGAGATTTGTACCGAATGTATCAGCGATTTGCCGAGAAAAAGGGCTGGCAGTTTTCGCTCATTGATTATATGGACGGCACGGCTGGCGGTTATAAAGAGATAATCGTAGGCATATCGGGCGAAGATGTATATGGAATGATGAAATACGAGTCGGGTGTGCATCGAGTACAGCGCGTACCCGCTACCGAAACTCAAGGGCGGATACATACTTCGGTAGCCAGTGTAGTGGTAATGCCCGAAGTAGAAGAATTGGAGGTAGAAATCAATGCCAATGATGTACGAATTGATACTTTTTGTTCCTCAGGACCCGGCGGGCAGTCGGTCAATACTACCTACTCGGCGGTTCGGCTTACGCACATTCCTACGGGTTTGGTGGTTTCGTGCCAAGATGAAAAATCGCAGACCAAAAACAAAGAAAAGGCTTTTAAAGTATTGCGCTCAAGGATCTATGAAATCGAGATGCAAAAACAAATTGCCGAACAAAGCTCCCAACGCAAAAGTATGGTAGGCGGTGGCGACCGTTCCGACAAAATCAGGACTTACAACTACCCGCAAGGGCGAGTTACTGACCACCGCATTGGGCTTACGGTGTATAACCTGCCGGTGGTGATGGACGGCAACATTGATGAGTTTATTGAGCAATTGCGCCTTGCCGACAATGCCGAAAGGTTGAAAGAAGGGGCAGCTTAACCCAACTCCGAATTAGGAGTCAGTAAAACCTGTCAGGTTGTTAAAACCTGACAAGTTTGAAGATTTATAGCATTTTGGGGTGAGGCAGTTTTTTTGTGCATTATAATTACAAAGAATTTATATTTTTGTAAATATCTGATTATCAAATAGTTATATTTTAAAACCCGCTACCCTCACTAAAAACCGACAAAAATATATGCTCGATTGGCAATTAGGTATAGCTTGGCTGGGATTTTATGCCACACACAGTTTGCTGGCAACTGATACATTAAAAAATCAAGTTACCAAACATTTCCCCACTATTTTCAAATATTACCGCTTGATTTACAACCTAATCGCCGGTATTACTTTTTTACCTTTAATGATTTGGCAGTTTTTTCTCCAACCGCCGCTTTGGTTTCCGGCTATGTTTGGCATCAGTTGGTTTTTGCAAGGCTTGGGTGCTTTAATTTTGATTTTGGCTTTGCGCAATTATGATTTATCGGCTTTTGCCGGAACCGATGCTTGGCGCACCCACCCGCCCAAACTTGAACCCCTCCAAATGTCGGGTTTAAATGCTTGGGTAAGACACCCCCTTTATTTGGGAGTGGTGATTATTTTAATCGGATTTTTTTTGGGTAAGCCTCACGCCGCCAGCTTTACTTTTGGCACTGTTACCTTTATTTATTTGGTGATAGGCATATACTTGGAAGAAAAAAAACTATTAAAATTATATGGCACAGCTTATCGCCAATATCAACAAAAAGTCAAATGCCTGATTCCGGGTATTTGGTAAAATCTATTTTTAATTGCTTGATAATCTTTGACTTTTGACAAATAAAAATGTAATCCAGCCTTTGGGTTGTAACTCCCACAGCCTAAAGGCTGGGTTACAATTTTATTCATACTTGATAATCAAAAAATTATAGTTTTTTTGATGAATCGCTACATCTTTGCAGAAAAAATTGTAACGCGGGCTGTTTAGCCTACGCGCGTAAGTAGCTTTAGGCAATTTCTAAACTAAACAATTCCTGAAAAGCACTGAAGAACCTTTTTCAAAACATAATCAACTGAAAATCAGGCAATTACCTAATCCCAATTATTAATTTCTAATTCCTTAAGAATGGTGATATAGAAAAAATACAAACAAAAGCACCCACAAAATATCTACAAAGTGCCAATAGCGAGTTACCAATTGCAAGCGGATTTGATTGGGAGGATTGACACTATACACAAAAGCATCAACGTATGAAGTATGCCGCATCGTTTTGACAATGGTTATCAACAAAAATACCAACCCTCCGAAAATATGAAGCGCGTGCAAACCAGATATGATATACAAAAACGCTCCAGCTAGGTTATTTTGCAAAAATATTTTCATAGCTACCAGTTCACGCCACCCCCAAAACTGCAAGCCAATAAAACCCATACCCAAGCACCAAGTAGCAATCAACAATATTCTAAACTGCTTAAACTGCTCTTTTTGCCAAGCCCGATTTGCCCAATGCAAAGTAAAACTACTCACAAGCATTACCAAAGTACTGAGCCAAAAAACCCTGGGCAATTTAAACGTTGCCCCCCAATGTGCATTGCCAAACCGCATACTATACACCGAACCCAAAGCCAAAAACACCAAAGCCATACCCACTATGGCTACCCACAGCATAAAACTATTGGGTTCGCGCCTTTGCAACCACGAAGGGTCGTTTTCGGGTTGCTCGGCTATATCTTCATCGGGAGTCCTGAACCACATATCAAAATTAAGAATTAGAAGTAGTGTAAAATTTGATTAATCGCTAGAAATGAGTGCCTTAGTAATTATATAATGTTATATAAAAATCATAAATATCTGATAATCAAATAGTTATGAATTTCAATGAATTTGCTTTTAAAATATCTTTTAGGCGGTTTTTTATCCTTAGAATCAAAAGTTTTTTTTTAAAGGTTTTGTTTGGTGATTGGGTATAAAAATAATTTCATTTTTGGGTTATTAGGAGCAAGAAAAAAATAATGCGTACAATATTTTTTGATAACATATTGATTTTCAAGCAATTATAAAACTATTCATTTTCCATTATTCATTCCTTAAGTCCAATAGTTATCAGAATTTCTAGTTTTGGTCATTAAGTTATTGGTCATACATAATTGTAAAACACAAAATATACATTCAACATTACGCGCTCATCATTTTTTAAGCCAAAGCCTGCGCAAAATCCTCAAGCAAATCATCAATATGCTCAATACCGACCGATACGCGCAAGAGGTTTTCGGGGCTGGGCGACAGTGCGCCTTCAATAGATTTTCGATGCTCTATCAAGCTCTCCACCCCACCCAAGCTAGTGGCGTGTTTAAAAATTTTTAAATTCGTAGCTATTTTCAGTGCTTCGGCTTGTCCGCCCTTGACCAAAATTGACAACATACCGCCAAATCCGCCCAACATTTGTTTTTTGGCAACTTCGTGATACGGATTTTGGGGCAAACCCGGATACAATACTTGTTCAATTTGCGGATGGCTTTGGAGAAACTCTGCCAATTGCATTGCATTGCGCGCGTGAATGGGCATACGAGCGTGAAAAGTAGCCAAACTCCGACTCAAAAGCCAGCAATCAAACGGGCTAGGTACGGCTCCGCCGGTTTTTTGATACAAACGCACCAATTCACTCAACTCGGTCTTTTCTTTAAATACCAAAGCCCCTCCCAAAATATCGCTATGACCGCCCAAGTATTTGGTTGTAGAATGATGTACAATATCGATGCCGAGAGCCAATGGTTGTTGAAAATAAGGCGTAGCCCAAGTATTATCGCAAGCCGTGAGCAATTTGTGGCTTTTTGCCAAGTCGACTACGGCTGCCAAATCGGTGATTTTGAGCTGCGGATTAGAGGGTGTCTCCGTCCATATCAGTTTGGTTTGGGGTCTAATGGCTTGGGCGATGTGGTCAAGGCGGCTCATATCTACCGCCGTAAAACTAAGCCCCCAAGTTTTATAGACATTTTCGGCAATGCTGCGCACCCCAAAGTATATATCATCGGGCAAAATAATGTGACTCCCTGTTCCCAAACTATGAAAAACCGCCATAGCCGCCGTAAGCCCCGAAGCAAAACTAATACACTCACTGCCTTGCTCGAGCAAGTTGAGTTTTTCCTCGAGTGCGTGGCGGTTGGGGTTGTCGTAGCGCGAATAGATATAACCACTCGGAAACGACAAACCGTCTTCGCCGCGTTCAAAAGTAGTAGAAAGTACAATCGGACTCATTACGGCACGCGAATAATCATCAATGTGTCCGGCGTGAATGGCAAGGGTTTCGGGGCGCATATTTTTGTAAAATGGGTTACTTAAGGGTTTAAATGTAATAATAATGGATTACTAGGCTATTTAGTTCAAATAAATTAATTTTCCCAAAGCAACCACCGCTTTTCACAAAAAATTGTAAGGTAGGCTGTCTAGCCTGCCCGCGTAAATTTATCAATTCATAATTCCTATACCAGCTTGGCAGTTTTGGGATTATTATTTATCTTTAAATTGATTAAAATAAGCATTTTTACTAACTAATTGATAATCAAACTCTTACAATAATTACAGTTCCAAATTGTCAATAGATTCTATTATTTTCAATGAAATCAATTAATTTAATTCTCTTTTTTTGTGTTTTAAATTGTTTTATCCCTCATTTTCTAGCCGCGCAAATCAGCTATGGAGGCACTCCTTATAGTTTTGGTACAGATTTTCAAGGTTTGAAATCAGTTGAGGCAAGCCTTCAAGCCATTGATTTGCCCAAAATCAATTGGCAAAAAATTAGAGAAGAAGACCAAGCCAATCCCAATTCTACTCGCTTTGCCGCCGCGATTGCAGCAGATTTTGATTTAAAAAAAACGGGTAAATGGTTTATTTTGCCCAATGGTGATAAACTGTGGCAACTCAAAATTCGCTCGGCGGGAGCTTTGGGTTTGCGAGTGTTATTTTCCCAATTCAAACTAGCCCCCACTACACAATTATTTATTTATACTGAAAATCGCCAAACTGTGCTGGGAGCATTTACTCACTTAAATAACTTGGATAGCGGGCGAATGGGTACCGATATTTTGCCTCAAGAAACCATTGTACTTGAGTATTATGAACCCAAAGGAATAAGCGAACCGACTGAATTGGCAATTTGGCGCATTGACCACGCCTATCGATTTTGGAAAGATTTGGAAAAAGGGTTTGGCGACTCGGGCAATTGCAATGTCAATATCAATTGTCCTTTGGGAGATGATTGGCAATTACAAAAAAGAGGGGTAGTCAAAATTATCACTACGCAAAACGGCGGCTCGGACTTGTGCAGTGGCTCATTGATAAACAATACCCGTCAAGACCGCACGCCTTACGTGTTGTCGGCTTTTCATTGTTTGGGCAAAGAAGTAGGTAATGCCGCCCAAGCCTACATCGATACTTGGGTTTTTATTTTCAATTATGAAGCTGCTAGTTGTTCTACTCCGACTCTCGAGCCGGTCAGCACGCAATCCATAGCGGGTGGCACTTTTGTTGCCGGCAATGAAGGCACTTCGCGGGGGGCAACCGGCTCCGATTTTTTGTTGGTACGCTTAAAACAATCTGTTCCCAATAGCTACAATGCTTATTTTAATGGCTGGGATAGAAACACCAATCCTCCCTCGCAAACCACTTGTATTCATCACCCCTCGGGCGACATAAAAAAAATATCGGTCGATACCGACCCGGCAATTGCCGCCAACTATCTTGACCGAACTACTATCAATAAAAACTTTTGGCGAGTTCGCTGGAATGCCAATACGACCACTGAGGGCGGCTCATCCGGCTCGCCTTTATTCAATCAAAATCAAAAAATTATTGGGCAATTGGGCGGCGGCTCGGCTTCTTGCGGCAATCTGAACGGGGCTGATTATTTTGGAATGTTGGCTGTTTCTTGGAACAATGGGACCAGCCCACAAGCTCGTTTGCAAGATTGGCTCGACCCACTCAATACCGGGCTTGCCACAGTCAATGGTTTGGAAGCCCAAGCCGTCAACAATGACCTGCAAATCCTCAATGCCAATTTAGCTATCCTAAATTGTAATCAAATCAAATTTTGGGTATATAACAAAGGAATCAATGCCCAGACCGATGTTTTGGTAAACTATGAGCTTCGAGACCTCAATAATCAAGTAGTTGTCAGTGATAATACTAACTTGAGCAATATGCAAACCGGAGAGTTTAGGGCTATTAGTTTTAACTTAAATGTCAATAATTTGCGGGGCAATTACACGCTTATTGCCAATATCAACACCAGTAACGCAGACACCAACCCTCAAGACAATACTTTTAGTCAAATTATTACCATCTTGCCCCAGGTTGATACATATCCTTATCAAGAAAGTTTTGAACAAGACAATGGGGCTTGGGTATCAGCCGGAACTATCAACGATTGGGTGTGGGGTAGCCCTGCCAAGACTCGCCTCAATCGTGCTTCTGAAGGTCAGAAGGCTTGGTTTACTCGCGCTGCCGGTTCCTATCGCAGTAATCACAACGGCTATTTGATAAGTCCGATATTTGATTTAAGCAATCTATCGGGGGCGAGTTTGATGACTGATATTTTTGTGGATACCGAAGTCGACCTTGATGGTGTGCAACTACAAGCCAGTACCGATTGTGGACAAACTTGGCATAAAGTCGGCACCCTCAATTCGGGTATCAATTGGTATAATAATCAATCTTCTAACTTATTGTTCCAAGATTTTGGCAATGAAGCGTGGAGTGGACAACTCAATGGTTGGCAAACTGCTTTGTACTCCTTGAGCGAGTACCAAGGGCAAAAAGTAACTTTCCGATTCTTGTTTTTGGCTGATAATTTTTCAGGAAACTTTGATGGATTTGCCATCGATAATTTTAAAATTTTGAGCTTAGACAATGATATAATCTTAACAAGCATTAGCTCTGATATATCCCCTTGCAATTATCTCAATAAAACCCCTTTTAAGTTTCAGATTCGTAATGGGGGGGTAAAAACCCAAAGCAATTTAAAATTGGAATATCGATTATTGCAAAATCAAACACAAGTGATTAGCAATGGTACAATGAATATCTCGAGTTTGGCAGTAGGACAAAGCCAAGATATATTGATTGATTTCAACTTAACTCAAAATAACACTGACTATCTGATTGAAGCTGAATTAAAACTTGATAATGTGATTGACCAAAACCCATCGAATAACCGCCAAAAATTAGAAGTTTTTTCCATTATTTCTCGTTTTCCCTATCGTCAAAGTTTTGAAAGTGGGCGAGGTGGCTGGCTGAGTGGGGGCAGTCGTAGCTCTTGGGAATGGGGCATACCCAATAAAGTACTGATTGACCGCGCTAGTGACGGGCAATACGCTTGGGCAACACATTTGAATACCGGATATAACAACAACGAGGATTCATTTGTGGTGAGTCCGGCTTTAGATTTGAGTAATCTCCAGAATCCTTACCTTTTGCTCGACATTGCTCAAGATATGGAAGAAGGTTTTGATGGTGTGCAATTACAAATCAGCGAAGATTGTGGAAGCACTTGGACCAAATTGGGAGATGTACAATCGGGCAAAAACTGGTACAATATCATTTCTGACGACTTATTATTTTCTGATTTTGAAAATGAGGCTTGGAGTACCGAAGACGAGTATTGGGTTACGGCTTATACTTCTTTGCGTAGCTACGCCGGTAAAAAAAATATTCTTTTACGTTGGTTATTCAGAAGTGATGCCTCTGTAGTCCGAGAGGGTGTAGCTTTTGATAACATTCGGATTATTGATATTCAAGATTTTCTCAAAAACAGTGTATTGATATACCCTAACCCTACCAAAGATATATTAAAAATAAGCCTTGAACCGGCTTTGGGTGAGTTTAAGGTGGTTCGAGTAACGGTTTTTGATATACTTGGCAGGGAGATGCTACAAGACCGCATTGATTTTTTCAGCACTACGCCTCACGAATTAATTGAATTTCCAGTCAATGGACTGCCAAGCGGTACTTATTTCTTAAAAATTGAAACCGACAAAGGTAACTTTAGTCAGCGATTTATCAAATATTAAATAATGTGAATATATTAAGAACTGAAAATAGACTGTGAATATTTTATAACTACTTGATAATCAAGTAGTTATAAAATTTACAGCAATTCCCATTTTAACACACCTAGCTCATTGACTATGAGGAAGTTAAAAATGTGTGTAAACTAATTTTTTCATAACTATCTGATTATCAGCGTTTTACAAGTTTATAATAAAATTTATAACTCATTGACGGGTGCATTTCAAATTTACCACCTATTACCCTCTCCTTCGGAGAGGGCAGGGTGAGGCAAAAGAAATGCGTAAATTTGAAATGCACCCTCATTGACTGTGTCTGCCTTTGGCTGATAATCAAGCACTTATCCATAATGGGAATTGCCGAGGATTCTTCAGCAATTCCCACTGTAGAAATTTTAAACGAATGTTTGATTTTTTAGAATATTTAAAAACAGGCTTTCTGTAACTAATTGATAATGAGGTGATTATAAA
>JALONJ010000029.1 GCA_025455045.1 Microscillaceae bacterium | reverse complement strand
TAGATTCTTCACTTCGTTCAGAATCACTGAAAAGCGAGAGCTTTTCAGAATTCAATGGAATTCCTAAAGGCAATTCCTGAAAAGTGGTGAAGATCCCAAAAGTTATCTCCCCCAAAAAGGTTAATTAAACTTCAACATATATCCATTTTGAGGCAGCGTTTTACCAGCTAAAGTCTGGTGATATATTTGCGCAATATCATTGGGCGTATCAGCCCATTCAATCTGTAGCCATTGACCGGCACTTTCGCCAAAAACGCGCCAAGCCTCGCCAATTCGTGCCTGAAATCCGGCTTGCCCCCATTCTTGATTGCGTTTTTGGGCTTGGCTGGGCGCAAAAAATACCACGCCTTTTTGAGCAGGTTTTTCTTCGCTTTTGAGTTGATCCCAATGGGTCAGCCCTACTGCACAGGTATATTTTAGCTTATCTTTGACTTGTTTTTGAATCGCAATTTGCAGGGTTTGATTGCCCGAAAAATCAACAATCACGTAAGTTTGCTCAGGGTCTAAATCTGTAACTTGCTGATAATCAAGCACTTGCTCGTAATAATCTAAGCCTTGCACAAAATTGACATTGGGAGCTGAGGTAAAACCAATGATTTTGAGATTGCTTAATTCGTTTTGTTTTCGGTGTTTTAACAAAAAAGCCAACGACAAGGCAGTTTTGCTTGATGCCCCAGTAAGCAAAATATGCGTAGCTCCAAAAAAATTGTTCTCCGCCAAAAAATCATCTAGCAAAAAAGAAGTGGTAAACAAAGGTCGAAAAACACTTTGCAAGGCTTCGGTCGAGGCGGTATAAAGTGCATCGGCTTGGGTATTGGTGTAGTAATTATAAATTGGCGGCAGGGCGAGGCGGTGCGGGGCTATATCCATAAAACCATAGGCACTTACTTTGCCCGCCAAAACTTTGAGGTGAGATGCCATCGGAAAAAAACCGTAAAATCGCTGTCCGACTTTTACTTCGGTGTGTGCCGAAGCTACTACCTCGGCAAAACCCCAGACCGGCACAATTCCCCAGCCCTCTTGAGTCGGAAAAAATTGCCAATAGCCGATTTTTTCGCCAATTACAGCATAAGTAATATTGTTGGCTGTAAACGCTGCTTGGTCTATGCGAAAGATAACTTCGCCGGGCTGGAGTTCTTCGGCGATTGATTGGTTTGCCCATTGCGTTTGAGCATAATCTTGTCGATTGACTCTCAGCTCTTTAGGTTGTAAATTAATTTGACTCATATCATTTATGTTTTAGTAAGCCGTTGATTTTCAATAAGTTACGAATTTAATAATCAGCAATCTAATACTACTATACAATTCTATTTTCGCGCAAAGAAGCTAAGACGCAAAGTACTGACAATCAATGATTTATAATTTTTAATTTAAAACTTGTATAGCAACAATCAATAATTCAACCGCCCACCAATCACCAAAATATCATCGGTTTGGTTTTCTTCTCCAACTTCCATCCATTGCTCAATTTCGCGCAACAAAGCATCTTCTTGCTCTTCAATCGGCAATTGATGGATTTGCAACAACAGTTGCTTGAATTTGGTAGTGGTATATTTACGCTTTAGTTTGCCGCCAAATTGGTCTTGAAACCCATCGGAAAAAATATAAAAAGTAGTCGGAATCGGCTGATTATCTACACTCAGCGGGATAATGTGCTTGGTAAATGCCCGCTCTTTGCGATCTTCGAACCACAAGCCACCAATAGGCATTTTGTCGGCTTTTATTTCAAAAAGTTGCCCATTCTGAATATAAATCAAAGGGTTTTTGGCACCGGCAAACTCCATCACTTGGTTTTTGCGGTCAATTTTGAGCAGAGCCATATCCATTCCGTCATTATTTTTGGTTTCGGCTTGCCGCAAGGCTTTGATTACACTTTGGCTCAATTGATTCAAAATCAAATCCGGTTCTTCCAAATCCAATTTATTAAACATCTCATCGAGCAAATTATTGCCAATTGCCGACATCAAAGCCCCCGGTACACCGTGACCCGTACAATCAATCGCGGCAGCATATATGACCTCATTTTTGCTTTGAAACCAATAAAAATCTCCCGAAACTATGTCGCGGGGGCGATAAAATACAAATGATTCGGGCAATATTTCGCGCACTTCTTTTTCGGTCAAAAGCATCGCTTTTTGGATATTTTTGGCATAATTGATACTAGCCGTAATGTTTTTGTTTTTATGCTCAATCAAATCTTTTTGTTCTTCGATGAGTTCTTTTTGTTTCATCACTTCTAGGGTACGCTCTTTTACTTTTTCCTCGAGGTCTTCATAAAACAAGGCATTTTCAATCGAGATAGCCACCTGCGAAGACAATAGTTTGAGAATCTCGAGGCGTTCTTCGCTAAATGCCCCCGAAGCTAAGTTATTTTCCAAATACACTACTCCTATCAACTTGGCTTGTTTGAGCAGCGGAGTACACAAAACCGATTTGGGTTTAATAGCTTGGATATAAGCACTTTGCGAAAATTTCTCATTGTGCAAGGCATCTGCCAATACCACAGTTTCACGACTGCGCACGGCATAGTTGATGATATTTTCGGGCAAAATATTTTCGCTATTTTTTCCTAATGCAATGTGTGTAAGTATTTTTTTGCTTTGCTTGGGCAAATCAATTTCTGCCTCAATGTAGAGCTTGCCTTGCTCATTTGCCAAAAGCAAAATCCCACGCTCGGCTCCGGCATTTTCAATGATTACTTCCATCATTTTTTCTACCAATCGCCCCAAAACAATTTCGCCGGAGATGGCTTGCGAGCTTTTGACAATACTGAGTACATCTAAACTCTGCAAACGCCGCCCACTGGTGGTAGTGTTATGGGTATTGAGCATTGTGCCGGAAGTAGCTCCGCTTCCTTTGAGGTAACTCGAATATTTGCTTTGCAAATGCTCTACTTTGGCTATTGCGCCCCATTTGCCATACAATTGTCCGGCATTTTGCAAAAAATAAGTAGCCAGAGCTTCTTGATTTTGCCGAAGCAAAAATTTGCCATACAGCTCACAAGCTAGGGCGGCATCATTCAAATAATTATTTTTCTGGGCTTCTTGAATGGCTTGGCTGTATAATTGATTGGCAAGGGCGATTTTCTGGCTGATTGCGGCTTGTTCGGCTTGCAACAAGTACAACTTGTGCAAATAATTGACCGGCGAATGTTTTGCCCATTTTTTTAATTTTTTCTCAACAATTTTTACCTCTTTGGCTTTACCGGCATTGGCGGCTAATAAACCTTTGACAAACCAAAAAAATGAGAGAAAAGCCGAGCCGATGGCGGCATCTATATTTTTTTGAAAATCGGCAATAAAAGGCTCGGCTTCCGCATAATTTTCAAATAATAGGGCTAAATAGGCTTTGCAAGCCCGATAACTTTGCAAAACTGCCTGTTTGTTGTCAGCTTGGAGTTTTTGAATTAAGTCTGCTTCATTAAATGGTTTGCCTTCGTAGGTTTCCAAAGTATTGGATTTGCCCAGTAAAAAGGCAAATATTTGATAATTGGACAAAATTTCTTCGTATTTGGCGGCTTGCTTGGTGCGCTCGCGCACTACTTTGAGGTATTGGCGAGATTGCTCATCAATTTCGCGCAGGTTTTTGCTGGCTAAAAAAGCATAACTCATACCCACACTTGCCGAAAAAGAAGCAAATTCAAAATCTCCCATTTCCATACATATTGTATGATTGCGGCGCAGGTTTTCGGCGGCTTGGCTGATGGGGTCTTTCCAATGTTTGACAAATACATTGTGAATAAAATCAATTTTACCTTCAATCTTTTTGGGATTGAGTTTCTTTTTGAGAGCCTCGCCAATTTGCCCTAATTGATAGCCGTTTTCAATGTCATTCATTCCGCCAATCAGCATCAGCGCAAACGAAATATAAGAATAAGGCGAATAAATGCTGTTGCCATTTTTGAGAGCCTGTTTTACTTGGGTAGCCGTCAAGATTGGAATGAGCTTGGGTGCAGCAAAATATACCACCGAGCCGACTTCCATCAAAATACGTTCAATGGCAAGTTTTTCTTCATCGGTGCAAAGTTTGTAATCCAACAAGCGGTCTAAGTTCTTGATTTTGAGGGCATTTTTGGCCTGAAGCATTTGCCAAATAATATTGACTGTAGTAGGCTTAGGCATTCTTACGCCTAGCATTTCCAACATAAGCAAGCCCAAATCGACCGCCTCGTTGAGCTTACCTTGAGCTTTGTAAATAGACAATTGGACTTCGTAGGCTTTGATTTTATCTAATTTGGAATGAGAGTTTTGCAAAAGAGCGTCCAAAATCGGTTGTGTTTCGGCAAATTTCCCCATCAAATAAGTATTCTCGAGTTTTTCACGGTGTAAATCCCAAGCCAATTGGTAATCATTTTGCCAAGCACTTGCGGTCAGCAAATCTACTCCAATTTGGGCATACACCAATGCCGGAGCATAAGCCGCCGAAGATTGGGCTTTTTGGCTGGCAAGCAAATTAAAGCGCGCAATTTGATGTTTTTCATAGTCATCGCTTGCCAAGTCTTTGCCTTGATTGAATTGATTGACAATATCAAACACACGATTTTCTTGGATTTCGGGCGGAATCACCTCCAAAAGCACCTTGCCTAAGCGATAATGCGTGGGTTTTTTGTCAATTTCGGCAATCAATTCATAGCAAGCCTGTTGCACTCGGTCGTGAACAAATCGAAAATAACTATGCAGGCGTTTTGCCCCATCGGTCGGTATTACCAAGCCTTCGCGCATTCCTTCCCACAAGGTTTGGTAAGTATCGCGCAGGGGTTTTTGATAAATCGAAGCCAAAGTTTTAAGGTCAAAATAATTACCGATGCAGGCGGCAATTTTGAGGGTTTGTTGTGAAGCCTCCGACAATTTGCGAATTTTTTTAATCATCAAATTGACCACATTTTCGCTGATATTCAAACGATTAATTGCCTCAATATCCCATTCCCAATGAAAGCCCTCTTGAGTAAAATTTAATTGCAAATGTTTTTCTTCATACAAAGTTTTGAGCAGTTGATTGACAAAAAAAGCATTTCCTTGAGTTTTTTCAAAAAGTAATTGCGCCAAACTCTGCAATTTTTCGGGTGTGTCGCGCAGGGTATCAACCAACAGTTTCTCCACATCTTGCATTTGAAGATTGCTGAGGTGAATATTTTGAATGAGTGAATTAACCGCCTGATTATCAACCGATTGCATATCATTGACCGCCAACGCAAAAGGGTGAGTAGCCAATACTTCATTGCTACGGTAGGCACATATCAACAACAAATGACGACTATCGGCATCTTGATAAATATTTTGGAGCAATTCAATCGAGGGAATATCAGCCCATTGCCAGTCATCAATAAAAACAACCAAAGGATGTTCGGCTTGCGCAATCGTGGCAATAAAAGCCTTGACCGCATAATTGAAACGGTTTTGGGTCTCTACTGCATCAAGCTCGGGCAAAGCCGCCTGTTTGCCAATGATGAGTTCGAGATTGGGGTTCAAATCGGTCAATACCTTACCCAAACTACCCAAAGCATACTGGATTTTTTCGCGCCAAACTTCTAAGTTTTCTTGAGTTTCGGTCAGCAAAACCTCCGACAATTGATTAAAAACTTGTTGCCAGCCAAAGTAAGGAATATTTTTTTGTAATTGGTCAAATTTTCCCTCCAAAAACAAGCCTCTTTGAGCCGTAATAGGTTTATGCACCTCAGCCACCAAAGCCGATTTGCCCACACCTGAATCGCCCGAAATCAAAAACAATTCCTTGTTGCCATTTACCACATATTCAAAAGCATTGAGCAAATTGCTTAGTTCAGTTTCGCGCCCATACAGTTTTTGCGGTATTTGAAACTTAAGCGGATAATCCTTAGCTCCCAAGCGAAAATTGGGCTTGGCTTCACTGTGCCAGTTGTCGTGCAAAAGTTTTAAATCATAATGCAAACCTAAAGCCGATTGATAGCGGTCTTCGGCATTTTTAGCCAAAAGTTTGAGAACAATTGCCGACAATATTTCGGGAATTTCTTTGCGCAACAAATGCGGAGCAAGCGGGGTACGGGCTATGTGCGCGTGCGCCAGCTCGAGTGCGTCCTCAAATTGAAACGGCAGTTGATTGGTAAGCATTTCATAAAAAGTAATGCCCAAGGAATACAAATCGCTCCGATAATCAACCACTCGATTCATTCGTCCGGTTTGTTCGGGCGAAATATAAGCCAAAGTGCCTTCCAAACGCCCCGGATTGCCCATATTTTGTGATTTGAGGTCAATCCTTGAGGCAATGCCAAAATCGACTATTTTGCTCGATTTGGTCTGGGGGTTGTAAATGATATTATTGGCATTGAGGTCTTTGTGGATAATATTTGCCTGATGAATTTTGCCCAACAACTCGGTCAATTGGATTGCCGATTGCAAAAAATCGGGAATACTGAAGTAATTATCAGTCAGATATTTTTTTAAAGATTGTCCTTCGGCAAATTCGCGGATGAGGATAGGTTTGCCGTTAAAACTCTGTATTTCAAGGGCTTGAGGAATTTCTAAGTTTTTTAAATCTTGCAAAATCTCGTATTCGTACTCAATGCGAGCATCTTCCTCGAAATCTGAGAAAGGTTTTGCACTGGTTTTTAGAATCCGCTTGTGCAAACTCCCTTGACTGAGCCCCAACCACACCGTAGTATTTTCGCTTTGGTGGAGAGTCTCGACAATATCAAAATTTAAAATTTGCATAATTTGAATAAAATAGGCAAATCTGAACGATTTAGTAGTTTATAATTTTTAGGATAGGGAACTTTATTTTTGGTTAAGTTCTTGATTTTCAAACACTTACTATATTTAATTAAGGTTTCATTTTTCAAAGTTTAAACTTTGATTTACAAATTGCTCTCAATAATAGTCAAAAATACTAGATAAAAAAAATGCCAAATTGTGGCAAAAAATCAGAAATTTAGAGCTAAATAGTAGAAATTATGTAACCACTTGATTATCAGGCAGTTACAATTCTAAAAGTCTCGTTTTACATTCACGCTAAAATATTATAACTTTTGTAACCATTCCACCAGCAATCTAACGCCATAGGCAGTCGCGCTTTTCATACCGGCAAACTCCGAATCGCCAAAGGCGACTCCGGCTATATCCAAATGCGCAAATGCCGGATGATTTTCGGTAAAAACCTCCAAAAACTTTGCTGCCGAAATTGCTCCGGCAATTGGCTTGCCACTATAATTGCGCAAGTCGGCAACATCTGAGCTAATGTCATCTTTGTAATCGTCCCAAAGCGGCAATCGCCAGAGTTTTTCGCCACTCAGCGCACTGATTTTCAATAGATTATCGGCTAATTCATCATTATTTGTAAACAAACCTCCGGCGGCGTAGCCCAAAGTTTGCACACAACTGCCGGTCAAAGTTGCCAAATCCAGCAAAATATCCGGTTGAAAATTTCGATTCAAATACGCCAAACCATCTGCCAAAATGAGTCGCCCTTCGGCATCAGTATCTATTACTTCAATGGTTTTACCCAAATAAGAGCCTATCACATCACCCGGTTTCAAAGATTGACTATCGATAAAATTTTCGGTACTGGGTACTACTCCAATCAAATGAACCGGCAATTGCAATTTGGCAGTCAATTCCATCGCGCCCAACACTGCTGCCGCGCCGCCCATATCACTTTTCATATAGTGCATATTGGTACTACCTTTGATAGACACTCCGCCCGTGTCAAAAGTAACCCCCTTACCTACTAAGCCAACTTTGGTTTGTACCTCAATATTAGTCGGCATATACTCCATTACAATCAAACAAGGCGGGTTTACACTACCTTGACTTACGGCCAACAAAGCCTCTAAACCTTGTTGTTTCAAATCTGTCGTGTCCAAAATTTTAACCGAATAGCCATATTTTTCGCCCGAGTCTTTAGCCCAATTCGCCAAAGTCTGAGGGTTTTTGTGATTGGCGGGCGCATTGACCAAATCCATCACTTGCATCTGGGTTTCGGCAGTTGATTTGCCAATAAATACCTGATTATCAGCTATTTGCGTAGAGCCTTCTCCTATATACAATTCAATGCTCGATTCATTAAAAAAGAAATTTTTGGTTACATTTTTATCGGTTTTGTATAATTGGACATCATATTTTCCTAGCAAAACTCCGTTTACCACATATTGCAAATCTCCCCAAATATCTCCGCAATCAATTCCCAAGCTCCCCGAAATTTTATTTTTATGTTGATGAAAAAAATACCGAAAAGCCCGAATCAGATTACTAGAGCTAGGTTTTTTGCCCAAACCCAAAAAATAAACCTTTTGAGTAGGCGTATATCCTACTTGAATTTCCTTCAAATCAGCTTTAAAATCTTGAGAAAATTGCTGTCCGACCAACCCCAGTTGTTTTTTCCAATCTTCCAATACCTCAATCAAATTGTTACCTGCTTCTATCGGAATTAACAAATTGTCTATTGCCGGATTCAAAGCGTTTTTTATGACAAAATTCATAAGCGCGAAAATATTTTTAAATGTATAAAGTATTGAAAATCAATGAGTTATGAATTTTATTATCCATTCACAACGGGCGCATTTCAAATTTACGCATTTCTTTTGCCTCACCCTGCCCTCTCCGAAGGAGAGGGTGATAGGTAGTAAATTTGAAATGCACCCTTCACAACCTAGCCTAAAACTCCAGTAATCAGAGGCACTTATCCAATATTTTGGGCGCGATTTCCGGCTGTCGTGTATAGAGCCTCGCTCGCGCTCCCTTACGGCTTCCATCCGACGCGCAAATTATTCCTCTTTTCCAAAAATAGAATTTTCAAATACCGGCACAAAAATACTTCATCTTATTCAAATAGCCTAACTTACCCATCAGGAATAAGCCCAGAGTAATAGGTACTGATAAAATCGTAACTCATTGATAATCAGACATTTATATAATTCCTAATCTCGAAGTTTTATCATTCATCTTTGACAAATGATATATTTTGGAAGGAGTCGGCGAAAATGTTGGGCGTGAGGCAATTTCAAACCGTAATAAAATATTTTTTCAAAGCAGTTTGGCGAGTAAGGGCAATATGCGCACACGCTTGGGCAATCATCGCCAAAACCGGACGGTCAAATTCGTGTAAAAAATCTGAATAATCAATCTTTTCGGCAAACAGGTCTTGAGCTTTTGCCAACAACTCGGTACATCTTCGGCTTCCCAAAGACTTATAAATAAATGCCGAAAGTGGCGAGTTTTTCATATCCAAGTGGGTTTCGCTGGCACGTCCGTACTCCAATAGGTTGAGTACAGCTTCGTCATAATCCGTATGGATTGCTTCTTGAAGAGCCGGTAAATAATCTTCGGCACGTTCAATCATATTGTCGGCAGTGCGAATTCCTCCTGTAAGCAGTGCCATAGGCGCATCGCCGCCAGTCGTCATTGCCAAAGCCTCCAAAACTGTGGCACTCAATACTTTCAAGCCCAAATATTCGCGCGCAATTTTCACATTTCGCTCGGCTTGTTGGTTTAGGTAGGCAAAAGTTTGGGCATCAGGAAAACCCTTATATTCGTGAAAAATACTCAAAGGATTCAAAAAACGGATAAAACCTTCGGTTTTCATCAAAGCCTGTCTGTATTTTACAATTGAATAAGTATGCCCCTCAAGATTGGACAAAATATTATTGGATTCAAAAAGCAAAAGCCAAGTATTGTCCAAAAATCTGCCGGTATCTTGGTCGGAGAAGTTCAATACATCTTGATTGGCAATTTCAACCGCTAGTTTGATGATTTCGTCTATTTCCGTTTCATTCAAGTTGAGGTCATACTTGTCATTGGCTATTTTCAATCGGTCTGCCAATTTCTCAAAATGGGTTTTGCCCGATTCATCTGACATTCTAAAGGGAATGGTGGCTTCCAAACAAGCCATAATCGTCAATAAATGCGAAGTGGGCAAGTATTTTTCCAATTCTTTTACTGCCACCAGCGTACTCAAAAACTCATTGAGACCGGCAATAGGCGAAAGTTTTTGCCCTAATTCAAAACCAAAAACGCCCAAAGCCAAGTCAAATAAAGTTTCTTGAGGCACTTCGGGCAGAATATTCACCTCATTATTTTGAATTTCGACATACCTATCAAGCAATATGCGAGTAGGCAGGGGAAATCCGCCATCAACTTGGAAATAAACTACATCGTGAAACAAGCCCGCAAGCACTTGCAAAGGATTGGAAAGGTGCTGACACACGTGAATCACGTGTGCGGGAGCATGAAACTTACGCCGCTCACCAGACATAGAGTTATGTACCAACAAAGCCAAACGCTCGACTCCGGGATTGCTTATTTCCACCGACAAAGTGTGAAAACTCTGTTGAAAAAGTATAATTACCTTATGTAGAGGTGATTTTTCCATTCAAAAAAATTAAATCAATTTCAATTTTCAAATATATATCAAAATCAATTCCGTTTTTGCTTTGTCTAAGTGGCTTGGCGCAATAAAGTGCCTTTTTTTTACCAAAAGTAAGGGTTTATAGTTGAAAAAAAAGCAAAATCAAACAAATAAACTTACAATCTATTGATTGTCAATGAGTTATAAAAAAACCTCGTTTTATAAAAAACGAGGTTTAGGCTTACATTAAAATATTTTATTAACGAACTATCAACTTGCGAGAGGTGGCTCTGCCATTGTTTACAACCCGCACAATATAAATACCGGCTTGCATACCTTTGGTATTCAAATACAACTCATTATCACCATTGAAAGTATCAATTACTTTTGCCATCAAAGGCGCACCTAGCATATCATATACCGCGATTCCGGTTTTGCCTCCGGCAACATTGAACTGTACTTTTACATCTTCTCCGGCTATGATAGGATTGGGCGATAGTTTCATATCAAAAGTTTCCAATCCTTCAATCGCAATACTAATGATGGGTCCGGTTTTGCTTGTGCCATCAAAATCGTGATTTACCAAGCGATAGTAGAGAAATTTGACTCCTAGTGGCAACTCGCGGTCGGTATAATTATAATTTGCCATACCACCGGCAGTACCTTTGGCATCTACTATACCGATTCCGCTAAACTTAGTACCATCAATACTCCGTTGGATTTCAAAGTGCTTGGTATTACGCTCTAACAATGTAATCCAATTCAACAATACTCTATCACCTACCAGTTTACCGGTAAAATCTAAATAACTGACCGGTAGTGGGGTAAACACTTCAGGATTGTTAGAAAGCTCACAAGGATCTCCTTTCAACATTCTATCAAATGCTTCCACATCAGGCTGTTCGCAACGACGAAAATCAATGTCATCAATCCCAATATCATTACCATTTTTTGTAACCGAAAGGTTTTCAATACAAATATTCATATTGGTAACATCAATCGGCGCGCGATAAATACAACGCAATAGAATCCATTGGTCAGGGTCTTCGGTTACAATATAACCAATCGTGCTTCTTCCGGCGGCACTCAAAGTTTTCAAGCGAGCATTCTGATTTTCACCCGATAAATTACAACTTGAGGCAGCACCATAAGAAAAATCAACTCTAGGAGCTTTTACGCGGTCAGTTGGTGGGGCAGGATGATGCACAACCAAAGGATTGGCAATATTGCCATTGGTAGTTCCCATTCGGGTAAAGCCGGGTAGTCGGGTGGTAAATGAATTGGCTTGGGCTCCATTGCCTATATCCAAGGTGCGACTACCGGATAATGTAACTGTTTGCGGATTAGCCGGCACAAAAGAGGTGCCCGTTACCCCAAAATTGGTTGGTACTTCATTAGGGCGTTCAGGGTTCTCCATATCACACACCGTCAGGCGGAGAGCCGGTAAATCCAAATTACGACCAGTGCTAATCATATTTTGTACCCACACTGTAAACACATAATAATCCACTTGTCCGGCTGACCTTGTTACAGTCTGGCACCATATCTTACCCGGGGGCAAGGTAGATGCTGGGTCATAAGAACCATTGATAATCATAAAATTAGCTTCGGACGTGGTAGGCCACGGAGCCGGGCGGTCATTAGCTCCTGCCGTAGCCAGATCCCCATTTTGAGGGTTATATGCCCCAATGGTATTGGGAAAAGAGGGCTGTCTTATCTGTACACTACAAGGCTCTTTGCCCAGTCCTCCGGTAGCACAATAACTAGCTTGTGGAGTTCCTCCTCCCAAGCGTCCACCATAACCCGAGTAACCGTTACCAAAACAAAACCAGTCACCTTTTACCGTCCACGGTGATTGTTTTACCAAATAAAAACCTTCAGGACCTAGCTCATATTGCTCAGTTCTCAATTGCCCATAACGTGCAGTTGTAGCATTAATTCCCCCACTCGGCAGGTTTCCGGCACTAGTTCTATCTCTCAAAAATCCATAATCGGTGGCAAATCGGGCCATACCCGTAGCCGGAACATTATCTAGGGAATTAGGATAGGTATTGGTGGCAGTTACACTAGGTACTCGATGTACATCTTGGTCTTGTTTCGTATCAAAATTTGTCCCATTATCTACAAAATTATCAATGGCTACCGAGCGTTGAATAGCCGGCCAATTCGCAAAATTACCATCGGTAATCAGTTCTTCGGCGGGATTAATGGTACACACGGCAAACGGAAACACCCGAATTTTACCATTACTTGGCGAAACTGATGAGCCATTGTCCAAATTCATCAACCTAACAAAGTAAGTTGAGCCTGGATTTACGCCAATTGTAACGGACTCTGCCCCAATGGTTACACTATTTACACAATTGAGTGGTGAAGGAATTGGCACTGCCGGATTGCCAGCGAATCCGGGATTATTCAAATCACTACAAGTTGTGAAGGTAGGTGGTTTTAAGTAAACCGCGACTGCCATATTGCGTTGATTAGAAAATCCAAAATTATCATATTGAACCGTAACGCCCCTATAATCAGCCGTAGCAGGCACAGTAAACTGCATCCAAGCATGCGCCCGAATTGGGTCAGTTCCATTAGTAGTACCTGAACCCGACTTCACCCCAGGTATTACACAATTGGGTATAGTAGTTGAGGGTATATTGGGGTTATTATTAGGAACAGGATAGGTAGTATTATTGGGAGTTCCGGGGGTATTCATATTGACATATTCACCGGTTAGGTTGCCATAATCAGTAGGATTTGTACAAGGTGCATCCCCCATATCATTGCCCCAAAAAACACATATATTTCCAAAGGAGACCCGAGTATTACTCTTATTGATAATTCTAATCAAATAATAACCACCTTCATTTGGATTAGTTGGGTTCAATCCTCCATTCCCAACTGTTCCGTTGGCAACATTAAAACGAACAGACTCTCGCCCCTCACCAGAAATATCATCTTTACAATCTATTAGCGTGTATGATGATTCAGTATTACAATTAGCAATGTCGTTAATTCTATACACAGCTAATTTGACATCGGCACTTTCGCTAAATGGTAAACTACCTGTGTTAGGGATACCATTGCTATTGTCGTATTGGACAGTAATTTGATTCGGAAATCCGGTCGTAATGCTATTGGTAGGACATTGGCATTGGGTTCCGGCAGAATTAAGTACATAAGGACCAGAACAAGGCGGAACTAATTGCGCCCCGGTAGGTGGGGTACATACAATTGGGCGGATAAAATATGCCCAAGCATCGCCCTGACCAGAAGCAGTATTACAATCTCGACAAGCCGAACCGGCACTATCCCCAATAGGTTGATTATTGACCCCAATTTGTGGATCAAAACAAGTATTTCCACTCGCATCATTTGCGCCAATTTGTGGAATTACATTCAAAGGCACACTGCACTGCCCTACTTCTACTTGGCGAGGTCCCCGAAGCCCCAAGCAGGCATCTTCATAGGTATTTTTACCCGTTGAAATACACATTAAACCGGTCATATCGGTATTGGCTATTGAAGCCAAATCAACTAATCTAATAAGATATAACTGACCGGCATTGGTTTGAAAAGTAACCGACTCGGTTTGAAAACCGGCAGTAGTGATTACATTGCCACAAGCATATTGATTGAGTGGATTGCCTGCTCCGTCTGCACCAGCCCCACAATTCACCGGACCGGGAGCTTGCAAAGCCGTATAGACGGCAATCATTGGGTTGCTGGTTGTTTCGCCATTTTGATAAAATATGGTTACTTCTTTGCCATCACCAATCAAACGCATCCAAGCATCTCGAGCACTGGTAGTACCGGGATTGGTATCAGTGTTAGTAAATGGGTTCTCGGTTTCGCAAGAAGTGGTGATATTTTGTGGTTTGATTGAGCCACCATTTTGGGCAATCGGAAAGGATTGCCCGGCAAGGAAGTTGCGAAGTGTAAGCGTAGAGGGTGAGGGTCCGAAATTGCGAGGAATATCAAAGCGAATATTACATTCCCCCACATTTTTGGTAACTAAGTCTCCATCACTACACACATCGCGCTCGGCAGTATTGTAGATACAATATTGACCATCTAATGTAGTAGGAGAAGCAAACACATTGTGTACTCTGATAAAATATTGAATTCCCGGTATGGTACTCAACCTTACTCGCTCAACTCCTGCGGTATTGGGAGCTACTGAATTGGAGCAACCAACATACACCAAACCATTGCAAGTACCTCGATATATTGAAATAACCGCATTTTGATTACCTATAGCAGTCGTATTAAAATACTCAATGGTAGTTTGGGTACTAGTAGCAGTGAATCTGAGCCAGCCGTCACGCCCGGTACCAGATCCGCCGGCACAGGGGGCGGGAGGAGTTGTTACATTTGTTCTTTGCGAAAATGCAGTGGTTAAACTAAAATCTACCCCACAATCCCCCACTGCTACTTCTATGGCATTGGTACAAATATCACCTTCAATGAGCGTATTTGGGCGAATACACAAAGTACCGGTTGTACTATTAGGAGCATTGCTGGTGACTACATTGGCTACTCTTATAAAATATTGGGTATTAGGCAGTAAATTACTAGCATCTAGGGTGAGTTCTTCTAAGCCTTCTACTACATTATTTACACAAGTTGTCAAAGCTAAAGAAGAATAAACGGATAAACGACCAGTCATTGTACCGCCCGCAACATTATTGGCATTGTTGACAATACGAATAAAATAAGTAGTTCCGGCAGAGGAAAATTCATAAAACAACCTCTCTGCCCCGGTAGCAGTATTTCCGCCCCCTTGTATGCTATTGATACATTGTAAAAAAGTTCCACCACAGCCATCATATAATTCAATCGACGCATCACCGTTGTCGCCGGTGTTTGATTGGTAAATTACCACAAACGGGTCATTAGAAGGGGCTGTAAATCTAACCCAAGCATCACCTTTGGCTTGTCCGGCAGCATAACTACGACAAGAAGTATTAGGGTCATCATTCGGCACTAGCCAGTCGACCCCCGTAGGAACTACAAAAGTAGCAATAGTAGAGTTTGGGGTCATATTAGTAGTCGCAGTGGCACAAGTATTGGCGGCAGTTGCCAAGGGGGGAGTAGCATTGTTAATTCCCCGATAGATCAATACAGCGATGTCATTGGCAACACTCGGGTCATTGTTATCATTGTTATACTCAAGGACATAACCACCCGCGGGAATAGCTGCCGGCGTAGTAAAGGTAGCCCAAGCATCATTTTTTAATGATACCGATCCATTGCTGCAAGAAGTCACGTCGTCGGGTAATCCGTTTTCAGAAATTTGGCCACCTTTATCATTGAAACTTGCCAATAAATTAAACTGGCGGGTACAATCCGAGCCATCTAACAAATAAGTGTTGGCAGTATAATAATCATCTTCGGCTCTTTTGGTATCGGCATATAAACATAAACTTCCTAATAACTCAGTCCCAGTGTCTCTAATCACTCTGATTGCATACAAACGCCCATTCGTTGCTTGAAAGCTTACTGCTGCTGAGGGTGCGCCTACCGCAGTATTACAAGCCAGCACACTACTAGGTCCAGGAACACAAAAATTGACGGCATCGGGGTCATTAACTGATGTAAGCGTGGTAGTCGTTCCAAAATCATAAACCAGCAATGCAGGATTGCTATTATTGATAGAGTTATATTCCAACCGCACGTTTTGCGTAGCGGTTGCCCGAAATATAGTCCAAGCATCAGCAAGTGATGCATCTTCTGAACATAATTGAGGTGCGGCATTAGTAGCATCGGAACCTCCCGGCACATCCAGTCTTACATTACAGTTGCCAACCGCAATACCTACCGGAGTAACTCCAGTATTTGTGGAGGTGTTGTAGTAATCATTAAATGTACTCAAGCAATTGTCTCGCCCGATTAGTTCAGTTATACACAATTCTCCGTCCATCGTTTGCGCATCTTGGACATTGGCTATTCTGATTAGATAGGCGGTGGTAGCAGTAGCAACCCCAGCAGGCGAGTTAAATTCCACAGCTTCCAGCCCTGCCCCCGCAACACTATTGGAGCATACGGTAGGGGCAGCAAGGGTATTACAAGCCGTAGCCGCCCCCTGATAGACAATAATTGCTGCATCTTTATTAGCATTGCGATATTGGATTCTTATTCTACGATTTGATCTTATATTTACTCTTAACCAGCTTTCAGTTTGGATAGTACCTCCGCAAGGTACTGTCGTATTGCGCTCATTGTGAAGAAAACTGCCCGATACATTGTAAGGCAAGCCGCAAGTGCCTACTGTAACTTCGGTACTGGCATTACTTCCGTCTGCATCGGTACACAAATCACCAACGGCAGCAGGTCCGGCATAAAAAGAAATATTACCGGCTATAGTAGTAGAATTATTTACATTGATAATGCGAAGCAAATACGTAACATTGGCAGTGGCACTGACTGTAATCGACTCGGTAAAGCCTGCCCCAAAAGCATTGCCGCATTGCAATATTTCGTTATTATTGACTGCCGGACAACCTCCGCCGGGAATGTTATAAACTATCAATGCCACGTTGTTGGCGGTAGAAGTAGGCGTATAGGTAATCACCAGAGGTCCGGTAGCTGGCGCGCGAAAGCGAATCCAAGCATCCTGAAGCGCAGTAAATGTAACCGGCGGCGAAGCAGTATAAAATACTGAGGGGGGAGGACCGGCAGGAAATTGAGTTACACAACTAGCAGGCGAAGCCGTAGCCGAGGTAGTAGCTCCCGCCAAACTAATCGGGCTGTTGGTAAAAGAAGCCGAAGATGGCACAGGAACGGTAGTGAGGTCAAGCAAATTACCGGCTATAGCTCCGCTACAGTCATCATAGAGGCTACTTTGGGCGTTGTTTTGGGCTGAAACATCCCACGCTGCCAATGCCAAGTAAACTGCTATTAAATTCTTGAATAGGAACTTAATAATGTAGTTGATTCGGTTCATAATGTTTATTCTAGTATAATATTTTCCAAATGCCAACATATATTTTCTGAATAAAGTTAATTTTATTTCGGGTATAGTATAGGCACAATAATTACAGTTTCAAACGCAAAAAAAACGAATTAAGTTATGCCTTTTGAGGGGTTAAGATTGTTAAAATTGCTATTATTTTTCGTTTATTTATGCCCTACAAACTCATCAATAAGGGTAAAAAACATATCTAACCAATTGATTATGAGGTTGTTATAAATTTAAAAAAATATTGGTTAAAAATTTTTGGAGTTAGCCCAATTTTTTTTTAAACCTGAAAATTATCAAATTATAAACCTTTGATAATCAATGGTTTACTTATTACTCATATTTCAATTGATCTATCCCTTGTCGATTCAAACGACAAAGTACGCAAATTTATTCGGCGAAAAAAACGTGTTTTTTGATTAAATATCAGTTATGTAATTTTATTTGGAAAATTATCCTAATTTGTTATTACCTATCCGCTAAAACCAAATTCATTGCCATAACAGTTTCTTTTTTTCGGGATATGCCAAGCTATACTCATATTGCAATATCTGATTACTTTGTGGCAAAAGCCGAATTTGCCATTGCAAAATTTGCATATTTTTATTCAATTTGGCTTGATTGTTAGCTTGCCAAGTCAATTTAATCTTTTCATTTTTGACCTTGGGCAATACTTCATTGATATACAAATCAAGGGTATCTTTTTGGGGGTTATTCAAGCGAATTTCGTATTGCCATTGCTCGGTAACTGTCTGATTATCAGATGTTTGGGTTTTTTTCAACAAGTTGCGTTTCATTTCAACTTTGGCTACGGCTTGCAAAGGTATTTGGAGGATTGTATCCATCGTAGTCAGCAGTTCTAGGGCTTGTTTTAGTTTACCTTGTTGATACACTTTGGCTGTACCCAAAGGCAGTTTTGCCGATTGCCACCCGCGCCACAAGATGGCTTGATATACTTGCGGAGCAACTTGCGGAAAAGCAGCATAAGCCCATTCCGGTTTAAAGTCGACATTCTTTACAACTATGTTTTGTTTATACACATTGGAAGCGAGGCTGAGGTTCTTTTCCAGTGTCCACTCAGGTTGCTCCACTTCCAAAGTTTCTCCTGATATATCAAGATTTTGTGCTTCGGCTTGTTGGGCTAGGGTATCCGTTTGATTTGGCTGGGTAGAATCGGGTTCAGATGCCAAATCCGCTTGACGGGGGCGCAAATTCAGCCGATTTTTGGAGGTTTGCGGCTGATTTTGCGAGATAGTCAGTTTGACATTTTGCCAAGCCAAGCCGCTATTTTGCCAAATTTGGGCTTTAAAAGTCAATTGCGCCAAGGTATCGGTATTTATTTTGACCTCATACACGGGTTGCCAACCACAATCATTGACCAAATAGCTTATTTCCAAACTACCGTTATATACATTGGGGCTAGATAGGTGTACGACTATTTCAGACGACATTTGTTGGGGATTTTGTTTGATTTTTTCCCAACGTTGTTTGATTTTTTCTTGGCTTGCCGTCAGAGTTTGGATTTGTTTATTGAGTTTGATTTTTTCTTTTTGAATATCTATAAACCGATTTTTAATAAATCCACTCATTTCTTTGAGTTTGTCAGCCGTGAGGGCTTCTTGAGCAGTGGTAAGGGTTTGGTTTGCCAAGAGCATATCTTCTTCTTTTTGCAAAGCCAGTACCATAATATTGGTTTGGGCGATGCTGTCTTCATAAATCGTAAGGGTATCTTGTAAGGTTTTTTGTTGGGATTCCTGATTTTTGTCGTTGAGCGGGCGAAGGCGGTAATACATCTTTTGAATGGTCAGCTCGCCCGATGGGTTGATTTGCAAAGAATTGGTATCTATTTTGGGCGCAATGTTGCTAAAAACGAGCGTGGTGTCGCCCGGCTTGAGGCTGAGGGCTTGGGTAGCACTCAGGCGGGCTTGTTGAGGATAAATGGTTACTTGGCTGATAATCAAAGGTGTGGGTTTAAAGTTTTCTTGGTCATTTTCGCCCAAAAGCCAATATACCACACTAGCATTGATTACCAAAAACAAAAAAGTAAGTAAGAGTATATTTTTTAACATATTTTTTCAATTCAAATTATGCAAATATCTGATTATCAATAGCTTATATATTTTTAACTCAAAGTTATTTACAATACTATTTTAATCATTGCCAACAATTGTAAATTAATCGAAAATTTATTGTAAATACTTGATTATCAATGAATTATAAAAGTTGTACCACAGCCCTTAGGCTGTGGGAGGCACAGCCTAAAGGCTGTGGTACATTCTGATTTGTCAAAAGTCAAAGATTATCCGGGTATTAAAATTATAGGAAATTGATTTTTACCTGACAATACTTTGGAAATATTTTATAACTCATTGACTGTGTCCGACTTTGGAAGATTTTAAATCGTTTAGGAAATTCACAAATTTTTAGTTAATTACTTGATTTTCAATTACTTAACTGCCAACCCAAACTAGAAACTAGGAACTAGGAACTATAAACTTTAGTTGTTATTCATTTCTTCCTCAACTTTCAATTCATTGACTTCACTTAGTGGCGAGGCTTCGGGGTCGTACTGCATCCAGCGCGCAAAATCGTCCAAATATTTGCGATAAACATACATATTGATTGTAGCAATGCTCAAACAAATCAAAAAAATCATAAAGCGAATCCCATAACTGGGTTTCTCGAGCAAAATATTTTCTTTGAACAAAAAAAACAAAATCGGCTCTAACTTGCTAAACACATACCCGCCCACAAATGCCAAAATTACAATGGTAGCCCGGCTAAACTCCAAATGTTTGAAGGTTTCGGGGGCTAACAAAAAGCCAATTGCCCAGCCAAAAATGATTCCGGCAATGCCCACTACCGCCGTGTAGCCGACTTCGCTCATTTTCCATTCGTGAATGAGCAAACTGAAAAATAATAAAATCAAAAAAACCAAAGGTCCGGCAAACATACCCAAACTTGCCCAACGCTTGCGAAAATGGTCTTCTTGAACTTTTTTTTGTTTCATAAACAATATTTTTTCCCAAATTTGAAAGTAAATATAAGCACATTATCCGATTTTTTTCAAACATTGACAAAGTTTCTCATTGGTTTTTTGAAAATGTTTTGCCAAGCAATTGTTTTTTTACTCACCTGTGGCAAAATCCACCCGCCGAAAGCCCGACACAACCCAAGAACTATAAAAACTCGCCCACGTATAGCCATTGCCAAGTTTACTCGGCGCAAAAATGAACTAATTGCCTTACGATTGGTTATTATGAAACCTAGGCAAGTTTGCGTAGCGTTTTTTGAATTAATTATGAATTTTATTTGTAACTAATTGATTATCAGATAGTTACTTATTTTTTAATTTTAAATTAAATGATTACAATTATTAGTTGCACCAATCGTAAAAATGCACTAACCAAAAAAGTTTGTCAATATTATCAAAGTTTGTTGAATGGTTATCAAATTGAAAGTCAAATTTTGGATTTGAACTTATTGCCCCCCGATTTTAGTTTTTCGGCTTTGTACGAAAACGCCGGCAAAAACCCCCAATTCAATGAGTTTCAGGCGGTTATCGACCAAAATGAAAAATTTGTATTAGTTGTTCCCGAATACAATGGCTCTTTTCCGGGGGTGATTAAGACATTTATTGATGGTTTGCGCTATCCTAATTCGTTTCAAAACAAAAAAATCGCGCTCGTAAGTTTATCTTCGGGAGTTCAGGGCGGAGCATTGGCAGTGAGTCATTTGACCGATATTTTTCATTATTTGAACGCCGAAGTATTGAGTATCAAAGTAAAATTGCCCAAAGTGCGCGAGATTTTTAAAGATGGAGTAGTTATAGATGATTTTATCAATGATTTGTTGCATCAACAGATTAAAAAATTTATGCAATTTTAGTTTCATTCAAATAACTTTTTTAAAAAATAAAAAACGCTTCACAAATCTTGATTTGTGAAGCGTTTTTGCAATATAACTAATTGATTTACAATGAGTTATGAATTTTTCAGTTTACCTGCATTACTTTGCCATCAACCAAGCCATTGCTTCAATATCGGTAGCAAATAAGCGCACTTTGGCTTGAGTGTGGTTGGCTTTGTCGAGCAAATTATTGAGGCTTACTTTGCCAAATATATTTTGCGAGGCAATGATTGCCAATTTTTTCAAACCTTCTTCGACCAAAGCCGGAATGTGGTGCGCCTCTGCCCACTCTTGGTCTTTGGGTCCGATGCCTTTAAAATTGCGGGCATCTAGCAATAGTTTTTCAGATTTTTTATTTTTTAACAATTCTATTTGCTTGCTAATCGATTCTTTGAACTCATCACTTTTGGCAAAATCTTTCCATTCGGCACACACCATATTGTAATCAGGATTCCAAGCGATGGATTTATAACGGGTATCGTAGTAAGGTATAAGGCGTAATTCCATTGATTTTATTTTTAAGAGTGTTCAATTTATATTGCAATTTTACTGCATTTGGGCAGTTTGGGTTGTATCAGAATGGTTGGTTTTCTGGCAGATGTAAGATTTACTCAATAAAAAAAACGTTTTTTTTCGTCATTGCTTGGGTTACTTTTGGTTTTGGGTGGTATCAAAAGCAAGTTTGAAGGGTGCATTTCAAATTTACGCATTTCTTTTGCCTCACCCTGCCCTCTCCGAAGGCTAATCTCCCTACAGAAAAAAGATGGAGAAAATTTGTATAAGTTT